>NZ_KI973289.1:2012497-2443686 GCF_000534735.1 Enterobacter sp. MGH 4 | reverse complement strand
ATCTGGATCAAGCTGAAAATTGAAACGACACACAGCTCATGTGTGTTCGAGTCTCTCAAATTTTCGCAATCATGAAGTGAAACATCTTCGGGTTGTGAGGTTAAGCGACTAAGCGTACACGGTGGATGCCCTGGCAGTCAGAGGCGATGAAGGACGTGCTAATCTGCGAAAAGCGCCGGCGAGGTGATATGAACCTTTGACCCGGCGATGTCCGAATGGGGAAACCCAGTGCAATCCGTTGCACTATCGTTAACTGAATACATAGGTTAACGAGGCGAACCGGGGGAACTGAAACATCTAAGTACCCCGAGGAAAAGAAATCAACCGAGATTCCCCCAGTAGCGGCGAGCGAACGGGGAGCAGCCCGGAGTCTGAATCAGCTTGTGTGTTAGTGGAACGGTCTGGAAAGTCCGACGGTACAGGGTGATAGTCCCGTACACGAAAATGCACAGGTTGTGAACTCGAAGAGTAGGGCGGGACACGTGGTATCCTGTCTGAATATGGGGGGACCATCCTCCAAGGCTAAATACTCCTGACTGACCGATAGTGAACCAGTACCGTGAGGGAAAGGCGAAAAGAACCCCGGCGAGGGGAGTGAAAAAGAACCTGAAACCGTGTACGTACAAGCAGTGGGAGCCTCTTTATGGGGTGACTGCGTACCTTTTGTATAATGGGTCAGCGACTTATATTCTGTAGCAAGGTTAACCGTATAGGGGAGCCGAAGGGAAACCGAGTCTTAACTGGGCGTTAAGTTGCAGGGTATAGACCCGAAACCCGGTGATCTAGCCATGGGCAGGTTGAAGGTTGGGTAACACTAACTGGAGGACCGAACCGACTAATGTTGAAAAATTAGCGGATGACCTGTGGCTGGGGGTGAAAGGCCAATCAAACCGGGAGATAGCTGGTTCTCCCCGAAAGCTATTTAGGTAGCGCCTCGTGAACTCATCTTCGGGGGTAGAGCACTGTTTCGGCTAGGGGGCCATCCCGGCTTACCAACCCGATGCAAACTACGAATACCGAAGAATGTTATCACGGGAGACACACGGCGGGTGCTAACGTCCGTCGTGAAGAGGGAAACAACCCAGACCGCCAGCTAAGGTCCCAAAGTCATGGTTAAGTGGGAAACGATGTGGGAAGGCACAGACAGCCAGGATGTTGGCTTAGAAGCAGCCATCATTTAAAGAAAGCGTAATAGCTCACTGGTCGAGTCGGCCTGCGCGGAAGATGTAACGGGGCTAAACCATGCACCGAAGCTGCGGCAGCGACACTATGTGTTGTTGGGTAGGGGAGCGTTCTGTAAGCCGTTGAAGGTGTGCTGTGAGGCATGCTGGAGGTATCAGAAGTGCGAATGCTGACATAAGTAACGATAAAGCGGGTGAAAAGCCCGCTCGCCGGAAGACCAAGGGTTCCTGTCCAACGTTAATCGGGGCAGGGTGAGTCGACCCCTAAGGCGAGGCCGAAAGGCGTAGTCGATGGGAAACAGGTTAATATTCCTGTACTTGGTGTTACTGCGAAGGGGGGACGGAGAAGGCTATGTCAGCCGGGCGACGGTTGTCCCGGTTTAAGCATGTAGGCGGAGGTTCCAGGTAAATCCGGTACCTTATTAACGCTGAGGTGTGATGACGAGGCACTACGGTGCTGAAGTGATAAATGCCCTGCTTCCAGGAAAAGCCTCTAAGCATCAGGTAACACGAAATCGTACCCCAAACCGACACAGGTGGTCAGGTAGAGAATACCAAGGCGCTTGAGAGAACTCGGGTGAAGGAACTAGGCAAAATGGTGCCGTAACTTCGGGAGAAGGCACGCTGATATGTAGGTGAAGTCCCTGCGGACGGAGCTGAAATCAGTCGAAGATACCAGCTGGCTGCAACTGTTTATTAAAAACACAGCACTGTGCAAACACGAAAGTGGACGTATACGGTGTGACGCCTGCCCGGTGCCGGAAGGTTAATTGATGGGGTTAGCGGCAACGCGAAGCTCTTGATCGAAGCCCCGGTAAACGGCGGCCGTAACTATAACGGTCCTAAGGTAGCGAAATTCCTTGTCGGGTAAGTTCCGACCTGCACGAATGGCGTAATGATGGCCAGGCTGTCTCCACCCGAGACTCAGTGAAATTGAACTCGCTGTGAAGATGCAGTGTACCCGCGGCAAGACGGAAAGACCCCGTGAACCTTTACTATAGCTTGACACTGAACACTGGTCCTTGATGTGTAGGATAGGTGGGAGGCTTTGAAGCGTGGACGCCAGTCTGCGTGGAGCCAACCTTGAAATACCACCCTTTAATGGCTGGTGTTCTAACGTAGACCCGTGATCCGGGTTGCGGACAGTGTCTGGTGGGTAGTTTGACTGGGGCGGTCTCCTCCCAAAGAGTAACGGAGGAGCACGAAGGTTGGCTAATCCTGGTCGGACATCAGGAGGTTAGTGCAATGGCATAAGCCAGCTTGACTGCGAGCGTGACGGCGCGAGCAGGTGCGAAAGCAGGTCATAGTGATCCGGTGGTTCTGAATGGAAGGGCCATCGCTCAACGGATAAAAGGTACTCCGGGGATAACAGGCTGATACCGCCCAAGAGTTCATATCGACGGCGGTGTTTGGCACCTCGATGTCGGCTCATCACATCCTGGGGCTGAAGTAGGTCCCAAGGGTATGGCTGTTCGCCATTTAAAGTGGTACGCGAGCTGGGTTTAGAACGTCGTGAGACAGTTCGGTCCCTATCTGCCGTGGGCGCTGGAGAATTGAGGGGGGCTGCTCCTAGTACGAGAGGACCGGAGTGGACGCATCACTGGTGTTCGGGTTGTCATGCCAATGGCACTGCCCGGTAGCTAAATGCGGAAGAGATAAGTGCTGAAAGCATCTAAGCACGAAACTTGCCCCGAGATGAGTTCTCCCTGAGACCTTGAGTCTCCTGAAGGAACGTTGAAGACTACGACGTTGATAGGTCGGGTGTGTAAGCGCAGCGATGCGTTGAGCTAACCGATACTAATGAACCGTGAGGCTTAACCTTACAACGCCGAAGCTGTTTCGGCGAAGAGAGACAGACACGATTTTCAGCCTGATACAGATTAACAGAATTTGCCTGGCGGCTTTAGCGCGGTGGTCCCACCTGACCCCATGCCGAACTCAGAAGTGAAACGCCGTAGCGCCGATGGTAGTGTGGGGTCTCCCCATGTGAGAGTAGGGAACTGCCAGGCATCAAATTAAGTAGTAAGCCGGTGCATTAATCCGGTGGTTACAGAAGTATTCGGTGGAGCGGTAGTTCAGTCGGTTAGAATACCTGCCTGTCACGCAGGGGGTCGCGGGTTCGAGTCCCGTCCGTTCCGCCACTTATTAAAAGCCCTGAGCTAACGCTCAGGGCTTTTTTCTTTTCTGTCGTTTAACTATTGCGAAATTAGCAAAAATCCTCTGCGTTTTACGATCTTTTTCGACATAACAACCACAGCGATAATCCTCCTCAGTTTACGAACATAACGATTGAGGAATGATATGACTATCCCTGCACTGGGTCTGGGCACTTTTCGCCTGAAGGACGACGTTGTTATCGCATCTGTTAAAACCGCACTCGAGTTGGGCTATCGCGCTATTGATACGGCGCAGATTTATGACAACGAAGCTGCCGTAGGTCAGGCTATCGAGGAGAGCGGCGTACCGCGCCATGAGCTTTTCATCACCACCAAAATCTGGATTGAGAACCTCAGCAAAGACAAACTGATCCCAAGCCTGAAGGAAAGTCTGAAAAAGCTGCGTACTGACTATGTTGATCTGACGCTGATCCACTGGCCATCACCTGGCGATGCCGTCTCCGTAGAAGAGTTCATGCAGGCGCTGCTGGAAGCAAAAGAGCAGGGCTTGACGCGTGAAATTGGTATCTCGAATTTCACTATCCCATTGATGGAAAAAGCCATTGCCGCAGTGGGTAAAGAGAATATTGCTACTAACCAGATTGAACTCTCTCCTTACCTGCAAAACCGCAAAGTTGTGGACTGGGCGAAACAGCATGGCATTCACATCACCTCGTACATGACGCTGGCATATGGTAAGGCCCTGAAAGATGAAGTGATTGCACGCATCGCTGAAAAACACAATGCAACAGCTGCACAGGTGATCCTGGCATGGGCGATAGGTGAAGGATATGCCGTGATCCCGTCTTCAACCAAACGTGAAAACCTGGCAAGTAACCTGTTAGCATGGGATCTCCAGCTCGATGATGAAGATAAAAAAGCGTTCGCTGCACTGGAATGCAACGATCGTCTGGTCAGTCCCGAAGGGTTAGCACCTAACTGGGATTAGTAAAAACCCTCCCTCTGTGCCTTTAAACCCTCATACAGCTCCTCCGGGAGCTGTTTTTATATGCTCACTAAGGAAGTCGATAAATGCGCGTATGCGCGTACTTACCGCTCTGTCACTGTAATACACCGCGCTAAAAGGCATCTCTACAGGTAAGCGTTTGTCAGCCATTAGCTCAACTAGCTGGCCCGCGGCTATTTCCTTATCAATCATATAGTCTGATAAACAGGCGATCCCGTTTCCTTCAAGACATAGCTGTTTCAGCGTTTCCCCGCTATTAGACGAAAGTCCGCAGGTGATCTCATGAAGTTGTCCGTCATGACAGGCCACGGGCCAGGTGTTCAGCGAGACAGGTTCCGTAAAGCCCAGGCACAGGTGCTGCTTCAGCTCCTCAACGGTCTCAGGTTTGCCATGCTCTGCAATATATTGCGGTGACGCGATAATTTTGCGGTAGCTGGTGAACAGAGGGCGAGCGCGTAAACTTGAATCCGTCAGGGTTCCCGCGCGGATCGCCACATCAACTTTACGCTCAATCAGGTTAATAAACGTCTCAGAAGAGACCAGAGACAGGGTCATCTCCGGGTAGCGTTCGCGAAAGGGTTTAATCAACGGCATCAGGAAATGCAGCACGACCGGCGTCGCCGCATCTATGCGCAGCAGCCCACGCGGCGTGCTGCGTGATTCCATGATTTCCGTTTCTGCTGCCGCCATCTCCTGCAAAACGGACTGCACGCGTCGAAAATAACGTTCACCTTCTTCCGTCAGGCTGAGCTGCCGCGTTGTTCTGTTGAGCAGACTCACCCCGAGCTTCATCTCCAGCTTTTTCACCGAGCGGCTGATGGCGGAGTTCGCCTGCCCGAGCTGTTCGGCAGCACGGCTGAAGCTGCCGCTTTCAACAACGGCAACGAAGACAGTCAGTTCTTCCGATGTGGCTTTCATTATTGCATCACCTGCAAAATTCTATTGAGATTCTAACCATTTTTGTTATTTAAACACTGGCGCATACTGCCTGTCATCTTAATCCTGAAGAGACGGAGTATTTTATGCCACTGGCGCTTCTTGCCCTGACGATCAGTGCCTTCGCAATTGGCACGACCGAATTTGTTATTGTAGGACTTGTTCCTACCATTGCTGAACAACTAGCTATCTCGCTGCCTTCTGCCGGGCTGCTGGTATCTATTTACGCGTTAGGCGTCGCTGTTGGGGCGCCTGTGCTGACCGCACTGACTGGACGCTTTCCACGTAAACAACTGTTAGTTGCCCTGATGGTGCTCTTCACCGCTGGCAATATTCTGGCGTGGCAGTCACCGGATTACTCCACGCTGGTCATTGCCCGCCTGCTGACAGGCCTCGCGCACGGTGTCTTCTTCTCCATCGGTTCCACGATTGCAACCAGCCTGGTGCCAAAAGAGAAAGCGGCGTCAGCCATTGCGATTATGTTTGGTGGCTTAACCGTCGCGCTGGTCACCGGCGTGCCGTTAGGAACGTTTATCGGACAACATTTTGGCTGGCGTGAAACCTTCCTAGCGGTATCGCTGTTGGGCGTGATTGCTCTGGTAGCCAGCCTGCTGCTGGTGCCCTCCAGTATTCCGGGACGCGCGAGCGCCAGCCTGAGCGATCAGGTTAAAGTTCTGACACACCCGCGCCTGCTGCTGATCTATGCCGTTACGGCCCTGGGTTATGGAGGTGTGTTCACTGCGTTCACCTTCCTTGCACCGATGATGCAGGAACTGGCTGGTTTTTCTCCGGGCGCGGTGAGCTGGATTTTACTGGGCTACGGTATCTCCGTCGCAATCGGCAATATCTGGGGCGGCAAGCTTGCGGATAAGCATGGTGCGGTACCGGCGCTGAAATTCATCTTCGCCGCCCTGGTTGCCCTGCTGATGATTTTCCAGTTCACCGCATCGATGCAATACGCCGCGCTGGTAACGGTGTTGGTTATGGGGATATTCGCTTTTGGTAATGTGCCGGGATTGCAGGTATATGTTGTGCAGAAAGCCGAACGTTATACGCCTAATGCGGTGGATGTCGCATCTGGGCTGAATATCGCCGCATTTAATATCGGTATCGCACTCGGTTCGGTTATCGGTGGGCAGGTGGTTGAACATGTTGGATTAACCCAAACGCCATGGATTGGTGCGGTAATTGTGCTTATCGCTTTCCTCCTTATTGGTCTCAGTGGACGGCTTGATAAACCCGCTCGCGTCGCACTTGGATAAGTATCAGTAAGTGCTTGCTTACAAAACTGGAAAGCGGTTTCTCAGTAATTGCGTTGAAAGTGTGACCTAAAATCCCTATAACATTAGAACCAGTCCGTTTTCCGGGCTGGTTCATGTTACAGAGGCCGTTTCCAAAAGTGCGAAAAAATACCTATGCCATGCGTTATGTTGCCGGAATGCCTGCGGAGAGGATCTTGCCTCCGGGGTCGTTTGCGAGCCTTAGCCAGGCATTACCAGCGGGCACTCCATTAAGCAGTGACGAAAAAATTCGCGTACTGGTGTGGAACATCTTTAAGCAACAGCGTGCGGAGTGGTTATCCGTACTTCAAAATTTTGGTAAAGATGCGCATCTGGTTCTGTTACAGGAGGCGCAAACCACGCCTGAACTGGTCAGGTTTGCAACGACGAACTATCTTGCAGCCGATCAGGTGCCTGCCTTTGTTCTGCCACAGCATCCTTCCGGGGTGATGACCCTTTCAGCCGCACATCCGGTCTATTGCTGCCCGCTGCGTGAACGTGAGCCGATCCTGCGTCTGGCAAAATCAGCGCTGGTCACGGTCTATCCGTTGCCCGACACCCGTCTGCTGATGGTGGTAAACATTCATGCGGTGAACTTCAGCCTGGGTGTTGATGTGTACAGTAAGCAGTTACTTCCCATCGGCGATCAGATTGCTCATCACAGTGGGCCGATCATTATGGCCGGGGACTTCAATGCCTGGAGCCGTCCGCGTATGAACGCGTTGTACCGCTTCGCGCGTGAAATGTCGCTGCGTGAAGTTCGTTTTAACGATGACCAGCGCAAGAAAGCGTTTGGTCGTCCTCTCGATTTTGTCTTCTATCGGGGTTTAAGCGTGCACGACGCCTCCGTTCTGGTGACGCGCGCCTCCGATCATAATCCTCTACTAGTCGAATTCAGTCCCGGCAAACCTGATAAATAATGGTGCGTCAGGTCTGCCGTGGGGCAGGCCTGTGCGGGTGCTGCCCTTTATTTTTTAACCCATAAAAGGACAGCAACATGACAACAACACACTCCCATCATGACAACGTCGAAAAACAGTTTGGTTCTCAGGCAAGTGCCTACCTGAGCAGTGCCGTACATGCCTCTGGCCGCGATCTGGTACGTCTCGGCGAACGGCTCGCCGCGTTTCCTGACGCGCACGTGCTGGACTTAGGCTGCGGAGCGGGGCACGCCAGTTTTACCGCCGCACAGCAGGTTGCTCAGGTGACGGCGTATGACTTATCGAGCCAGATGCTGGATGTGGTTGCTGAAGCGGCGAAAGCGAAAGGGCTGAATAACGTCACGACGCGCCAGGGCTACGCTGAATCTTTACCCTTTGAGGATGCATCCTTTGAGGCTGTGATTAGCCGTTACTCTGCACACCACTGGCATGATGTGGGGCAGGCATTACGGGAAGTGAAACGCGTACTCAAACCGGGCGGAATATTCATCATCATGGACGTGATGTCTCCCGGGCATCCGGTACGGAATATCTGGCTCCAGACGGTTGAAGCGCTGCGTGATACCTCGCACGTGCAAAACTACTCCAGTGGAGAGTGGCTTACGTTTATCACCGAAGCTGGCTTGATTTCACGCTCATTGATAACCGACCGTTTGTCGCTGGAGTTCACGTCATGGATTGCACGGATGCGCACACCGGAGGCATTAACTCAGGCGATCCGATTGTATCAGGAGAGTGCCTCTGCTGACGTCAAGGCGTACTTTGAATTGCATGACGATGGTTCGTTTACCAGCGACACCATTATGGCTGAAGCGCAAAAAGCGGGATAAACAAAAAAGGCACCGAGGGGAATCGGTGCCTTTTTAATAAGCGATCGTACTATCAGGAATCTGGCGTAGCGCTGTTTTTCACAAACAACGTCAGCTGGTCGCCAGGTTGCAGGTTGTCAGTATCGTTGTTCCAGCGCATCACATCTTTGATGTTTACGCCGTGACGCTTAGCAATACTGGACAGCGAGTCGCCTTTACGTACGCGATAGGTAATGCTATCGCTGTTTTTAGCGAGACGCTGTGCGCTGCTACCTGCACCTACGGTCAGCGTTTGACCCACTTTCAGACCGGATCCGCGCAGATTATTCCACTGCTGGAGATCTTTCGTATTCACGCCAAGACGTGATGCAATACCTGAAAGCGTATCACCTGAACGCACCTTATAGCTGCGGCTGCTTACAGGCGACGTATCAGCAATCAGCGTAGACTGAACGGCTGCAATTTCACCCGAAGCTAAAGACTCACGTAACTGCTCCGCGTGTTTCTGCGGAACCATCACATAGCGCGGGCCGCTTGCACCCAGCGTGGAGCCTTTAACACCTGCATTAAAGGTTTTAAGCTTACTTACCGACATACCCGTCATATCGGCAACCTGTTGAATATCAACAGGGCTGCTGAGGCGGACACGCGCCAGTGCACGACTTTCGTCTGGTGTTGGCAGTTGTACACCGTAACGTTTGCTGTTCTTGAGAATGTCACTCAATGCCAGCATTTTCGGTACGTAAATCTTTGTTTCCTGTGGCAGTGAGAGCGACCAGAAGTCTGTGGATTTTCCACGCGCTTTATTCGCTTTCATTGCCTTCAGTACACGACCTTCACCACTGTTATACGCCGCGACAGTCAATAACCAGTCGCCGTCAAACATCTTGTTCAGACGTTGCATCATGTCGAGAGCGGCTGTCGTTGAAGCGACAACATCACGACGCGCATCGTAGTTGCGGGTCTGCTTTAAACCATAATTTCGCCCTGTGCTCGGAATGATCTGCCAGATGCCTGCTGCATTGGCGCCAGACGTCGCGTGCGGGTCAAAAGCGCTCTCCACTATGGGTAGTAGTACCAGTTCCATAGGCATGTTACGTTTCTTAACTTGCCCTGCTATCCAGTACATATACGGCTCTGCCCGTAATGTTACATCGTGGAGATAGCTCTTATTTCTCAAATACTTCTGTTTCTGTTCGCGAATCCGGCTGTTTTCCGGAATTCCCATCTTTAGCTCGTCGCCAATAGAGGCCCACAAGTCTTGTTCCTGCGCGAAGGATGTCCCATCGTCCAACCATCGCGCCTGACTCGTAAACTTCCCTGCTTCCCCTTGACCAGCCGCAGAAAGGCTCTGTGCGTGCTGTTGTACGTTGCTGCCGTTTTGTGACTGGCAACCTACAAGCAGGACAGAGGCGAGTAATATCGCTTTTGCCTTCATGTGTGTGTCAATAGTTGCTTAAAAGACGAGCGATGATAACGGCGAAATTTTGAAAAGGCAACCCGCAATTATCTGAAGTTATCTTTCTTTGACCTTAACCATGCAAATCGCGCTTCAGGTTGTAACAAATTTGTTTCTTGATTAATTTTATTAATTAAATCAACGTCATTCGTTCTTAAAAATAAATTTATTTGTCGCTCATTTTTCAGAATTACGGGGAGTGTTTTTTGGTTTTTTGCACGTAACTCCTTCACTTTCTGGTAATAATCCTGAATCGCCCGATCCTCTGGTAGTACGCTTGCAGCAAACTTCATATTCACTAATGTATACTCATGTGCGCAACAAATTACGGTGTCGGCTGGCAGCGCATTAATTTTTTGTAAAGATTGATACATCTGTTCTGGCGTGCCTTCAAACAGCCTTCCACAGCCGCCGGAAAACAGCGTGTCGCCACAAAAAAGATAAGGTTTGCTGTAGAAACAGAGATGACCGGAAGTGTGACCTGGCGTAGCAAATACGGAAAACTCGCACCCGAGGATGAAGATACTTTCGCCTTCTTCGATAACTTGCGTCGTACCCTTATCCTGTGTCTCTGCTGGTCCGTAGACGGGAATATGGGGATAGCGCGCAAGGAGATCGGGAACACCGCCGACATGATCGTGATGGTGATGGGTAAGGAGGATCGCTTCAGGCTGCCAGTCGTTTTCTTCTATCGCGTGCAGGATCGGTACGGATTCGCCGGGATCAACAATGATGCATCTGCGATCGTCATCGACTAAAACCCAGATGTAATTGTCCTGAAAGGCGGAAATACTGATAAGATTCATGCATTACCTCTTATAGCGTGGCGGGTGTTTTGATGAAACCGGCAAGGATACCTCAGACTGTCGCACCACCGGAACGTTGGGCAGAGTTGCCCTGGGGTGAATATTATCGCGAGGCCTTAGAACTTCAGCTTAAACCCTGGCTCGCGAAAATGTATGGTTTTCACCTGCTTAAGATTGGCAATCTGAGCGCAGAAATCAATACCGAAAGCTGCGCTATCTCGCATCAGGTTAGCGTATCGCTTAATGGCTCCCCGGTTCAGGTGAAGGCTGATCCGCTGCATTTGCCTTTTGCGGAAAAATCCATTGATGCCTGTCTGCTCGCCCATGCGCTGCCCTGGTGTAGCGATCCCCATCGTCTGCTGCGGGAAGCCGACCGCGTGTTGATTGACGACGGCTGGCTGATCCTGAGCGGTTTTAATCCGCTGAGTCTGATGGGGCTGCGCAAGCTAACGCCCGTGCTGCGCCGCACGCCGCCGTATAACAGCCGGATGTTTACTATGATGCGCCAGCTGGACTGGCTTTCACTGTTAAATTTCGAAGTGCTGAGCTACGGGGGTTTTCAGGTCATCCCCTGGACGCGTAAAGGCGGGGTCTTATTAAGTACCCATTTACCCGCGCTGGGCTGCATGCAATTTATTGTCGCGCGTAAGAGGACGATCCCACTTACGCTCAACCCAATGAAGCAAAGCAAATCAAAAACGCGGATCCGCCAGACCGTGGGTGCCACGCGGCAGTACAAAAAACCGTGATCAGGATTCAGGTTGATAACCTGCATCCTCATGGGTTGGGTTTGATGCCGCCGCGCGAGCCAGCTCGTCACAGCGTTCGTTTTCAGGGTGACCGGCGTGCCCCTTTACCCACTCCCATTTGATTTCGTGCTGACCGAGGGCGGCATCAAGACGCTTCCAGAGATCGACATTCTTGACGGGTTTTTTCTCTGCCGTTTTCCAGCCGCGCTTTTTCCAGTTGTGGATCCATTGGGTAATGCCCTGGCGAACATACTGGCTGTCGGTACTCAGCACCACGTCACAATGTTCTTTTAAGGCTTCCAGCGCCACGATGGCCGCCATCAACTCCATGCGGTTGTTGGTGGTCAGGAAATAGCCTTCACTAAATGTTTTTTCATGCTGGCGATAGCGCATAATGGCGCCATAGCCGCCGGGCCCTGGGTTACCGAGACAAGATCCATCGGTGAAAATTTCTACCTGTTTACGCATCTCTGGTAGACTTCCTGTATTTGAAACGTTCAGTAAAACGATAAGTCTGACATAAATGACCGCTATGAGCACTGCAATTACTCGCCAGATTGTTCTTGATACCGAAACCACCGGTATGAACCAGATTGGCGCCCACTACGAAGGGCACAAAATCATTGAGATTGGTGCCGTTGAAGTGGTGAACCGTCGTCTTACGGGCAACAACTTCCACGTTTACCTCAAACCCGATCGGCTGGTGGATCCGGAAGCGTTCGGCGTTCACGGGATTGCCGATGAGTTTTTGCTGGATAAGCCCACCTTCGCCGATGTCGCGGATGAATTTCTCGACTACATCAGAGGTGCAGAACTTGTCATTCATAACGCGTCGTTCGATATCGGCTTTATGGACTATGAGTTCAGCAAGCTCAACCGCGATATTCCAAAGACCAATACGTTCTGTAAAGTCACGGATAGCCTGGCGCTGGCAAGGAAGATGTTCCCCGGCAAGCGTAACAGCCTTGATGCCCTGTGCTCTCGCTATGAGATAGACAACACCAAGCGAACCCTGCACGGCGCATTGCTCGATGCCCAGATCCTGGCCGATGTTTACCTGACCATGACCGGCGGGCAAACGTCGATAAAATTCAGTATGGAAAATGAATCCCAGCAGACGCGGGACGAAGGCGGTATTCAGCGGGTCGTGCGTCAGGCGAATCGCCTGCGGGTTGTTTTAGCCAGTGATGAAGAGCTGATGAACCACGAATCTCGCCTCGATTTAGTTCAGAAGAAGGGCGGAAGCTGTCTGTGGCGTGGGTGAAAAAAGGCGGAAACGTTTGTTAAATCACCGTTTGGGTGATTTTTGCAGCAAACGATTCAAAACCTGAGAAAAAGCGTTGACGAGTTACGAGGCAAACCGTAATATTCGCCTCGTTCCCCAAACGGGAACAGTGGAGCGGTAGTTCAGTCGGTTAGAATACCTGCCTGTCACGCAGGGGGTCGCGGGTTCGAGTCCCGTCCGTTCCGCCACTATTCAGAAAGCCTGAATCAGAAATGATTCAGGCTTTCGTCGTTTTATACCCCCTAAAAACTCACCTATTCTCATTCTATTTTCATTAACAAAAATTTAATAAACAAAGTGCAATTTATTAACAAATGCACATTATTGGTGCGTAATTCGCACTGTTATTGTGCATTATGTCTCCATCTCACCTTCTGCCCTCATGTTGATATGTAATAATTATGTAAAAATAATTCATAAGAAATCATTTAGTTACCTGTCATTCTTTAGAAAACTCATGAACCAATGCGTTATTGGTTCGCTTATTGCTTAATCATTAGCACGATAAGTAGTTCGTCATATCAATAACTTATCGTTAATGAAAATAAAGTCATGATGAAAGCGAGCGAACCAATATGGAAAAACCTTCACGGGTTTTAGCAAATTCCAGCACCGCGCTTGACCAGTTGCGCGGGCTTATCAACCAGCACGAGTCAACACCAGGCACTCCGCTGCCCACTGAACGTGAGCTATCGGAAACACTCGGCGTAGGACGACGCGAAGTGCGTCGCGCGCTGGACGTGCTGGAAGAAGAAGGGCGGATCTGGCGCAAGCAGGGCAAAGGTACCTTCATTGGTCCGGCTGCCCCTGTTGAGCCGTTGGCGCTTCAGGGATTGGTTCAGCAAACCAACCTGCTGGAAGTCATGGAAGCTCGACTACAGCTCGAACCCGGCTTAGCCCGACTTGCGGCACTGCGTGCCACCAGGGAAAACCTCGCGCTCATGCAGCGCATGCTGGAACGCATTGACAAGGTCAGCCCGGATGACCGCGATCTTAACGAACTGTGGGATAGCGCCTTTCACCGCGCCATTGCGGAAGCAGCCGGCAACCGCCTGATGCTAGGGCTTTTCGATGCGATAGATGCCGTCCGCCGGGAGCCCGGCTGGCAGTATTTACGCGAGCTTGCCCGCACCCCCGAACGTGTCGACAACTACAACGACCACCATCACAAAATCATGTCAGCGATTATTCATCGCCAGCCTAATGAAGCTGCGGCCGCCATGCGCGAACACCTGCTCAGCCTGCAAACCGCCCTGATTCAGGCTATCCACCTTGAGGACGATTCCACGCTATGACGACGATACCCTTTAAGGATTCCACTCCCGTACTGCGGCTGCAAAACCTCAACGTTAAATTCGCGGGCTCGCCGGTGAGTGTGCTCGAAGATATCTCGCTGATGGTAAGGGCGGGCGAAACGCTGGCGCTGGTGGGCGAGTCCGGCTGTGGTAAAAGCATCACTTCCCTGGCGCTGATGGGGTTATTGCCTGCCAGCGCCCGGATCGTCAGCGGGGAGATGCACTTCCGCCGCCACGATCTGCGCAAGCTCTCGCCGCGCGAGTATGCCAATCTGCGCGGCAGCGAGCTGGCGATGATATTCCAAGAGCCCATGACCTCGCTCAACCCGGTTTTCACGCTTGGCGATCAGCTCAGTGAAGCGGTGATGCGCCATCAAACGATCTCCCGGGCTGAGGCGATGACGGTTGCGCTACAGATCCTGGAGAAGGTGCAGATCCCGGCCGCAGAGATGCGCCTTAAGGCTTACCCGCATCAGCTTTCCGGGGGGATGCGCCAGCGCGTGATGATTGCGATGGCGCTGATAAACCATCCCAAATTACTGATCGCTGACGAACCCACTACCGCTCTGGACGTGACCATTCAGGCGCAAATTCTCGCTCTGCTCAATACCTTAAAAGAAGAAACGGGCACGGCGGTGCTGATGATCACCCACGATTTAGGCGTGGTGGCCGAAGTGGCGCAGCAGGTGGCGGTGATGTATGCCGGCCAGGTAGTAGAGCAGGGAAGCGTCGAGGCGATATTTGCCGACCCGCAGCACCCGTACACAATTGGCCTGATGGGCTCGATCCCCTCCCTTGGCGTACGCAAGGGCCAGCTTTCCACCATTCCCGGATCGGTCCCGCTGCCGGAATCTATGCCTCAGGGCTGCCGCTTCGCCACCCGGTGTCCCTTCGCGCAGACGCGCTGTCATGCTGAAAAACCACCGCTCACTATGCTCGGCACGGGTCATCAGGTTGCCTGCTTCCGCGTGCCGCTGGAACAACACATTGCCCTGGGAGAAATTGCATGACCACGCCCATTCTTGAAGCCCGGGATCTGAGCAAGCTTTTCCCCGGCCCGAAAAAACTGTTTACGCCGGCCCGCTTTGTCACGGCTGTTGACCGCGTTTCACTGTCGGTGCTGCCAGGCGAAACGCTGGCTATTGTCGGCGAATCAGGTTCCGGGAAATCCACCCTCGGCCGTCTGCTGCTGCGCCTGCTGGGCGCCAGCGAAGGGCGCGTATTTTATCAGGGTGAGGAGATCACCCACGCCTCAGGCGCACGTCTGAACCAGCTCCGGCGTGAGCTACAGATCATCTTTCAGGATCCCTTCGCCTCGCTGAACCCGCGCATGACGGTAGAACAGATTGTCGGTGAGCCGCTGTGGCTGCACCAGAACATGAAAAAAGCGGATCGCCAGTACCAGGTCGCCGAGCTGCTCAGGACGGTCGGCTTGCCCGCGGCCTGGGCCGGACGTTATCCGCACGAATTTTCCGGCGGGCAGCGTCAGCGTATCGGCATTGCGCGCGCGCTGGCGTCAGGTCCAAAGCTGCTGCTGGGCGATGAACCGGTTTCCGCACTGGATGTTTCCGTCCAGGCACAGGTGGTCAATTTACTGGAAAGCCTGAAGCACCAGTTGGGGCTAACGATGGTGATCGTCGCCCACGGTCTGGCGGTTATCCGTCATATGAGCGACCGCGTGGCGGTGATGTATCTTGGGCAAATCGTCGAGCTGGCCACCGTCGACGATATCTTCGACGCGCCGCTGCATCCTTATACTCAGGCGTTAATCGCCTCAGCACCGCAAATGCAGCCAGGCGTAGCGCGGGATGCGCCGCTGTTGCAGGGGGATTTACCGAACCCGGCTAATCCGCCCTCCGGCTGCCGTTTCCACACCCGTTGCCCCTACGTTACCGATGAATGCCGCCAGGTCGAGCCGATTAATCAGTTCATCGACGGCGGGCGTCAGGTCGCCTGCCACCGCTGGCAGGAGATTAACCGCGATCGCAGCGTTATCCAGATCGCACCGCCATCCGCCGCATTTTTGCGCCGCCGCGCGCTGTTTGAACACGCGGCTACTCACTCCTCCCTTCCTTCAAGGAACTCATGATAATGACAATGCGTAATTCTCTTTTGACCGTACTGGGAAGTGTTATGTTGCTTGGTGCGGCGCTGCCCGCCCATTCTGAAAGCGTGCTGCGAATCGGCCTGGGTGCAGATCCGGACATGCTGGACCCGCATCTGGCGCGTACCTATTATGGCCGCTTCGTCTTTGCCTCCCTGTGTGACCGGCTGGTGGACGTGGACGAGCACCTCAAGGTGGTGCCGGGACTGG
The DNA here is from genome assembly GCF_000534735.1 of Enterobacter sp. MGH 4. NCBI lineage: Bacteria > Pseudomonadati > Pseudomonadota > Gammaproteobacteria > Enterobacterales > Enterobacteriaceae > Enterobacter > Enterobacter sp. MGH 4. The sequence continues at coordinate 2,427,508 of NZ_KI973289.1, read as the reverse complement.
CGAAATCCTGGGCGTGGAGCGATGACGGCAAAACGCTGACCCTGGATCTCCGTGAAGGCGTGGCCTTCCACGACGGTGAAAAATTCGATGCCGCCGCCGCGAAATACAACCTCGACCGGGCCCTGACGCTAAAAGGCTCTCTGCGTAAAAGTGAACTCTCTTCCGTTGAGTCGGTGGAGGTCACCGGCCCGATGCAGATAGCCCTGCACCTGAAAACGCCGGATGCCGCACTTCTGATGCAGCTCACCGATCGCGCAGGCGCAATGATGGCGCCGGAAGCCGCGAAAAAAGCCGATTTTGCCGCCCATCCGGTCTGTTCCGGCCCCTATAAATTCGACAGCCGCGTGTCGCAGGACCGCATTGTGCTGACCCGCTTCGACAACTACTGGAACAAAGACGCCTACCACTTCGATAAAATTATCTATCTGCCGATCCCGGATGCCTCCGTGCGCCTGGCGAACCTGCGCGCGGGCGATCTCGACCTGACCGAAGGCATTGCCGCCAGCGACGTCAAAACCGTCGAAGCCGACAGCAAGCTGGCGCTGGCGAAGGTGACGGGCCTCGGATACCAGGGCATCACCTTCAATATTAACAATGGCAAAGTCCCGGCGAACGATCCCTTCAAAGATGCCCGCGTGCGTGAAGCATTTTCCCAGGCCATCGATCGCGATGCTTTAAACCAGGTAGTGTTCGAAGGGCTTTACACTCCGGCAAACCAGGCGTTTTCGCCGGTAAGCCCGTATCACGTCAATCTTCCGGTTCCCCCGCGTGACGTCGACAAAGCCAAAGCGCTGCTGAAAGCCGCAGGCGTCACCGCGCCGCTGACCGTCAATCTACTGGTGCCGAACAACCCAACCTCGCAGCAGGTGGGCCAGGTATTGCAGGCGATGGTGGCAGAGGCGGGCTTTAACCTGAACCTGCAAATGACCGAGTTCGCCACGCTGCTGGATCGCCAGCAGAGCGGTGACTACCAGTTGAGCTTCTCCGGCTGGTCGGGTCGCCCGGATCCAGATGGCAGCATCTACGGCTTTATCAACAGCAAAGGCACCCTCAACGACGGCCACTACAGCAATGCTCAGGTGGATGAATGGCTAACGCAGGCGCGTCAGAGCACCGATCAGGCCGCCCGCCAGCCGCTGTATGACAAGGTTGTGAAGCAGCTTCAGACCGATATGCCGATTGCATACCTTTACTTCGAACCGCGCATTTTTGGCCTGAACAAGCGCGTGCAGGGCTTTAAAGCGTACCCGGACGGCATTGTGCGTCTGGCTGGCTTAACGCTGGCGAAATAAACCTCCTGAGGAGAACCCATGCTGGAACTGATTTGCAAACGTCTGCTGCTGGCTATACCCACTCTGCTGCTGGTGAGCATTATGGTGTTCGGCCTGCAAAAGCTGCTGCCTGGCGATCCGCTGATTGCCATGGCCGGGGAGGAACGCAATCCGGCGGTGATCGCCCAGCTGCGTGCTGAGCTGAATCTGGACGCGCCGATCCCCGTGCAGTATTTCAACTGGCTGACGCGGGCGCTGCAAGGCGATCTGGGTGTCTCCTTACGCACTCATGAGCCGGTCACGCAACTGATTGCCAGCAAGCTGCCGGTCACGCTGGAACTGTCGCTGCTGGCGATGATTATCGCGCTGGTGTTTGGTATCAGCATGGGGATCCTCGCGGCGGTGAACAAAAACAGCTGGGTCGATCACGGGGCGAACTTTGTGGCGATCTCGGGGATCTCAATACCGCACTTCTGGCTGGGGATCCTGCTGATTCTGGTCTTTTCAGTAAACCTGCAATGGTTGCCTGCGTCCGGTTATGTGCCGTTCAGTGAAGATCCGATCCAGAACCTGCGGACATTGCTGCTGCCCGCGTCCGTGCTCGGAACCGGCCTGGCGGCGACGCTGATGCGCCATACCCGCGCGTCGATGATTGCGGTGCTGAAAGCGGATTACATCCGCACCGCGCGCGCTAAGGGGCTGCTGCCGAAAGCGGTGATCCTGAAGCACGCCTTTCGCAATGCGCTGGTGCCGGTGATCACCCTCACCACGTTGCTGTTCGGCGAGCTGCTGGGCGGGGCGGTGCTGACCGAGCAGGTGTTCACCATTCCGGGCTTCGGCAAAATGATCGTCGACTCGGTGTTCAACCGCGACTACGCGGTGGTGCAGGGCGTAGTGCTGATCGTGGCGATCGGTTTCCTGATGCTCAACCTGCTGGCTGACGTGCTCTACGTCCTTATCAACCCGAAAATGCGAGGTTAATCATGGCGGAACTGACGACGCAAACCGTGGCGCCCGCGCTGCCGCGCGCGCAAAACCGGGTGCTGAAAAAATTCCTCGCCAATAAAAGTGCGGTGATTGGCGCGATTGTGGTGGGCTTTTTTGTGCTGGTGGCGCTGCTGGCGCCGTGGATCGCGCCATTTAACCCGGTCAAAGCTAACTTCCTCGCGGTGCGCAAAGCGCCATCGGCGATGTACTGGTTCGGCACCGACGAGCTGGGGCGCGATATCTTGTCCCGCATTATCTGGGGGGCGAGAACCTCGCTGATGGCGGGCTGTATGTCGGTGGCGATCGCGGTTGTCATCGGCGTGCCGCTGGGGCTGGTGGCGGGTTATTTCCAGAAGATGTGGGACGGGGTGATCTCCCGCTTTATTGAGGCACTGCTGGCCTGTCCATTCCTGATCATGGCGATCGCGCTGGGGGCATTCTTAGGCCCAAGCCTGACGAATGCCATGATCGCTATTGGACTCTCGGCAATGCCGATCTTCGCCCGCCTGACGCGCGGCCAGGTGATCGCCATTCGCAACGAAGAGTACATCGACGGCGCGCGGGCGATTGGCCTGCCGGACCGCTGGATCATCATTAAATACGTTCTGCCCAACGTGATGTCACCTATCCTGGTGCAGGCCACGCTGGCCATTGCCTCGGCGATTATCGCCGAAGCCAGCCTTTCGTTTTTAGGGTTAGGCCAACAGCCGCCGAACCCATCCTGGGGCTCCATGCTCAACACCGCAAAAGGGTTTCTCGAACAGGCGCCGTGGATGTCGGTTTTCCCCGGCGTGGCGATTTTCCTTGCCGTTCAGGGCTTTAATTTACTCGGCGACGGGCTGCGCGATGCGCTCGATCCGCGCCACGACTAAGGAGTCATGATGACCAAAGCGCTCGATTTTACAACCGGTTACGATTCACGACGCCCGCCGATGATGGGCCATAACGCCGTTGCCACCTCGCAGCCGCTGGCGGCACAGGCGGGAATGAAGATGCTACAGCTGGGCGGAAATGCCGTTGATGCGGCGATTGCAACCGCCATGGCGCTGACCGTTGTCGAGCCGACCGGCAACGGCATCGGCAGCGATGCTTTTGCCATTGTCTGGGACGGTGAAAAACTTCACGGTCTGAATGCGTCCGGTCGTTCGCCAGCCAGCTGGCATGCGGATCTGTTTGCCGGAAAAACCGCCGTACCGGAAATCGGCTGGGACGCGGTGACCGTGCCGGGTGCGGTGTCGGGCTGGGTGGCGCTGGCTGAACGTTTTGGCACGCTGCCGCTGACCACGCTCGCGCAGCCAGCCATTGATTACGCGCGTAACGGTTTCCCGGTCTCGCCGCTGATCGGCCATCTCTGGCAGCGCGGCTACAACAAGCTGAAAGATCAGCCCGGGTTTAGTGCCTGCTTTGCGCCGGAAGGCCGCGCGCCGCGCGTGGGGGAGATCTTCCGTAACCCGGCGCAGGCGAACTCACTGGAGCTGATCGCCAAAACCAACGGCGACGCGTTTTACCGTGGCGAACTGGCGCAGAAAATTGCCGCCTTCGCCAAAGCACATGGTGCACACCTGACCGAAGCAGACCTGGCGAATCACCGTGTGGACTGGGTGGAACTGCTATCGCGCGACTTCGCGGGCGGTTCGGTGCAGGAATTGCCGCCAAACGGTCAGGGGATCGCCACCCTGATTGCGCTCGGCATTCTGGAGCAGTGCGGCATCGAGAAACATCACCCGGATTCCGTGCAGGGGCTGCACCTCTCTATAGAGGCAATGAAGCTGGCGCTGGCGGATCTCGATCGCTACGTTGCGGATGAAGAGCATATGGAGTTTGCCGCCAAAGCGCTGCTGAGCGACCATTATCTGAAGTCGCGCGCCGCGCTTATCAACCACGATAAAGCCTCTGATTTTGTGTACGGATCGCCGACGCAGAGTGGGACGGTTTACCTCAGCGCAGCGGATTCCAGCGGGATGATGATCTCCTTTATTCAGTCTAATTTTATGGGCTTCGGTTCAGGGATCGTGGTGCCGGATACGGGGATCAGCCTGCAAAACCGCGGCTGCGGCTTTGTACTCGATCCCAAACACCCGAACGCGCTGGCGGGCAGCAAGCGTCCTTTCCACACCATCATTCCGGGCTTTGCGATGGACGGTAACGGCAAACCGCTGATGTCCTTCGGCGTGATGGGCGGCCCGATGCAGGCGCAGGGGCACATGCAGATGGCGCTTCGCATTATGCTGCACGGGCAAAACCCGCAAGCGGCGATTGACGCCCCGCGCTGGCGCGTGGTGCAGGGCAGGGAAGTGGTTGTTGAATCGACCTTCGATCGCAATACCATCGCGGCGCTGCGCGAGCGCGGACACCAGATCGTGGTGGAAGATCCGCTTCAGGATTACAATTTTGGCGGCGCGCAGGTGATTTACCGTATGCCGGAAGGGCACTACGTGGCTGCGACGGAGAGCCGCAAAGACGGGCAGGCGTTGGTGAGTTGATTTGTAGGCCGGGTAAGGCGCAGCCGCCACCCGGCTTTTTCTTATCCAATGCTAAATGGATCTGCATCCTGCCAGGCCGGAAACTTCTCCCGATACTCCTTTAACGCCGTTAACGAGATCTCAGCGTCAATTCGTGTCGCCTGATGCGGCTCGGCGGTGGCAATAATCTCACCCTGCGGACTGATCACCCGGCTGTCACCGCGATAGTGATGCCCGTTGCCGTCCGTTCCTACGCGGTTACAGCCAACGACATAAGCCTGATTTTCAATCGCGCGCGCGGTCAATAAAGCCTGCCAGTGCAGGGAGCGTGGGGCGGGCCAGTTGGCGACGTACAACGCCAGGTCATAATCGTTGCGGTTGCGCGACCACACCGGGAAGCGCAGGTCATAGCAGACCAGCGGCAGAATACGCCAGCCGCGCCATTCAAATACCACGCGTTCGTTTCCGGCTTCATAATGTTGATGTTCATCCGCCATGCGGAACAGATGGCGCTTATCGTAGAAATGGACGTTTCCTTCCGGCTCGACCAGCAGGAAGCGATTGACCGGTCCGCGCCCGGTCTGGAGCGCGACGCTGCCGGCAATCAGCGCGTTTGTTTCCTGCGCCCTGGCGTGCATCCAGGCCACCACCTCGTCCTGCGGCATGGACTGTTTTGCTGCCTCCATCGCGAAACCTGTGGTGAACATCTCCGGCAGGACAATCACATCGCGTCCGGTAATCTCTTCCAGCTGGCGATCAAAATGGCGAAGGTTGGCGGGGCCGTCCATCCACACTAAAGGTTGCTGCAAAACAGAAATCTTTAAACCAGGCACGATACAGGCTCCTTAATAAACACTTTTTGACACTGTAGCACGTCATTACCAGAAAATGTGGCAATAAAAAACCCCGCGCGGGGCGGGGTTTGTGAGAGCAAAATACCTTATGCCGCTTCAGGTTTGCGGTGCTTCTCTGGCAGCTTTACCGGCTGAGTCGCCAGCTCTTCTGGTTCGAAATCATCCACGTTAATACTGCGCAGACGGCTCTCTTCGGCTTTCACCAGAATCGCAGCTTCGCTGTTGTCGATGATGCCACCCGCCAGCGCCTGTTTTGCCAGCTCATCCAGTCGTGTAAACGGCAGGTTTTTGCCCAGCTGTTTGCAGATCTTCTGGTGAATCGGGTCGGCGGCCATCACATCAAGCAGCGCTTCTTCCAGCAAACCTACCGGGTTATGCGGGGTAGGTTCCAGGTATTGACCACGGCCAATACGGGAACGGGTTGCGCTTGGTACCTGGAGGATCTTCGCCACTTTATGATCCAGCTTGTCAGACGGTGCCAGATGGTGACGACCGGTCGGGAAGATCACCGCGCGCAGGGCGCCCGCCACGAAGCGGTTCGGGAAGTTTGCCAGCAGGTCGTCAATCGCCTGTTCCGCCTGATACATCGCATCCTGCACGCCCCAGTGCACCAGCGGCAGATCCGCTTCCTGACGGCCTTCATCGTCGTAGCGTTTCAGCACCGCAGAGGCCAGGAAGATCTGGCTCAGCACATCACCCAGACGGGCGGAGATGCGTTCGCGACGCTTCAGACTTCCGCCCAGAACGGCCATGGAGACGTCAGACAGCAGCGCCAGGTTAGCGCTCAGACGGTTCAGGTGTTGGTAGTAACGTTTGGTTGCATCGCGGGTCGGCGTCGCGCTGGTCAGCCCCCGCGTCAGGCCGAGCCAGAAGCTGCGAACTTCATTGCTGCCAACGTGACCGATATGTTTGAACAGCAGCTTGTCGAAGGCATCCACGTCGTTATTCTGCGCGGCGGCCATCTCTTCCAGCACGTACGGATGGCAACGAATCGCACCCTGGCCGAAGATCATCATGCTGCGGGTCAGGATGTTTGCCCCTTCCACGGTGATGGCAATCGGTGCGCCCTGATAGCCGCGCGCCAGGAAGTTGCCTTCGCCAAGCATAATGCCTTTACCGCCTGCGATATCCATTGCATCAATAATTGACTGCTGTGCACGGTGGGTACAGTGGTACTTCACAATTGCCGACAGCACGGCGGGTTTCTCGCCCAGCATAATACCGTAGGTAATCAGCGAGGCTGCGGCGTCCATCACGTAGGCATTGCCCGCAATACGCGCCAGCGGCTCTTCGATACCTTCCATCTTGCCGATGGAGATTTTGAACTGACGGCGGATATGCGCGTAAGCCCCAATCCCCATCGCCACCGATTTCAGACCGCCGGTAGAGTTCGACGGCAGGGTAATGCCGCGGCCCACCGACAGACATTCCACCAGCATACGCCAGCCCTGACCGGCCATTTTCGGTCCACCGATGATGTAGTCAATCGGCACAAAGATATCCTGACCGCGAGTCGGGCCGTTCTGGAACGGTACGTTCAGCGGGAAATGACGACGACCAATTTCAATCCCCGGGGTCGAGGTTGGGATCAGCGCACAGGTAATGCCCAGATCTTCATCACCGCCCAGCAGTTTTTCCGGGTCAGAAAGTTTGAACGCCAGACCGAGTACGGTGGCGATAGGCGCCAGGGTGATATAACGTTTGTTCCAGGTCAGGCGCATGCCCAGCACCTGTTCGCCCTGCCATTCGCCCATGCAGACCACGCCAGTATCCGGGATCGCACCGGCATCAGAACCGGCTTCCGGGCTGGTCAGCGCGAAGCACGGAATTTCCTGACCATGCGCCAGACGCGGCAGATAGTGATCTTTCTGCTCTTCCGTACCGTAATGCTGTAACAGCTCGCCCGGGCCTAAGGAGTTTGGCACGCCAACGGTGATCGCCAGGATCCCGGAAACACCCGCCAGTTTTTGCAGGACGCGAGCCTGAGCGTAAGCGGAGAATTCCAGACCGCCGTACTCTTTCTTAATGATCATCGCGAAGAAGCGATGCTCTTTCAGATATGCCCACAGCTCAGGCGGCAGGTCGGCCATTTCGTGAGTGATGGCAAAATCGTTCGCCATGCGGCAGGCTTCTTCCACCGGGCCGTCAATAAAGGCTTGTTCTTCGGCGGTCAGACGCGGCTGCGGGTAGTTGTGCAGCTTTTTCCAGTCCGGGTTGCCCTGGAACAGATCGCCTTCCCACCAGGTCGTGCCCGCATCAATCGCCTCTTTCTCCGTGCGCGACATCGGCGGCATCACTTTACGGAATCCCTTGAACACCGGCGCAGAGATCATCGACTTACGCATCGGCGTCAGGTTAAACGGCAGCAAAATGATTGCCAGGGGAACAAGTACCCAGATATTCCACAGGCCAGCGACGCCAAGTGCAGCCGTCCAGGCCAGAAGAATCAGGCTACTCAGGAATAAACTGACACGGTGATAGAACAACACCCCGAGCAGCACAACGGTTGCGAAAATGCTCAAAATCATCATAAAGAAAAGCTCCCTTGCTTGTAGGAGGTCTGACCACTTGTGATGATATGGTTGTAGTTGATGTCATTTCCTTTAGCAATGTGTTTACAAAATAATTACAACCTGGTTCACATTGTTCGCGTTTTAGCCGGCACAAAAAATCAAAACGCCGGACGATTCGCATGGCTTTAGCTTCTCGCTTTTACTGCTATCCGGTACACTCCACTGTGTTATTTCATCAATACTGAAGGATTATCCTCATGTACCAGGATCTTATTCGTAACGAACTGAACGAAGCGGCGGAAACGCTGGCGAATTTTCTGAAAGATGATGCCAATATTCACGCTATTCAGCGCGCGGCGGTCCTGCTTGCCGACAGTTTCAAAGCCGGCGGTAAAGTGCTCTCCTGCGGTAACGGCGGTTCCCACTGTGACGCCATGCACTTCGCCGAAGAGCTGACCGGACGCTATCGCGAAAACCGTCCGGGCTACCCGGCGATTGCGATTTCCGACGTGAGCCACATCTCCTGTGTAGGCAACGACTTCGGTTACGACCATATCTTTTCCCGCTACGTTGAAGCCGTAGGCCGTGAAGGCGACGTGCTGCTGGGGATCTCCACGTCCGGTAACTCCGCTAACGTGATCAAAGCGATCGCCGCCGCGCGTGAGAAGGGCATGAAAGTGATCACCCTGACCGGGAAAGATGGCGGTAAGATGGACGGTACAGCGGACATTGAAATCCGTGTACCACACTTCGGTTATGCGGATCGCGTTCAGGAAATTCACATCAAAGTGATCCACATCCTGATCCAACTGATCGAAAAAGAGATGGTTAAGTAAGACTTCGCTGGGGGGCGCCGGTGCCCCCCGCTGTTGTGGAGGTGTTCTATGTGCGAACTGCTCGGGATGAGCGCCAATGTGCCAACCGATATCTGCTTTAGTTTCACCGGGCTGGTTCAGCGCGGTGGAGGAACCGGGCCGCATAAAGACGGCTGGGGCATTACCTTCTACGAAGGCAAAGGATGTCGCACGTTTAAAGATCCACAGCCCAGCTTTAACTCACCCATTGCCAGACTGGTGCAGGACTATCCTATTAAATCCTGTTCGGTGATCGCCCATATCCGCCAGGCCAATCGCGGCGAAGTGGCCCTGGAAAATACCCATCCGTTTACCCGTGAACTGTGGGGACGTAACTGGACCTATGCGCACAATGGGCAGCTCTCGGGCTATAAATCACTGGAAACCGGCAATTTTCGTCCTGTCGGTGAAACGGACAGCGAAAAAGCATTTTGCTGGCTGCTGCACAAGCTGACCGAGCGCTACCCCCGTACGCCCGGCAACATGACCGCAGTATTTAAGTACATAGCGTCACTGGCGTCTGAGTTACGCGAGAAGGGCGTGTTTAATATGCTGCTGTCTGACGGACGCTACGTGATGGCATTCTGCTCGACGAATCTGTTCTGGATCACCCGACGTGCGCCGTTTGGCGTCGCCACGCTGCTCGATCAGGATGTGGAAATTGATTTTCAGAAGGAGACCACACCGAACGATGTGGTCACTGTCATTGCAACGCAGCCGCTGACGGGCAATGAAACCTGGCAAAAGATCATGCCAGGCGAGTGGGCGCTATTTTGTCTCGGGGACCGCGTAATTTGACGCCAGCTGAGGCTGAACCACTTCATGGCTGAGCGGTTTACTCACCACGTAACGGCCATTGACGATGGACACCACCGGCGGCTTATGGGTCTGCTCGAAGTAGTCATAACCCGGTTTTAGCTGTTTCCAGAAATCTGTGTAAACAGAGTACTTATGGCGCGCCATGTTGGCATCCGTCATACGGAACGGATAGATGCTGACCTGAACATTCGGCTGGCCGAAGACCAGTGCGCCCGTGACAAACTGGAAGATTTCATCAATGCCGGAATCCGTCATCGCATAACAGCCGACAGACACGCAGGCGCCGTGGATCATCAGGTATTTCCCTTCGTAACCGTGCGCACGGTCGAAGGCATTGGGGAAACCGATGTTAATCGCTTTATAGAAGCGGCTGTCCGGTTTTAGCTGGTTACGCTGAACGTTGTAAAACCCTTCCGGACTTTTGAAGTCACCCTGGCGCTGTTTCGGCCCCAGTCCGCCAGAATAGTTACAGATTTTGTAGCTATCGAGCAGTTGATACGTCTCGCCCATTTTGACAAACAGATCGAGTGTGCGCTCTTCCTTGAAGATTTGAATATAAACAGGGGATCCCATCAACTGCTGTTTATACTCTTTGCTGACCGGCGTCGTTGAACTATTACTGCCAAGCAGCCCGGCAAACGACATGCACGGTATCAGAAGCATCGCAATGAACAATGCGATTTTACGCATACTACTGGTTCCTTGATAAAACAATGACCAACTTGCCAGAACGGCAAAAGACACCCGAAATCAGACTAATCTGGACAGGAGCGCTCACATTAGCACCGATGGAGATTTTCGCAAGAGCCAACCTTTGCGTTTACAAATTAGTTTTACTTTATAACCCATTCATATTGTCCTGACTCCAGGAACTTTGCGCAATAGCTCGCATTTCGGCGCGCCAGACGGCGGATTTACTGCCCTTGGCAGGGCCGAAAATGGTACACTCCGGCCTCTCTGGATTGTTGTTCATGGATACCTGCTAACCACATGTTTAGAATCAGAAAAGGACTCGATCTGCCAATCTCTGGCGTGCCTGAACAGCACGTAACGACCGGCGCCAGTATTCATCATGTCGCTATTGTGGGTGATGATTACGTGGGCATGCGCCCCGCGATGCTGGTACAGGAAGGCGATCGTGTAATAAAAGGCCAGGCACTCTTCGAGGATAAAAAAAATCCTGGCGTTATGTTTACAGCCCCAGCCAGCGGCACCGTTGTCGCCATCCATCGTGGTGAGCGTCGCGTTCTGCAATCGGTAGTTATTCAAATTGAAGGCGATGAGAAACGCGAGTTTGCGCGTTTTGACGCCGCCGATCTCGCTACCCTCAGCCACGACGCGGTGCAGACGCAACTGCTGGAGTCAGGACTGTGGACGGCGCTTCGCACGCGTCCCTATAGCAAAACGCCCGTACCTGGCACTGTGCCAGCCGCTATCTTCGTTACGGCCATCGACACCAACCCGCTCAGCGCGGATCCGCAGCCTCTTATCCTGGCGGAACGCAAAGCTTTCGATGCCGGCCTCACCGTGTTAACGCGCCTGACGCCGGGCAAAGTGCATGTCTGCCAGGCCAGCGGCGGTAAGCTGGGCGGGCATCCGCAAGGGCAGGTCGCCTTTAATGAATTTGCCGGCCCGCATCCGGCCGGGCTGGTGGGAACGCATATTCATTTCCTGGAGCCGGTAAGCCTGACGAAACAGGTCTGGCATCTTAATTATCAGGACGTGATCGCTATCGGTAAGCTCTTCACCACGGGTGAGCTGTGCGCAGAACGCATTATTGCCATCGGCGGCCCTCAGGCAACCCAACCGCGTCTGGTTCGCACGCTGCTTGGGGCAGACCTGACGGCGCTGTTGGCTGGCGAAACGAAAGAAGGTGAAAACCGCATTATTTCCGGTTCGGTGCTGAGCGGCAGACACGCGACAGGCCCGATGGCCTGGCTGGGTCGTTTCCATCTTCAGGTGAGCGTGGTGCTTGAAGGGCGCGAGAAAGAGCTGTTCGGCTGGGTGCTGCCTGGCGCGGAAAAATACTCGTTAACCCGTACCACGCTCGGCCACTTTTTGCGTCGTAAGCTGTTTAACTTCTCCACCAGCACCAACGGCGGTGAGCGCGCCATGGTCCCGATTGGCAACTACGAACGCGTGATGCCGCTGGATATTCTGCCCACTGTGCTGCTGCGCGATCTGCTGGCCGGCGATACCGACGGTGCCCAGGCGCTGGGCTGTCTGGAGCTGGACGAGGAAGATCTGGCGCTGTGTACCTATGTGTGTCCAGGTAAATACGAATATGGACCCGTATTGCGCGAGGTGTTAACCCGCATTGAGCAGGAAGGATAACCATGGGCTTAAAACACCTCTTTGAAAAAATTGAGCCGCACTTTACCGAAGGGAAGCTCAAAAAGTACTACCCGCTGTATGAAGCGACAACGACCATTTTCTACACCCCGGGTCTGGTGACGAAAGGCGCGGCGCACGTTCGCGACGCCATCGACCTCAAGCGAATGATGATTCTGGTCTGGTTTGCGGTCTTCCCGGCCATGTTCTGGGGGATGTATAACGTTGGGTTGCAGACTATTCCGGCGCTGCACCATATGTACGATGCAGAGCAGCTGGCGCAGGTGATTCAGTCTGACTGGCACTATCGTCTGGCGCAGTCGCTGGGGGTGAGCTTTGCGGCAGATGCAGGCTGGATCAGCATGATGACGCTGGGCGCTGTCTTCTTCCTCCCCATCTATATGACTGTCTTTATTGTGGGCGGTTTCTGGGAGGTTCTGTTCGCTATTATTCGCAAACATGAGATCAACGAGGGCTTCTTTGTTACCTCTATTCTGTTTGCGCTGATTGTTCCGCCAACGCTGCCGCTCTGGCAGGCGGCGATGGGGATCAGCTTTGGCGTAGTGATTGCCAAGGAGATCTTCGGCGGGACCGGACGCAACTTCCTCAACCCGGCACTGGCAGGGCGCGCGTTCCTGTTCTTTGCTTATCCGGCGCAAATCTCGGGCGACCTGGTGTGGACGGCAGCAGACGGATTCTCCGGCGCGACGCCACTTTCACAGTGGGCGGCTGGCGGCGGCGAAACGCTGGTTAACAATGCAACCGGACAGCCTGTCACCTGGTTTGATGCGTTTATTGGCAATATTCCAGGCTCCATCGGTGAAGTGTCTACCCTGATGATTTTGATCGGCGGAGCCATCATCCTCTTTGGCCGCGTGGCGTCCTGGCGCATTGTCGCTGGCGTCATGCTTGGGATGGTCCTCACCGCCACGCTTTTCAATTTCATTGGTTCAGACACTAACCCGATGTTCTCCATGCCGTGGTACTGGCACCTCGTGCTGGGAGGCTTTGCGTTTGGCATGATGTTCATGGCCACCGATCCCGTCTCGGCTTCGTTTACCGACAGAGGAAAATGGTGCTACGGCGCGCTCATTGGGGTGATGTGTGTACTGATTCGCGTGGTCAACCCGGCCTATCCGGAAGGGATGATGTTGGCCATTCTGTTTGCCAATCTGTTTGCGCCGCTGTTCGACTATCTGGTCGTGCGCGCCAACATTAAGCGGAGGAAGGCGCGTGGCTGAGATCAAAAATAACGACAGTATCAGCAAAACGCTGCTGGTGGTGCTGGTACTGTGTCTGGTCTGTTCCATTGTCGTGGCCGGTTCTGCCGTTGGGTTGAAACCGCTACAGCAGGAGCAACGTGCGCTGGATAAACAGCGTAACATCCTTGCCGTTGCCGGGCTGATGCAGGAAGGCATGACGAAGGATGACGTCGCAGCGGTGTTTGCCGAACGCATTACCGCACGGCTGGTGGATTTAAAAACCGGGGAGTTAATGGATAAAGACCCGGCGAAATATAACCAGGCGCTGGCGCTAAAAGATCCGCAGATGAGCACCATGCTTGACGCCTCGCAGGATCCGGCAGGCATTAAGCGCCGCAGCAATGTCGCGGAGATTTACCTCGTCCGCGACGAGCAAAAGCGCATCCAGGAAATCGTGTTGCCCATCTATGGCAACGGTTTATGGTCAATGATGTACGCCTTTGTGGCGCTGGATACCGATGGCCGTACGGTCAAAGGCATTACATATTACGATCAGGGCGAAACACCAGGGCTGGGGGGCGAAGTTGAGAACCCTAACTGGCGGGCACAGTTTGTCGGTAAAAAAGTGCTCGATGACAACGGCCAGCCTGCGCTGAAGGTGGTGAAAGGAGGAGCGCGTCCCGGTGATGAATTTGCCGTTGATGGCCTTTCCGGCGCTACACTCACCTCTAATGGGGTGCAGCACAGCTTTGATTTCTGGATGGGTGAACTGGGCTTTGGTCCCTTCCTGAAGAATGTACGTGAAGGAGCGCTGAACAATGGCTGATACGGGTGAACTGAAAGAAGTTAAAAAGGTGCTGATTGGCCCACTTTTAGCCAATAACCCGATAACGCTTCAGGTGCTGGGCGTATGCTCGGCTCTGGCGGTAACCACCAAGCTGGAAACGGCGGTAGTCATGACGCTGGCGGTAACGCTGGTGACAGCGTTTTCCAGCATGTTTATCTCAATGATCCGCCACCACATACCCAACAGCGTGAGGATCATTGTCCAGATGGCGATCATCGCCTCGCTGGTGATCGTGGTTGATCAGCTTCTGCGCGCCTTCGCTTATGAAACCTCGAAGCAGCTTTCGGTGTTTGTCGGCCTGATTATCACCAACTGTATCGTGATGGGGCGCGCTGAAGCCTATGCGATGAAAATGCCGCCACTGGCGAGCTTTATGGACGGTATCGGCAACGGGTTGGGTTACGGTGTGATCCTGTTGACGGTTGGTTTCCTGCGCGAACTTATTGGCAGCGGCAAACTGTTTGGCATTCCGGTGCTGGATACGGTACAGAACGGCGGCTGGTATCTGCCGAACGGCCTGTTCCTGCTGGCACCAAGCGCATTTTTCATTATCGGTTTGCTGATCTGGCTGATTCGTACGCTGAAGCCTGAACAGCAGGAAAAGGAGTAACCGACGATGGCTCATTACCTGAGTTTATTTGTGCGCGCGGTGTTTGTTGAAAACATGGCGCTCGCTTTCTTCCTGGGCATGTGTACGTTCCTTGCTGTTTCTAAGAAGGTATCGACGGCATTCGGTCTGGGTGTGGCGGTCACTGTTGTGCTGGGGCTTTCCGTTCCGATTAACAACCTGGTGTTCAACTTCGTGCTTCGCGATGGCGCGCTGGTGGAGGGCGTTGATCTTAGCTTTCTGAACTTCATCACCTTTATCGGGGTGATTGCGGCGCTTGTTCAGATCCTGGAGATGATCCTCGATAAATACTTCCCGTCGCTGTACAACGCACTGGGGATCTTCCTGCCGCTAATCGCAGTGAACTGCGCCATTTTCGGCGGCGTCTCATTTATGGTTCAGCGCGATTACAACTTCAGTGAATCGGTTGTGTATGGTTTCGGTTCCGGTATCGGCTGGATGCTGGCGATTGTCACCATGGCGGGGATCCGTGAAAAAATGAAATATGCCAACGTACCTGCGGGGCTTCGTGGCTTAGGGATCACCTTTATCACCACCGGCCTGATGGCGTTGGGCTTTATGTCCTTCTCCGGTGTGCAGCTATAAGGGCTAAAAGATGGAAATTATTCTTGGCGTGGTGATGTTCACGCTGATAGTACTGGTGCTGTCAGGGCTGATCCTGGCGGCGCGTGCGAAGCTGGTGAATTCCGGGGATGTGATCATTGATATCAATGACGATCCGCAGAATCAGATCCGTACCCCGGCAGGGGATAAGCTGCTTAATACGCTCTCCGGCAACGGGATTTTTGTCTCGTCTGCCTGTGGCGGCGGTGGCTCCTGTGGACAGTGCCGTGTGACGGTGAAAGAGGGAGGCGGTGATATTCTGCCAACAGAACTGTCGCATATCACGAAGCGTGAAGCGAAAGAGGGCTGCCGTCTGGCGTGTCAGGTCGCTGTGCGCCAGAACATGAAGATTGAGCTGCCGGAGGAGATCTTCGGCGTGAAAAAATGGGAGTGCGAAGTTATCTCTAACGATAACAAAGCCACGTTCATTAAAGAGCTCAAGCTGCGCGTTCCTGAAGGGGAGAGCGTCCCGTTCCGTGCGGGTGGGTATATCCAGATTGATTGTCCGGCACATACCGTGGCGTATGCTGACTTCGACGTGCCCGAGGAGTACCGGGCTGACTGGGATAAATTTAACCTCTTCCGCTTTGTTTCCGAAGTAAAAGAGCCCGCGCTTCGCGCTTATTCCATGGCTAACTACCCGGAAGAGAAGGGCATTATTATGCTCAACGTGCGAATCGCCACGCCGCCGCCGAATGTGCCTGATGCACCCCCTGGCGTCATGTCGTCATATATCTGGTCCCTCAAGCCTGGCGACAAAGTGACGATTTCCGGCCCGTTCGGCGAATTCTTTGCCAAAGACACTGATGCGGAAATGGTCTTTATCGGCGGCGGTGCGGGTATGGCGCCGATGCGTTCGCATATCTTTGACCAGCTCAAACGACTTGGCAGCAAGCGCAAGATCAGCTTCTGGTACGGGGCGCGTTCACTGCGCGAAATGTTCTATGACGATGAGTTTGAACAACTGGCACGTGATAACCCTAACTTTACCTTCCATGTGGCGTTATCCGATCCGCAGCCGGAAGATAACTGGACAGGTTATACGGGCTTCATCCACAACGTGCTGTATGAAAATTACCTCAAACAGCACCCGGCACCGGAAGATTGCGAGTTTTATATGTGTGGCCCGCCAATGATGAACGCTGCCGTGATTAAGATGCTAAAAGATCTTGGCGTGGAAGATGAGAACATCATGCTCGATGATTTCGGAGGCTGATTATGCTGACCTTTCTGGCGACCTTTGCGGTGTTTGTACTGGTGATATTCGGGATGTCCTTAGGCTGGATCATCAAGCGTAAAAGCATTCAGGGCAGCTGTGGAGGTATATCTTCCATCGGAATGGAAAAAGTGTGCGATTGTCCGGAACCGTGCGATGCGCGAAAAAAACGGATGGCTCGCGAGCAGCAACGCATTATTTAGTCTTGTATGTCGGGTAAGGCAACGCCGCCACCCGACAATTCCCACGCACACTTCTCAACCCTCATTTGTTTACTGTATACTTATCCAGTAATGAGTGAGGGCTTACTATGCGCAAAATAATCCATGTCGATATGGACTGCTTTTTTGCCGCAGTGGAGATGCGTGACAACCCGGCGCTGCGGGATATTCCCATCGCCATTGGCGGCAGCCGGGTTCAGCGCGGTGTCATCAGCACCGCCAACTATCCTGCTCGCAAATACGGTGTGCGCAGCGCCATGCCGACAGCGATGGCGCTAAAACTGTGCCCGCATCTCACTCTTTTGCCCGGACGTTTTGATGCCTATAAAGAAGCATCGAGCCACATTCGGGAGATCTTCTCCCGCTACACCTCTCTGATTGAACCGTTATCGCTGGATGAAGCCTATCTGGATGTCACCCACAGCGTGCACTGCCACGGCTCCGCCACCCTGATGGCGCAGGAGATCCGCCAGACTATTTTTAACGAGCTGAACCTGACGGCATCGGCAGGCGTCGCGCCGATAAAATTTCTCGCCAAAATCGCTTCCGATTTAAATAAGCCCAACGGCCAGTACGTCATCACCCCGGAAGAGGTTCCGGCGTTTTTAAAGACGCTGCCGCTCAGCAAAATCCCCGGCGTGGGCAAAGTCTCCGCCGCGAAGCTGGAAAGTATGGGGCTACGCACCTGTGAAGACGTTCAGCGCAGCGATCTGGCGCTGCTGCTTAAGCGTTTTGGTAAGTTTGGCCGCGTACTGTGGGAACGCAGTCAGGGCATTGATGATCGGGATGTGAACAACGAACGGCTGCGTAAATCGGTCGGCGTTGAACGCACGCTGAGCGAAGATATCCATGACTGGACAGAGTGTGAAACCATTATTACGGAACAACTCTATCCTGAGCTTGAACGACGCTTACTGAAGGTCAAACCAGATCTGCTTATTGCCCGGCAGGGCATCAAACTGAAATTTAACGATTTTCAGCAGACGACGCAGGAGCACGTCTGGCCACGCCTCAACAAAGAGGATCTTATTGCGACGGCAAAAAAGGCATGGGAAGAGCGGCGGGGCGGACGAGGGGTAAGGCTGGTGGGGCTGCACGTCACCTTGCTGGATCCGCAGCTGGAGCGTCAGCTGGTGCTGGGACTGTAGATTAGGCTAATCGTATGCCCGGTAAGCGAAGGGTATGAACCGGAAACATGGGTAACACTTTAGACCGGATACATGGGTAACAGTTATAACTGGCATAGAAGAGGAGACTCGCTATGCCCTGGACTGAGACCCGACCTATGCAACGCCTTGATTTTATCCGTGCCTGCCATGCAGGTACGGATTCTTTTTCTGCCCTCTGCCGTCTCTTCGGCATCAGTCGAAAAACCGGTTACAAATGGCTTCAGCGTTTTGACCCCTCTGACCTGTCATCTCTCTCTGACCGGTCGCGTGCTCCGCACTCCCACTCCCGGACAGTTCCTGATGATATCGCCGGGCAGCTTACGGCCCTGAGGCAAAAACACCCTGACTGGGGCCCCAAAAAACTGCGGATGTGGCTGCTCAATCATCACGTCGATTTTACCGTCCCCGCTGCCAGTACTATCGGCGATATCCTCAAGCGTGAAGGCCTGGTTCCGGATAAAAAGCGAAAACGCAGAACCCCGGGCAATCGCCAGCCCCTGACCATCATCAGTGAGAACAATCAGGTCTGGAGCGCTGATTTTAAAGGCAAGTTCAGGCTGCTGAGCCGGAAATACTGTCATCCCTTCACCCTCACCGACAATCACAGCCGGTATCTTCTGAGCTGCCGGGGAGCAGACCGGGAGAGCGAGCCCTTCGTCAGGCAGTGCCTGACGGATGCGTTCCTGGAGTACGGTCTGCCGGAAGTCCTGAGAACGGATAATGGTCAGCCTTTCGCAGGAACAGGTATCGCCGGGTTAAGTCGCCTTGCAGTCTGGCTGATAAAGCTGGGCATCAGACCGGAACGCATCAGAAAGGGGCATCCGGAAGAAAACGGCCGTCATGAGCGAATGCATCGTTCGCTGAAAAGTGCAGTAAAACAGGGCAACATATTTATGACGATGGAAGAACAACAGCGGTGGTTCAGTGGCTACCGGGAAGAGTTTAACTACGAAAGGCCGCATGAAGCCCTGGCGGGTGCAACGCCCGGAACGGTATGGCACCCCTCAGGCCGGCACTGGGATGGCAGGGTTCCTGAATATGCTTATCCGGAAGGAGGTACGGTCTACAGGGTGAAATCAAGGGGGACACTCTATATGGGGAAAAAGGGGACGGTGTTCCTGAGTGAAGCGCTGACTGATGAGTACATCATGCTGGAAGAACAAGATGATGGCCTGGAGGCCATCATCTTTAATGGAATAACGCTTGCGTACTACGACCGAAAAACCCAGAGTGTGCTCCGGATAGACTGAAAAGTGTTACCTATGTTCCCGGTCTGATCTGTTACCTATGTATCCGGTCATACAGAAGCGCCACCGGGCATCAAACGGCTTATTACTTAACAGGGATTGCTTTCAGCAGCTCAGTCAGCAGCGTCCAGTAGTGACCGACGCTTTCAATGTGAACCTGCTCATCCGGGGAGTGTGGCCCCGTGATGGTCGGCCCGATGGAGACCATGTCCATATCCGGATACGGTTTCTTGAACAGACCACATTCCAGACCCGCATGAATAACCTGAATGTTCGGGGTGCTGTTGAACAGTCTCTGATAAGTTTCACGCACCAGTGCCATGACCGGAGAACTTGCATCCGGCTGCCAGCCAGGGTAGCTGCCTTTTGCAGACGTTTTCGCGCCCGCCAGGGTACCCAGAGATTCCAGCATGCTCACAACGTACTCTTTACCGCTGTCGATCAGGGAACGGATCAGGCAAATGATCTCTGCGCTGTCGTCGCCCATGGTCACTACGCCCACGTTCAGGGAGGTTTCAACCACGCCTTTTGCGACGTCAGAATTGCGGATCACGCCGTTTGGCGTTGCGTTCAGCAACTGGACGAACGTGTCACGAGACTGAGTGGTCAGTGCGGCTTTATCCGTTGTAACGGACTCCAGTACCACCGTCAGGTTTTTCTCTTTCTCAGACAGCTCGTTTTTCAGGATATCCAGATACAGGCTGGAGAGGTTTTTCAGCTCATCCGCTTTCGCCGCAGGCACCGCCACGGTCGCGAAGGCTTCGCGAGGGATCGCGTTACGCAGAGTGCCGCCGTTGAAGTCCACCAGACGCAGATCCAGTTCAGCGGCATGGCCCGCCAGGAAACGCGCCAGCAGTTTGTTGGCGTTGCCCAGGCCCAGGTGAATATCACCGCCGGAGTGACCGCCTTTCAGCCCTTTCAGCGTCAGCTTAAAGGTTTCGAATCCGGCAGGAATCGCTTCGCGGGACAGCGGCAGGGTAGAGATGAAATCGATCCCGCCCGCGCAGCCCATGTAGATCTCACCTTCTTCTTCGGAATCGGTGTTGATCAGAATGTCCGCTTGCAGCCAGTTTGCCTGGAGACCGAACGCGCCATCCATGCCCGCTTCTTCAGTCATGGTCAGCAGCACTTCCAGCGGACCGTGTTCAACGCTGTCGTCAGCCAGCACGGCCAGCGCGGAAGCCATACCAATACCGTTATCTGCGCCCAGGGTCGTGCCGCGCGCCTTCACCCACTCACCGTCGATGTACGGCTGAATCGGGTCTTTTGTGAAGTCGTGAACGGTGTCGTTGTTTTTCTGCGGAACCATGTCCAGGTGCGCCTGCAATACAACCGGCTTGCGGTTTTCCATACCTGCGGTGGCAGGTTTGCGGATGAGAATATTGCCAACCTGGTCACGCTCAGCGTGCAGACCTTTTTCCTTTGCCCAGCCCATAATATGTTCGGCAAGCTGTTCTTCGTGATAGGAAGGGTGCGGAATAGAGCAGATTTTGGCAAAAATATCCCACAGCGGCTGTGGAGATAATTGAGACAGTTCAGACACGATAGGTCTCCTTGTCGATGCGCTGCAAAACAATGTTGCAGGTCACTGGGTTAGCAGGTTAATCGTTACCACAAGACGGGCTTGCGAGATGCATCTGAGAATACCACTTTCTCCCGTGGCTGGTAGCATTAAGCATGTAAAAACTCAGGCTCATGGCGCGTAACACTGGTTTTTAGTGCGTCAGATCTCTATAATCTCGCGCAACCTGGTTCACCCTCATTTTTTTAAGCCGTATATAAACAGGCTGGGACACTTCACATGAGCGAAAAATACGTCGTCACCTGGGACATGTTGCAGATTCACGCACGCAAACTGGCTGCGCGTCTGATGCCTTCCGAACAGTGGAAAGGCATTATTGCCGTCAGCCGTGGCGGTCTGGTACCGGGGGCGCTGCTGGCACGTGAGCTGGGTATTCGTCATGTCGATACCGTATGTATCTCCAGCTATGACCACGATAACCAGCGTGAGCTGAAAGTGCTGAAGCGCGCGGAAGGCGACGGTGAAGGCTTTATCGTTATCGACGATCTGGTGGACACCGGCGGTACCGCTGTGGCTATCCGCGAAATGTATCCAAAAGCGCACTTCGTCACTATCTTCGCGAAACCAGCGGGTCGTCCCCTGGTTGATGATTACGTCATTGATATCCCGCAGGATACCTGGATTGAACAGCCATGGGATATGGGCGTGGTCTTCGTACCGCCTATCTCTGGCCGTTAATTTCAGTACGTAACTTTACACGCCCGGTTATGCCGGGCGTTGTTCTTTTTGGCCTGCCACGCGTTACAATGGTCTCCAAGTGATGTATCCATGGAGGCAACGCAATGGCGCAGGCGAATCTCACCGAAACTCTTTTCAAACCCCGTTTCAAGCACCCTGAAACCTCGACGCTGGTGCGTCGGTTTAATCCGGGGACCATGCCTGCTGTTCAGTCAGCGTTAGATGGTAAAAACGTGCCCCACTGGTACCGCATGATTAATCGCCTGATGTGGATCTGGCGCGGTATCGATCCACGTGAAATCCTCGACGTGCAGGCGCGTATCGTGATGAGCGAGTCTGAGCGCACCGACAGCGATCTCTACGACACGGTGGTGGGCTACCGTGGCGGGAACTGGATCTACGAATGGTCAAAGCAGGCCATGCTCTGGCAGCAAAAAGCGAGCCAGGAAGAAGATGCCACTCTCAGCGGCAAACACTGGCTGCATGCGGCAAACCTTTACAGCATCGCTGCATACCCGCATCTGAAAGGAGACGAACTGGCGGAGCAGGCCCAGGCGCTGGCAAACCGGGCTTATGAAGAGGCCGCCCAGCGGCTGCCTGGCCGGATGCGTGAAATTGAGTTCGCCATTCCCGGCGGTAGCCCGGTGACTGGATTCCTGCATATGCCGGAGGGGGAAGGCCCGTTCCCGACGGTTCTGATGTGCGGCGGCCTGGATTCGTTACAAATTGATTATTACAGCCTGTATGAGCGCTACTTTGCCCCAAACGGGATCGCCATGCTGACGCTCGATATGCCATCAATTGGTTTTTCATCCAAATGGAAACTTACGCAAGACTCCAGCCTGCTGCACCAGCATGCATTAAAAGCGCTGGAGAATATCCCCTGGGTTGACCATACCCGGGTAGGTGCGTTTGGCTTCCGCTTTGGCGCTAACGTCGCGGTACGGCTGGCCTACCTTGAATCTTCCCGCCTGAAGGCCGTCGCCTGTCTTGGTCCGGTAGTGCATGCACTGCTAAGCGAGCCTGCGCGTCAGGGTAGCGTTCCTGAAATGTATCTGGACGTGCTGGCGAGCCGACTTGGCATGCATGATGCTTCAGATGAAGCGTTGCGCATTGAACTTAATCGGTATTCATTAAAAACGCAGGGCTTGCTGGGCCGCCGTTGCCCAACCCCGATGATGTCCGGTTTCTGGAAGAACGATCCATTTAGCCCGGAAGAGGAGTCACGCTTAATCACCTCGTCATCTTCGGATGGCAAATTGCTGGAGGTACCCTTCAGCCCGGTGTACCAAAATTTTGACAAAGGGCTTAAAGAGATCACACGCTGGATCACGCAGAGATTGTGTTAATAGTTTGCTAAATTTCGTTGGTTTGGTAAAACAGTGCTTCACAAAAGGAGATCGCAATGACGTTACCGAGTGGACACCCGAAAAGTAGACTGATTAAGAAGTTCATGGCTCTTGGCCCGTATATTCGAGAAGAGCAGTGTGAAGAGAATCGCTTTTTTTTCGACTGCCTGGCTGTTTGCGTCAACGTGAAGCCTGCACCCGAAAAACGTGAGTTCTGGGGCTGGTGGATGGAAATGGAAGCACAGGAAAACCGTTTTACCTATAGCTATCAGTTTGGCCTGTTTAATAAAGACGGGCACTGGCAGGCGACGAGCATCAAAGATCAGGAAGTGATCGATCGCCTGGAGCATACGCTAAAAGAATTTCACGGCAGAGCTCGCGACCTGCTGGCAACGCTGGATCTGAAGCTGGAGCCTGCGGACGATTTTTCCAGCGAAGCGGTGAAACTGAGAGCCTGATGATGTCACAGCGCCGGGTGGCGGCTACGCCTTACCCGGCCTAAAAACGTATTACTCCCCAGGTCCGGTAAGCACAGCGTCACCGGGCACAAAAAAACCGGCTCAGCGCCGGTTTTTTTATTACCACAACATCAGAACTGGTAGGTCATGCCCAGCGCAACGATATCATCGCTGCTTACGCCCAGTTTATTATCGTCATCGATCTGGTTGATTTTATAATCAACAAACGCAGACATGTTTTTGTTGAAATAATAGGTCGCACCTACATCGATGTATTTCACGATATCTTCATCGCCGATGCCTTCGATATCTTTGCCTTTAGACTGCACGTAACCCAGAGATGGGCGCAGACCAAAGTCAAACTGATATTGCGCAACCACTTCGAAGTTTTGCGCTTTATTTGCAAAGCCACCGGAAATAGGGGCCATATTGCGGGTTTCAGAATAGAGAGTGGCCAGATATATATCGTTGGCATCATATTTCAGACCGGTCGCCCAGCCTTCTGCTTTTTTACCTTCGCCGCGTGCCTGAAGGTTTTGCTCATTGGTGCGATCGGAGCTGGCATACGCACCAATCACAGAGAAATCGCTGCCGCCGAAGTCATAGCTCAGGGAGGTACCGAAGCCGTCACCGTTTTGCTTCTTCACGTCGCGGTTTTCATTTTTACCCTGGTATTGCAGGGTCATATTAAGACCGTCAACCATGCCAAAGAAATCGGTATTACGGTATGTAGCCAGACCGGAAGCGCGTTTCGTCATGAAATTATCGGTCTGCGCCAGGCCGTCACCGCCGAACTCCGGGAACATATCGGTGTATGCGGCGACGTCATACAGCGCACCCAGGTTACGACCGTAATCAAAAGAACCAAAATCTTTCAGTTTAATACCCGCAAATGCCAGGCGCGTTTTTTGAGAAGAGTCGCTTTCTGCTTTGTTACCCGCGAACTCTGCTTCCCAACGTCCGTAGCCCGTCAGCTGATCGTTAATCTGCGTTTCACCCTTAAAGCCAAAACGAACGTAAGTCTGGTCACCATCCTTCGCGTCATCATCACTGAGGTAGTGCATTGCTTTTACTTTGCCGTACACGTCCAGTTTATTACCGTTTTTATTATAAACTTCTGCTGCGTGAACAGATGTGGATGCAACTACGCCCATTACCACTAATGCCAGAGTGCTCTTTTTCATTTTCAATCCTGATTTTATAAAAACGCGCTAATATTCGCTGAGCAATAAGATTCAACTTATTACCCCGTGAAAAACAGGAAGGGTTTTATCGTTAGTGGGTGAACGTTTTATGACAAAGTAAGAATATGTCTAAAAAAGTATGTTTTAATTTTTCGGTAATAAAATTGTCAAAATCTGCCGCTACGCTTCCTGATCCCGCGCAACAAAGTGACGGGTGATGTGCTAAGGCAGTTGGCAACGGGGCTGACACCTGTTAAAACGTCTGACTGACATCATTTTCCCTTATTGTTGAACGGCAGAGAATCATGAGTGACAGCCAGACGCTGGTGGTAAAACTCGGTACCAGTGTGTTAACGGGCGGATCGCGCCGCCTTAATCGTGCCCATATCGTTGAGCTTGTACGTCAGTGTGCTCAGTTGCATGCCGCAGGGCATCGTATTGTGATTGTGACCTCCGGGGCGATTGCCGCCGGGCGTGAACACCTGGGCTACCCCGAACTCCCCGCGACGATCGCCTCCAAACAGCTGCTGGCCGCCGTAGGACAAAGCCGACTCATACAGCTCTGGGAACAACTGTTCTCCATTTATGGCATTCACGTCGGGCAGATGCTGCTGACGCGTGCGGATATGGAAGATAGAGAACGTTTCCTGAACGCCCGCGATACGCTGCGCGCGCTGCTGGATAACCATATCGTTCCGGTCATCAATGAAAACGACGCTGTTGCCACCGCTGAAATCAAAGTAGGCGACAACGATAACCTCTCTGCGCTGGCGGCGATCCTGGCAGGGGCCGATAAGCTGCTGCTTCTGACCGATCAGCAGGGGCTGTTTACCGCTGACCCGCGTTCCAATCCACAGGCAGAACTGATCAAAGACGTTCACGGCATTGACGATGCGCTGCGTGCCATTGCGGGAGACAGCGTTTCTGGTCTTGGGACAGGCGGTATGGGCACCAAGCTCCAGGCTGCGGACGTGGCGTGCCGGGCCGGTATCGACACCATCATTGCCGCGGGCAGCCGTCCGGGCGTGATAGGTGATGTGATGGAAGGCATCTCTGTGGGCACACGCTTCCACGCCCAGGCCTCCCCGCTGGAAAACCGCAAACGCTGGATCTTTGGCGCGCCCCCGGCTGGTGAATTGACCGTGGATGAAGGCGCGACCGCCGCTATTCTGGAAAGAGGAAGCTCATTGCTTCCAAAAGGAATTAAAAGCGTGACAGGCAACTTCTCGCGTGGTGAAGTGATCCGAATCCGTAACCTTGAAGGTCGCGACATCGCTCATGGCGTAAGCCGTTATAACAGCGACGCGCTGCGTCGGATTGCTGGCCACCATTCCCAGCAGATCGACGCCATCCTGGGCTATGAATATGGCCCGGTTGCCGTGCATCGCGACGACATGATTATTCGTTAAGGAGCCAGAACATGCTGGAACAAATGGGCGCAGCCGCGAAAGCCGCCTCGTATAAACTGGCGCTCCTTTCCAGCCGCGAGAAAAACCGCGTGCTGGAAAAAATCGCTGATTATCTGGAATCCCAGTCGCAGGAAATTTTGCTCGCCAACGAGCAGGATCTGCTGGAAGCGCGTCGCAACGGCTTGAGCGAAGCGATGCTCGACCGTCTGGCATTGACCCCGGCGCGTCTGAAAGGTATCGCCGATGACGTCCGTCAGGTGTGCAACCTCGCCGACCCGGTAGGGCAGGTGATTGACGGTGGGGTGCTCGACAGCGGGTTACGCCTTGAGCGTCGTCGTGTGCCACTCGGCGTCATCGGTGTGATTTACGAAGCGCGTCCAAACGTGACGGTGGATGTTGCCTCCCTGTGCCTGAAAACCGGTAACGCCGCTATCCTGCGTGGCGGGAAAGAGACCTGGCGCACCAACGCCGCCACGGTGAACGTCATTCAGCAGGCGCTGGAAGAGTGCGGCTTACCGGCGGCTGCCGTGCAGGCGATTGAAAGCCCTGACCGCGCGCTGGTCAACGAGATGCTGCGCATGGACAAATACATCGACATGCTCATCCCACGCGGCGGCGCGGGCCTGCACAAGCTGTGCCGTGAGCATTCCACCATTCCGGTCATTACCGGCGGTATCGGCGTATGCCATATCGTGGTGGATGACACCGCGGAGATCGAACCTGCGCTGAAGATTATCGTCAACGCTAAAACTCAGCGTCCAAGCACCTGCAATACGGTCGAAACGCTGCTGGTGCATCAGGGCATCGCCAGTACCTTCCTGCCAGCGCTGAGCAAGCAGATGGCGGAAAGTGGCGTTACGCTGCATGCGGACGAGAAGGCTCTCGCCCTGCTGAAAGACGGTCCGGCGAAGGTCGTTCCGGTTAACGCGGAGCAGTACGACGATGAGTATTTGTCGCTGGATCTGAACGTGAAGGTAGTTGCGGATCTCGATGACGCTATTGCGCACATTCGTGAACACGGAACCCAGCATTCTGACGCGATCCTGACGCGCACCCTGCGCAATGCCAATCGGTTTGTGAATGAAGTGGATTCGTCTGCGGTTTACGTGAATGCCTCGACGCGCTTCACCGATGGCGGCCAGTTTGGTCTGGGTGCAGAGGTGGCTGTGAGCACTCAGAAGCTGCATGCCCGCGGTCCGATGGGGCTGGAAGCACTGACCACCTACAAGTGGATCGGCTTCGGTGATGATACCATTCGTGCGTAAATAATCGCGGGTGATGCAAAAATAGCCGTTTGATTCAAAAGAGCATTGACGCATCACCCGGTTAGATCTACTCTTTTGCCCCGTGGTTACGCTCGTAACCGGTCTCTCAGGGCCGATATAGCTCAGTTGGTAGAGCAGCGCATTCGTAATGCGAAGGTCGTAGGTTCGACTCCTATTATCGGCACCATCAACAGAAAATCCCGTAAAAACAGCATTCTTTAGCATGTTTATCTAACGGTTTGTAACTTCTGTTAGCACTGGTAAACGCCTTTGCGTTGTATCGGCTCAAGTATTGTACAACGTACTGGCGGGTAGTTACCAGGCTCAAGCCCGAACAGCATTAGAAATTATGCCATCCCTTGAAGCTAAAAGAGTTGCCGGACTCTCTAAACACATCACTTGAACCCTTAGCGATACGTTCCGCGCTTCGTGCGGCGCTCAATGATGCTACACGTCGAGATGACGTTGCAGAGAATAAACAGGCGTAATGTTGGGAAGACTAACCGGATCGGGAAAGAATCCGGCTCTGCCACGGTTTCGATCACCGGAGTATAACGATCACCTGATAAGAGAACGTGCTAAGGCTTTATCCTCCCTGCGAAGGGATTACACCCTGCGGAAGCGCTACGCGCCGCCTTTTCTTATGTGCCCAACACGGCACGTAATGGTCATCCATTATCTGCACCATTGTAACTTTCGTTGTACTGTCTCTCTGCTGTACGTTGAGCGCTGGCAGATTCAGCGGAGGTGATATCATGTCAAAAGCCACGAATAAGGCAGCCACTAAGCGCAACAACCGTAAGATTCACGCTCGTAAATTCCTTGCTACGCCAGAAGGTAAAGCTTGGCTTGCTAAGAAGCAGGAAGAGCGAGAGGAAATCAAGCTGGCGCGAACGGCTAACAACATGTTTTAAGCTACCCATCACGGTGCTAAATGGCTTATATCGTCTAAAATCTATTAGTTGCACAATTTAGTGGGCTCTTTCTTTGGAGACACTCACCTTGACTGGAGAGCAACGAGATTTTGTTGAGTCAATGTATCAGGATAATACTAACAGTAGGGGGATGGTAATGACCAATAAGCAGTTACGTATCCACTATGGGTTTCATGGAAAACATAAAGAGAAAATTATTGAATGGGACGGATGTGATCAAATCAATACCGTGTTGTCAGCGCTTGTTGAAGATTTGAATATACCGACAGCTACTCAGACAGTTAACCTCCTTGAGCATGGCATTGATGATGTGTTCTTCTTTGATGAAGTAAGCAAAAAGTGGGAAGAGATCCCTACAAAATGGTTGGCAAGGGCATAAGGGGGCGATGTCCCCTTTATTTTATTTTTTAATATCGCCAGTACATTGATACTCCATTGAGACCAGTGTTTCCATACATCCGCTTGTGGATGGTTGAGAACAAACTGAAGTATAACCGCCGAAAGGCTCAGCACCAGAATAGCCACATGCAGCGCAACGCTGTGCTGCTGCTTGAGCGCCTTGCTGGACGTTCACTTTAGGGGGCGAACATCCCGAAAGAATAACTCGTTTTTACAGTCCCATCAGACTTGCTACCACCAGTTAGAACCTGTTGTTTCTATACAGCACACCCAGACAGAAGCAGAGAAGAAGCTAACAACATCAATAAACTTTTACGCATCAAGGATCATCCCTACCAAGAGTTTTTGTGTTAAGTTGTTGCGGTAAGATTGCTAACTTAAAATATAGCCTCAAAAACTTTAAGAGTTTTCTTAATGATTTCTGTCTGATTCTTGAAAGAAGGAATAATAGTTGCTGCGCGTGATAATGTTAATTGTTTCTATCTTGGCATTACCTGAAACATTAGGTTGCTCTTTTATTGTGTTCTTGTTTGTGAATAACTGGTTAAGTAAACAGGAGGCGATTGCCATCGCGCGTATTATTGCCGTCGAGATGCGTTCATCTGGTTATATAGATAGTTTCGAACTTCGTGTGAGCAGATTTGGGGCGAAGAAGTTTTTTAGTATGTTTGGGGAGTTTTACCTCAACCAATTTGATCCCGACACACGAGAGAGAAAGTATCAGGGGGATGTATCTCTGCAAGGTGTGGGTAATGTGTACTGTGAGTTCACTTATGATCACTACAAGTTTACCAAGTGCACCCTCACTGCTGGTGTGTTCTGATTGCTTTCCAAATGCTCTGGTGCGCCTTGCGTTAACCTTTCAGTCTCATGAGCGCCAGCGGCAGTACAATCAAGCGTTTCATATTGCTCACTCCCAAATGTTTGCAAGGGCAGCGCCCACGCTCTTAACGTCAATTTTCAAATAGTTCATGGTGACTTTGGGATCTGAGTGGTTCAGCGCTTTCATTGCTAAAGCCAAATTCCCGTTAGACTTCTCCCACACCTGTGTGGCAGAAAACTTGCGAAAAGAATGGCATCCTACTGTTCCTTTGATCCCCACATTCTCCGCAGCCTGTTTGATCTCACGGTTCACCTGTTCACGGCTGACAGGGGCTTTTCCTGATGCACGATTGCTGTGTGACGTAAAAACATATTCGTCTTTCGGGAATGCCTGGCGGCGACGTTCTACAATCTCCCACACCTTCGCAGGGACGATGATTTCTTTCTTCTTGCACGTCTTACTCTCCAGCACTTCCAGCGTATTTCCTTCCTTGAACTGGGTGAACTTTAAATTCACCGTATCCCCGACACGTAAGCATAAAGAGGCCATTGTTACCGCTACGTCTGCGAATAGCTGTTTGTTATGACTTTCAAGCCAGTTAATCAGCTTAAAAGCCTCTGCCTGGGTGATTATCTTCGTGGTCGCCATCTGCTTATCTCCGTAAATCTTGAAACTGTGAAATAAGATTATGATCATTTTCAGCAAGTTACAACTATTCAATCTCACATTTTTTTGACGGAGTGGTGGAAGGTTGCGCCATTTCCAGCACTACTGAACGCGAAAAAGCACGGACTCCTGTTTGAAATTCGAACAATTTCGGAATATCTTGAACAAAATCATAATGTTGGCAAGTCTAAACAGATGTTTGAACGTTGCCAAATCCTGGCGAGGCTATGCACGGTTTATGCAGATTCATTGCATACCAGAGAGGCGAAGGGCGAAGATAAAGCGTAGCGTATCAAATAAATCAATAGGTTAGGTATTCTATCTCACATTTCTACAGAACCTTGAGGTAGGGATATTGCACCGTAAATGATAATGATTCTCATTTGAATTGATTGTACTAAGAAATGATTAGAATGCTAATGAATTGGCTGGTTTCAGCATGGAAAAAGAAACATCGTTTCAATTTAGAAAACTCATTCAGCACATTGCA
This sequence comes from Enterobacter sp. MGH 4, assembly GCF_000534735.1. Classification (NCBI taxonomy): domain Bacteria; kingdom Pseudomonadati; phylum Pseudomonadota; class Gammaproteobacteria; order Enterobacterales; family Enterobacteriaceae; genus Enterobacter; species Enterobacter sp. MGH 4. The sequence goes on along the minus strand of NZ_KI973289.1, from coordinate 2,397,046 downwards.
CCTATCATGAAAGTGCTCATTGTGGACAATGATCGCTGTGAGCCGCACGGCGCAAGGCTTTCGTATAAGTGATGAAAGATACTTTGAAAGTGAGAAAGGCGCTCAGAGAGCGTTACTGGTGGATTATTTGGAATAGATTAAGCATCGCTTTACCTGGGGTTTAGCGGGTATTTAGAATGTAATTAGCGTGGGATTTTTCCGGCGCTATGGAGGCGAGTATTCGCGATTAACACGCAATCATGAGTGAAACGAGGGATGTAGGGTTAATTCTCCATAAAGTGGACTGTACAATTTGGTATGCGCTGATCACGCGCATGGAGGATAGCTATACAGGAAAGTGACTTCTACAGAAAAGTATTGTTGAGAAGAGATTTTTCCTGTATAGAAACTTGTCATGTTCGCTTCACTCACTGACACAAACCAACTACTAACTACCCTTAATTAAATTAAGGTTATTAATTATCTCTCTTATGTTCTCGTATTCCTCGAACATACATCATTGTGCAGGATGATCATGAGCAGATACCTTTTCATGCGACATTCACCCGCTGATCGCTGGTTCATTGTGAGCCTACGATCTCAACACATCAAAATTATGTAAAAGGGCTTATCATTAAAATGATGTGTTAACAGGTTCATTGTGCGATGTAGCGTAGCTACAAGATCGGCTCACTCGCATGAAGAGCCGGAAATGATGCCAATCGTAGAAGCGTCCTCTCCGGTTGGCAAAACTACCATAAAAACTTGTTGACTTCCACTAACTAATGTTGCTATAAAGCACATTATGTCATTGACATTTAGCAAGGCATTGAAATAGATCAATAAATGTCTTGACAAAACGTTCGTTTGTATGTTATAGTTAGGTATGTTCTGAAGAAACAGAACAACAATTCACTCTACAGATTTCCTTTAAGCCTCCTCCTGGGCATTCGGTGAGGGGGCTTTTCTGCGTCTGTAGCTCACCGACAAGGTGAGTCCCCACAATGAATAAGGAGACAATCTTCTATGAAGTATTTCAGCAGTGACCAGGTGTTTTATGAACTGGTGAGTGGTAAAGCCACAAGAGATTTAATCTACGCATCTATGTACGTAGCCAGAAAACGAAAGTATTTCGAACGTGAACAGATGTTTAAAGAAGCACTATCCCGTTTTGATGAATTTAAGAAGGATTCCAAAGAATGAAGATTAACTTCACCCCTGAAACTTACGAGGCTTTGATCAATCGGGCTAATCGTGAAAATAAAGCCGCCGCCGCACTGGTGAGCGAATTAATAACAACAATCCTTAACAAAGAGGAAACAAATGAACCAAAGAAGAAAAGTAATAACCTACGTTGATGCAATTTGCGGATCTGGAAAGTCCACCACGTTACAGCACTACATCAAATCAAGTTTATTAACAAACTCCGAAGCAATTCCCCCTCGTTATCTTCTCGTGATGCCAACACATGAATTATGTGGACAGGTGAGGGAAGAACTAAAAGACAGACGGGTGAAGAGTTTCCATGTGGACACCGAAACAGAAGCGGTAAGACACCTAATTTCCACCTTGGAATACGATTTCCAGCATTCGGTTATTATCTGTACACATCAATGTTTCATTCATTACTGCTATCGTGCAGCGCTTGAAACGGAACTTCAAAACCTTCTCCGTAATTTCAGTATCTTTGTTGATGAAATCCCTGATGCAATGTTTGGCGCTTACATCAAAGTGCAGCATACCAAACGGACGGAACAAAATTTCCCATTCCTGGATTGGCTGGAAGAGCGGGACGGATTGTTATTCCTGAGTGAGGATAAGCGTGAAGATTTCTACGACTATTGGCACGAAACAGAGGCGAATGGTGCTGAGTTAAAGCGCCTGCTCTGGGCGATTATGCAGGGTGCTGGACTTCTCTACGAAGAGAATAAACACCTGTTTGCCTTCACTGAGTCTCCAATTATCAGATCTGTAGAATGGGCTGAACAACTCACACTTTTAGGTGCTGGCTCTTCTCGAAGTTTGTTTACCTGGGCTGCTGAACATCTGGCGAAATACGAAGTTGAGGAAGCTGGTGAAGATTTACAGCCGCCACTTGAAAGACGTAAACATAAGCGTGTACCGATCTCCCTGGTCGCCGTATGTGAAAACAGATGCACTTTGACAGCATTACAGAAAGTGTTTCACGAACATCTCCAGGAAATCATCCAGCGCGTGCCTGGTGAATTTATCTTCGCTACCAACAGAGATAAATCCCTGTGTCAGTTTACTACGATAGGGGATGAAATTCTTACCGATGCTTCCCGTGGTATCCGTGTTTCAATGGCTTCCTATGGCCTGAACCATTACCAGCACATACACAATGCAGCGTTTCTTGGTTGCAGTAATCTTGATAAAGATTTCCAAGGTAAATGGCGGCAGTATGCGGAGCTTAACGGCTGGAATGTTGAAGAATTTGAACAGAAGCAACGCTCCGCGATGAATTATGAACGGTGCTACCAGTTTATTAGTCGTACATCTATCCGTAATGCTGACACTGATCACCCTCTGGTGTTCGTAGTACCTGATCTGGCAACTGCTGAATACATCAAAGAGCATTATTTCCCTGGAGCAAAGATTGAATGTCTGAAATTTGGGAAAGTGAGAAAGAAAGTTAAAGGTAACAACACCCGTAAAGAAGTACAGGAACACAAATCCAAAGGATTGACCCAAAGACAAACGGCTGAACTAATGAAGAAAGGGATCGCCACAATACAACGCCACTGGAACTAATCAGGAGGACTAATTGATACAATACATAAAATTGAACAACACAAACCAGATACAGATCAACGATAGCGGGAAGGGCGTTTACCATGCCCTGGTTTGGTTCTGGAGAGGACGTAGGACACGCATTTCCTACGGAGAACTATCTGATAAATCCGGTGTAAGTGATCACGGGATCAGGTTCTGGCTTCGTGCGCTGCGCAACATTGGTGTGATTGAGATAGATGATGAAAGTAGCTATTTATCATTCACGCTGAAACACATCGAACGAGACAATGTAGAATTTATCTACTCTAATTTCTAAAACTCACAATAGGGAAACTTTTATGATCATCGCTATGTATTGGTTATTTGCATTTTACGCAGTATGGACATTAACGAGAAAACACGGAAGTTTCCCTCTACGAGGAATGAATGGGAAAAAGAAAACGTAACGTAGTTACAAAATTTGAACGAAACGCACAATCATTATTACGAACATCTGATTTTCAAAATCTATCTCGCCTTTCGAAGGAATACAATTCTGTTCCTGGTGAATGGCAAACTACAATAATTGAAGAGAATAGCCCTGCAATGTCTCCTGACGAGATGGGCGCATTACAGGATATTCTCAATAGCTGCCCTGGTGCATTCTGGAAACCCAGGAAGATGAAAATCTTTAATGTGGATTCTTCAAATCTTCACAAATGGCAAATTCTTAATTTCTCCTCATACGAACATTATTGCGGCTGGCTTTCGGTTAATCACCTTAACAATTTAACCCGCGACTTTGACACCCTATTTGATACCAAGGAACATTATGACTCTTAACACTATGGACACCGTGAACATCGTGAACACCCTTATTAACTCTTTCCACGATATCTGGCATCTACCAGCATTGCAGCTTGTTAATAAGGCGTGGCGTGAGAGAACGCCCTCCGCGCTTCTGGAAGCGATACAATACACTGAACAGGCAATTACCGCCCTTGAACACTGGAGCGCTGCTGTAGAGCACCTGGTGCAGATGAACGGGGATACCGTCACCGTGGATCAGGCGTGGCGCATTGCCAATGACCTTGAAGAGCTTGCTTGCTCCCTGCAATACATCACCGCCGAACTTGCGGAACTGGCAGGAGCCATTGCCGAGAAATATGCAGTAAGCGAATTTGAATAAAAATGCAAGGAAAGTGAATAAAATTTCGGTTTGGGTATTGACAAATTAACAGAAATGTTATAGAATAAGAAGTATGGATAGTATTCGAATCACCTCTCCCTCCAGAATGCCGTTTCTCATAGCGGCACTCTCTCCATCTGAATTTTCTCTCTGAAAGCTGGTTGTTTTCCTTTGTTGTGTTTAGTTCCAAAGGGTGGCGCGGGCGTTCCCACTTGTGTCGGGTGGTAACGGACAATCACCGCGCACATTCTCTTTCAGAGAGCAAATTCTTTGCTCTAAACCTTATAACCCCGTTAGGATTATAAGTAGTCAGACTGAATAAATGCCGTCAGTGGTAGTTACGTTCAGGCTGGCAATCTCTTATTACTATTCCAGTGGTGATATTGAGATTCCATTCCCACTTCTCGCCATGACAGAAGGGCTTCTGTTTTGAAGTGGGAGCAATGACGGGCGATCCTTCTTCTGTTATTCGTAACAGTTGCGCCCTTCATTTTATTCAAGAAACCATTCTTTAACTTCATAATCCTCCGAAACGATGACGTTAAACAATGCTTTCTAACAAGGGCATACTCTTCAGGGCTACTTCGGTAGCCCTTCTCTTTACCCTGCATACAGCATTTATGTTGTACGCAGACACAACGCGAAGGAACAACACAATGTTCTTATTAAACAATCGCGACCGAATCCTAAAATACAAATCCGAAGTGATTCAAGTTAACCCTGAAATAACAGCTAAAGTGGCTGAAATGGCAGGATGCACTATAGAAGAAATTGAACTCGCTGTAGAGCGTTATTTCCCTTCTGAGGACACTCCTCAACTTAGTATGCAGGAACGGATCGCAATCAAATCCAAGGAAATCAAACAACAATGATTGTAGACCTAACCGAACTTTTCCCAATTCGTAAGAGTTTCACGGACGTAGTGAGCTACGCCACTGATTCTTTTGCAGTCGTAGAAGGTCGTGTTTTCGACCTGCCAGCGGATATTCAATGCGCCGATGTCATCGGGGCTGATGGCGCTTTATACACCTCCGGCGATAATGCCTTTGTGGTGGTAAGTGATTTCGTGAGTGCTGGCGACGGTAAAACCGTGAATGTCCTACGTGCGCCTAATGTTGGCAGCTTCGTAGCGCTCAAAGCCGACAACCTGAATGCAGCTAACCACGCCGCAGCTATTACCACGCTCGAATCCAAAGGATTCGTATGCCGTCCATTCTTCACCTCTTAATCAAGGATGATCATTAATGACTAAAATCGCAATTGGGCGTGAGATGGTCGATTTAGCGCCAATCTTCCAGGCCCTGCCGGAACGTAACTACCTTATGAATGCCCTCGACCTCTTCGACGAAGTAGGTGTTCAGAATCCGAAAGTGGTGGTGACACAGCTTCTGGATGATAACTACAGCCTGTTTAACACCCCGCAGAGCCGTTATTCATCAAACCACGACACTACCGCGCGTCAGAATGGTAAAGAATATTTGGTGGAGATTCCTTGGTTTGCAAGGGAAGACACCTTCAAACCAGTAGACGTACAAGGGAAAAGGGTACAAGGCACTGATTACGAACAAACCGTTACAGACCTGTACACCGAATACACTGGGAAACATAAAATTGCTTACCTTCGTACCCGAGAATCGTACCTGGCCCGCTGCCTCTTCAAAGGTGAAGTGTACACCCCTGCAACTGATGACCTGCTGATCTCTTATGCTGAATTGTTTGGCGTTGTGCCAATGACAGCCAGCGTGAGTGCAGCGACAGCGGCACAGGATTTTGATGCCATCTTAGACAAAGTTCAGGCTGCCGCAGGTGGATTGGCTGGTCAGATTGAACGAGTGATCGTATTCGCTAAACCTGCTGCATTCAGCCAGATTCGCTTCTCTGACAGTATGTCTAAAGCGTTCCAGTATGTAGCGCCATATGACGACCGTAACCTGTTCTACCAGCGTCACGAGCTTCTCCCTGGTGTTTCAACCTTTAGCCTACCTGGTAGCCCAGTAGATTTTGTGAAGGTCACAGACACGCTGATCCTTGCACAGATGCCAGATGATGCTGACATGGTGGCGGTTCCGGTGTTCAGCAAGGGCAGTGGCAGTACAAACCCTTATCAGAACATCTACGGCGCTGCCTCTGGCAACTTTGCGCTGATTGATGCTGCACCTGCTGAATACTACTCCTGGGGCTACCTGAGCGAGCGCGGCGATGCTTACCACGTTATGCACGAAAACAGCGCACTGCCTGTAAACCATGCGTTAGGTATGCAGGTGAAAATCACCATCACTGCTTAATGAGCAAGCGGCAGCCTGCCGCTGGAAATAATCAGGCGTTTTAATGAGGGATGCTCACTAATCCACAGCGCAATTGTGGCTCTGGTTGCATCCCTTTTTTTATTTCCCCCATAACAAGAGGAAAAATAGAGGTGGAACTCATACTCAAATCCAATCGTGGCCTACACGTCCGACTGAGTGCAGACGATGCAGAAGGGCTGCTCAAGGTGAGCCAGCTTTGCGAGCTATTAGAGATATCGTATACGGGCGTTAGAGCGCGTATTTTCCGTGGTGAAACCGTCGAAGCGGCAATTCATCACTTCTTGGATCAGAAAGGCGGTGGTGATGCTTGATATCAACGTAGCTTCCATCAAGACGACCGTTTCCTTTGTGGTCGATAAACAAAGTCTGGCGGAAGCCCGTAAAGCTGGCGATGACCTGAAAAAATACTTTGAGAAAATAGCCGATCCGAAGATTCGCTTCCAGGCTCAAAAGCAGCGCAGACAGAAAGCCCGTCAACAAGCTGACGATGCACGTTTTAATGATAAACCTCGTGATACGAAGGAAATGAAAGCCCAACGTGCGGCGGAGAAGCAGAAAGTCAGGGGTGAAAAGGCTAATCTGAAAGCGAAGCAGCAGCTACAGAAGCGCCAGGAAGTAGCCGAACTTAGACTTCGCCATGCAGGGCTGCAAATCTCTGGGATTAAAGGTAAATACGAGCTTGATCCTAAGTCTCAATATGAAGCGTTACGTATCATACGTCAGCAAACAGAGGAATTTGCCAAAGGCAATCTGACCAGTGCCCGTATGAACGCATCTATTCGTGAGCGTGTAACTCTGTTACGCAGAGAAGCCGCACAACAAGCGAAAGTGACACAGGCACAGCGTACCCAGTATGCCGCAGCAGCCACTAAGCTAAAGGCTCAGAAGGGCGGGAATGCTCCTATCGTCGGTGGTGGGGTATTAGGAAGCCTTGCGTTAACGGCTGGCTCCCTCGGAGTGGGGCAGCGAATTGTTGACAAAGGGAATGATAACCTCGAACTGGTGAGAATGAGTGAACGTGTGAAAACCAACCCAAACGCCATAAAAACGATGGTAGCCTGGGGACAGCAACACGGTGTTGATTCAGCTAATACCTCAAAAGCCGTCGATAACATGAAAGATGTGCGTGAACGCCTCGCCATGACTGTTAACGATGCTCAAATGAAGAATGGCGAATGGAAGGGTGGGGATGGTGGCATTACGTCGATAATGAACAAATTTGGATGGAGTAAGGATCAGATTTCCAAGTTCCAAGATTCACCACTCGATTTTGTTCAAGCTACGGTGAATGAAGGGCAACGCCGTGGTATGTCACAGGCTCAGATTGGTACGTTGATCGAGAGTTTAGGTGATGACCTGATGCACTACACCGATATGTTCATGAATAACGGTGCAGAGTATAACAAGACGCTGAAAACTCTCGTTGAATCGGGGCAGACGCTGAACGACGAGCAAATCCGCCAGGTATCCGCTTACGGCGATCTGTCCGTGGCAATGGGTAATCTGATGAATGGAGTAGACAATCAGTTGTTTACAGGCTGGATGAAAGGCTTTGCCGATGGGGGCGACGATCTGGTAAGGAACACCAAAGTGATCACAGAATCAGCCGGATTGCTCGGAGAGGGATTAGGCGACCTTGCTAAACAGGTGACGGGCTTTGTTGGAGAAATCTCCAGCGTAGTGTCCGATCTGAATGCTGGCATTCGTGAGAAGTTCCCAGATTGGTTTAGCGAAGCTAACAAGCCAGCGGCCCAGGCGGTAATAGATGGTGTAACAGGTAGTGCTGATAGTGCGGCTTCTTGGGTGCAGGACAAGACAGGGTTTAATACCCGTAGTGTCGGTCATGCTGTTAAAGATTGGTTAGGAATAGATGATCAGCCTACAGGGACAGCGGTAGAACAATACAGTCTGAATGGTGATTCTCTGCCAGGGGGATCGCTTCGTGATTCTGCTATATCATCCCTAACCAGCACCAATAGTGCGCCATCGTACAACCTTGCACCTGTATTCAATCTCAATCTTGAGGCGTCTGTTCCGCTCACAATTGCGAGTGATTCAAGTAGGCTTGCGGATTATGTGGATTTTACGGCGAAAGCCTCACAAGCGGCGTTTACTCAGTCACTAACCTTGTCAGCCTTGAGCGGTCAAAGCAGTACAGGCGGGTGATACATCAAAGGGGCGTAAGCCCCTTTTTTGATGGTTTCAACACTACAGCAATAAATCCACGTTTTTAAAAGGGACAGATTTAAAAAGATACCCCTGTAATCCCCAAACCCCCACCTCACGCAGTATTCCCAAATGTTCTCGATTCTCAATCCCTTCGATAATAACTTTGCCGCAGTGTTTTTTAATTGATGCAATTAACTGGTTGAAGGTTGGTTTTTTCACCTGCTCATTGAAGAAAATACGATCTATTTTTACCACTTCAAAGTAACCTTCTATCAAACTAACTACATTTGCATTACCTGCCCCAAGGTCATCGAGCCATAGCCCATTTACACCCTGGCTCAGCGATTTTAATAAGGGACTTTTCAATCCCTTATCCAAACCAGGGAAATGCTCAGAAAGTTCAAGTTTGATGAATGGCATCGATTCGAAAGTTTGTCTAAGTATGTAGTCATGACGTATTAAAAAAGCCATTTTCTGATCAATGTTCAGTGTACAAAATAGATTCTTTCGTTCGAACCACGTTTGCATAGTGGCAATGTTTCCACATTGTTCGTATAGGAAAAGCCGCTTCCTATCTAAATCCCAAGATGAAATTACGAATTCAGGGTGAAGGGGGCGTCCATCTGAGGCAATGAAGCGAGTGAGAAGCTCAACGCCTAACAACCTCTCGTCAATGCTCACTATAGGATCAGCAATGAATGTAGTATCCATAACAAATACCTTAAATTTTAATTAAAATTATATTGTAATTTTTATCACAATAAAGCAATAGTATTGCTAAAATTTATGGTACGGATGCAGGGTTTTGACTAAATGATTGATATGAAATGACTTTTTACTTTGCGGTGGGTGTTTGCTGATTGTTATATATTAGTCTTGTGATGTATTTCTGGTTGTTTTTTTGCTCGGTTTTTTGTTTGATACTGGTTCATATTCACCTAAATATATAAGTAATGTAATAATGTTCTATTCGATACGTTAACGAGGGGCTTACGCCCCTTTTCTTATGGGTTGTCAATTCTTGAATAGCGTAGCAATTCGATGTACTGCTGTAGCTCAACAGGGGAGGCGGCATTCTTGCTGTATGTTTTGAAACTCTCCGTTTCTCCTCTCGAATGTCCCAGAAGAAGGGCTATGCGATCTTCTGGGACGGGGTTTAACTTATCTCGACCAACCCCGCCCCTATCCAGAGTTTGAGCAACGAGATGCCTGATCGAGTGAAACACCTTGTTTTCCTGCCCTGGGAGAATGTCGCGTTTAAGTCGTCCAAAGCGGTTTACATGCCACGAGGAGCGCTTGCCGTCCTCTCTCTTGGTCACACTTGCACGGTAGAATAAAAAACCGTTGTGCGGCTTCTGGCAGCGTTCCAGAACCATTGTTCTAATCGCACTATGAAGTGGAACCAACCGCGCCGCATTGCGTGTCTTACCCTCCGTAACCTCGAAACATAGCACCCCCTCTACTTCACAGATATTGTCTGATTTTAAACTGGCTATTTCATTAATGCGCATCCCGCTATAAGCGGCGATAGTGGTCACATCCCTTAGCTCGTCCTCTCCTAACTTGTTAAACGCGCTAATGAGCTTCGTAATATCCTCTTCCGTGAATGCCTCGTAACTCTGGCGGCTCTGCGCTGTGTTGAGTTTATGCCCCCTGAACACGTTACTTTCCAGCGGTGGGGCGTCCTGGTATCGGGAAGAGGCAAGATCGAAAATGTTTGCCATTGCTGATAGATAGTTAGCCACTGTCTGGACTGCCTTTGTCTCTCTGAGATGATCAAGCCAGCCTGTAACGGTGGTACGGTTGATATCGTTAAGTTCCACATCCTTCTTTCGCAGGTAATTCAGGAATAGTTCTACGGCTTTCCTGGTCTTGCTTAATGTTCCCATTTTCAGGCGATCAGCGTTATGCATAAGGTAGATCTCTAACATCTTAATCAGAGAAGGGCATTGGTAGATAATCGGCGCTGATGCTTTCGGGGCAGCTTTCGCGTACTTAGCCACGCTCTTTAAATAGCTGATCGTGTCCTGCAAGCTGTCCGGTTTTGGAGGCTCTGCAATTTGCCTGATGTGGTGAAATTCATCGGCTATAACATCACGCTTCCTACGAGCCACACGAAGATCGGAAGTTTTCAGACTACGGACGAGAGTTTTTCTTCCACCAAATGCATTACGGAGCCATACAGGAATTGAGATCCTGACGTAATAAACTCCGTAACTATCGGAAATGATGTATTGATCCGGCTTGTATTTCATTTTCCACCCCGTTAAAGTTGAGGGGCGTTTATCATGTGCAGGGTGAATGCCAGATTATCAGCGTGCGTAAAAATCGTTAAATCAGGTAGTTGCGAAGGTCGTAGAAGAAGACCCGAACACAAGATTTATCGCGTGTTACACTCCTATTATCGGCACCAGTCATATCAAGTAGTTACGCATCATTTGTACATTCCTTATTTTCACTATGGGACATTTTTGGGACAGAAGAGCCGAAAATCGAGTCAATTTGTCGTGCATGTTCTGTCAGGTGGTTAGGTGCCAAGTGAGCATATCGACGAACCATTTCTATTGACTCCCAGCCTCCCATCTCCTGCAACACAGAAATAGGCACTCCAGCTTGAACAAGCCAACTTGCCCACGTATGTCTCAGGTCATGAAAACGGAAATCTTCAATCCCGGCTCTTTTTAGTGCAGCCCTCCATGCAGTGTTGGCATCGTAGCGCATCTTCCTCACTACAGGTGATTTGGTTCCGTCAGGCTTAGTGCTGCTTTCCTTGTAAACGAAAACCCACTTGTGGTGATTTCCGATTTGCTTTTTCAGCACTCGGCAAGCAGTATCATTCAGCGCCACGCCAATGGCCTGATTAGACTTGCTCTGCTCCGGGTGAATCCAGGCAACTTTTCTCTGCATGTCTATCTGCTGCCATTCCAGATTGATGATGTTCGAACGTCTTAAGCCAGTAGAAAGCGCAAACTCTACGACTGACTTAAGCGGCTCCGTGAATCGCCACGGGTTTAACAGACACCTCAGAGTCATTTAAGATGACTTAAAGAGAGGTGCCCATGAGCGGTAAGCGTTATCCTGAAGAGTTTAAAATTGAAGCAGTCAAACAGGTTGTTGATCGTGGTCATTCTGTTTCCAGTGTTGCAACACGTCTCGATATCACCACTCACAGTCTTTACGCCTGGATAAAGAAGTACGGCCCGGATTCTTCCACTCATAATGAACAGTCAGATGCTCAGGCCGAGATCCGCCGTCTTCAGAAAGAGTTGAAGCGGGTTACGGACGAACGGGACATATTAAAAAAAGCCGCTGTAGATTCAATCTGTCAATGCAACACCCCTTTCAATTATCTCTTTCGGTGTTTTGAACTTCAGTGTCTTTCTCGGTCTGTTGTTTAGCTGAGCAGCAACCAGATCTAGTTCATGTTGAGTATATTGGGCAAGACATGTCTTTTTAGGAAAGTACTGCCGAATTAGCCCATTTGTGTTCTCATTTGTTCCCCGCTGCCAAGGACTCTGAGGATCGCAGAAGTAAACTTTAACGCCGGTGCTGACAGTAAATTCTAGATGTCTGGCCAGTTCCATTCCTCTGTCCCATGTCAGTGATTTTCTGAGTTCTGACGGTAAACTCAGGAATTTGTCGGTAAGAGCCTGATTTACTGAGACAGAATCTTTGCCCCTGAGTCTAAGGATGATCGTATAACGTGATTTTCGGTCTACAAGTGTGGCTATATGAGAGTTTTTTGTACCTGAGACTAAATCGCCCTCCCAATGCCCCAGAGAGCGTCTGTTATCGATATTTCGGGAACGTTCGTGAATTGGTGTTCCGTTCACTATGTTAATCGTACCTCTTTCGCCTTTGCGGGTATGACGCCTGCCATGGCGAAGGCTATGCGACCGTCGCAGATGCTGTATATTCAGGTGGTGTAGCGCTTCACGGCTACGAAAGTACAGCGTTTTATAAATTGTCTCAGGTGATATTCGCAGCGTTTTTTGACGTGGTTTTGTTCGCCTTAACCATCCTGATATTTGCTCTGGAGACCATTTCATCTCCAGCTTTTCCAGAACAAGCTTTCGCAATGGTAAATTTTGATCCAGTAAGCACGGTTTTGGCCTTTTCGCCATTCTGTTGGCTCGGTTATTAGCATCAACAGCTTTGTAATAGCGTCTGCCCCGATTACGCTGAACTTCACGTGAGATCGTCGAAGGACTGCGATTCAGCGCAGTAGCTATCGCACGAATGCTCATTTTGGCTGACAAACCAGCTCGTATCTCCTCGCGCTCAGACAGTGTCAGGTGAGCTACAGCCCGCTTACGCTCATGGGGTTTTATGCCGCCAGTATCCCTTAACATAGTGAAGATCGTTCCGGGTTTTGAACCCAGGATATTCGCTATTTCACTGAAGCCTGTTCCGTTCTTCCATAGTTCAAAAACAGAGGCTTTTTCCTCTGCTGTAAATGTTCGTCTCATTCAAAAAACCTCCGCAACCCCATGTTTTCACATAACTGTTGCGTTGACCAATTGAATCTACAGCGATATTTTTGATTATGTCGAAATGTTTTATAACAGTAAGCGTCGGCATGGTTCGAGCGAGCAGATGCCACCGGCTGAATATGAAAACCTATATTATCAACGGCTCAGAAGTGTCTAGATTATCCGTGGCGATTCATCAAATAGTGGATTTGTAACCCTCACTAAAGAAATGATACCTGTTGGATCAGTTATAGAATTTGAAGCAAAAAATGGAACAGGAGGCTCAGTAACAACAAATGCGTCAGCAAGAATTATAGCATCAGCTTCAAATATAAGATGATTATATAGGCCGTTAACATTGTGTCTTTAACGGCCTATATGAATCACCTACCGCTCATTGAAAAAATCAAAGCACTTCAACATGTACAATGAAGAAATTATTAAAAGAATCTCAAAGACAAAGTAAACCCTAACCCCAGAAGCATATACTGTGGGAGAAAACCCCATAATCATAATGGATGCAAAGCCACACAGAATACTGGCAAGCGGCAATCCTGATATTGCTTTATTAAGCATCATATCTATGATTAGAAATAACATAGAGACTACAAAGGCAATGCAATAAGCATAGTTAAAATAGACAATTAATCGTGAAACATTCCCATTATCAGTAATGTTACCCTCAAAAAACAACCCACCGCACAAAGAGTGATATACCATAAGGGGGGCAAATGAGGATACAAGAATCAACATAAGGAGAGCGTGAAATGATACTATTTGCCTCTTGAGCCTTAAAAGCACAGTAAGTAATGAGGCAATGAGTAGCGGATAATTGTATTTGAACGTAATGAACTGATACACCTTATCAAATCCAAGTGACACCTTTTGCACCAGAGTAAAATGATCAAATAGCGGCATCCAATTAATAGTCTCTAAATGGAGTCTGTTAATGTTACCTGGAGCAGAAATGCATATTGCAAAGTTAATTGAAATTAGCGCAAGCAACAAATAAAAATATCTACACCTTGTAGATGGCATAGATGCAGTCATTATGGCAGAGCAAATAATAAGACATAAAGCAACCTGTTCCATGTATGAAACGTATATAGCAAGCGGTATGCATATAATTTTAACAAAATAACCGCTATCGGCGTTGAATAAAACAGAAAAAATATACACAGCCACAGATAGAGGAAGTAAGTAATTATAAAATCCAGTAACCCACCAAGAAGCGTCGCCATTTATAGTTGCAGGGATCAGGCTGAAAAGCAAAACAAAAATAGCAATATAAGTAGCTGATGGTTTAGCAGTTAATATTCGGCATGAAGAGTATGCAAGCAAAACTATAGATAAAGGAATTCCCAATTTCCAGAATAGAGAATATCCTATAGTGGAAACCATTAGTAGTTCAATTGCTGTCCTTCCACTCCATATGTGATAATTATTATAGATAAAATCCATAACCCTTCCGCTATTAAAAACAGAAAGGAATACATGGTCGTCATTTGTTGGTGACAGGCCTATAGTAGAAGCGTAGCTATACAGATAAGCGAAAACAATAGATAAAAGTAACGCAGACCTAATGCTAGACGCATTCATACTTAGCTTCATATGTTTTACCATTAAGATCAGTAAGTGAAATTAGAATGTATTTTGACTTAAACTCATTTTTCATAGACATTCTGGAGGAATAGAATCCAGACTTATCATATGTTCCTGGGCTGCTAAGGTATGCGCTCACATCCGGTCTACGTTGCATAGAGGTGAATAGCTCTACTTTACTATTTGAGCCAGAAAGTAAATAAACTCTTATTTGGCTGTTCGTTACGCCATCTGCAACGGCCCATCCAGAAACAAATGCAGAATTGCCTGATAAAGCGCACGAGTCAACATGAAAAGAGCTTATCGGTAAAGTCATTTCATCATCTGCACCAAAATCTATATTATTCCACGATAAAAAAAACACAAATGGAATAATAAAGCACAGTGATAATGAAGCATAGTATGCACTAGCTAAAAATTTACGTTGAAAGATAAGCATAACAATGAATTACCCATTTCTTTTGATAATGTATCGAGGTCTTGATTTTACCTCTATATATATTCTCCCGACATACTCTCCAAGCACTCCAATGCCTATCAATTGCACGCCACCAAGGAAAAGGACTGAAACAAGCAAAGATGGGTATCCATCTACTGGATTACCGAAAGCTAAAGTATCTATGATCATCCATGCCCCGTATAGGAAGGCCATTCCAGCTACTGCCACCCCAATATATGTCCACATCCGGAGAGGGAAAGTAGAGAAGCTCGTTATTCCCTCAAGGGCAAGGTTCCAAAGCTTCCATCCGTTGAATTTGGAATTACCCGCCACGCGTTCTGCACGAGCATATTCAACGACATCAGTTTTGCCACCAACCCAACTCAATACACCCTTCATGAAAAGGTTTCGCTCAGGCATGAGCTTGATGTTTTCCACTACTTCACGAGACATCAGACGGAAATCACCGACGTTCTCTTCAATCTGCGGATTACTGATTTTGTTATGGAGTTTGTAGAACCATTCCGCTGTCTTGCGCTTAAGTCGGCCATCAGTTGAGCGGTCTGTGCGCTTAGCCAGCACCATATCAGATCCTGCTTGCCACTTCGCTACAAGATGCGGGATGACCTCTATGGGATCCTGCAAGTCTACGTCTATCGGGATAATCGCATCACCGGTTGCATGGTCAAGCCCGGCGAATAACGCAGGCTCTTTGCCGAAATTGCGAGTGAAGGATAACGGCTTCACCAATGGGTCAGAAACGGCGATTGAATTTATAATAGCCTCAGTTGCATCCCTGCTACCGTCATTGACGAAGACTATCTCTACTTCGTATGGCTTGAGGTCCTCAAAATCTCTAACGGTTTTATAGAAAATTGGAATTGCGTCCTCTTCATTGAAGACGGGAACAACCAGAGAAATCTTCATTTTTCTTCCCTAAATACAATGTGTTTTGAATAAAAAAAACCGCAAATCAGGCTTATCAACGAGAACTCAACCAAGGTAATGACTGGTGCTATCTGATAATAGTCAGACAATTTTCCAACTAGTATGCTCATTATCCCCATAAATCCAACAAACAGAAAATACCTCTTCACCTTAGGCTTTGACTTGAAAGTAAACGCTGCATTAGCAAAGAAAGAGAATGTTACAGCAGCGGCGAAGGCCAGAAAATTTGCCGTAGCCTGATTAACAGAGAATGCATAGACACCAACAGCGAAGACAAACCAGTGAATCGCGGTGTTGAACACGCCTACAGTCAAATATTTTGAGAATAGCTTAAGCATATGAGTAGTTTGGTTGTTTTAGAATTTAGCGGAGTTTACCACCTAAGACCAATCTGATCAGCACTTGATCAATTTTAAAGGTTGGAATACTGTATATGCATACAGTTGATTGGGGGTTATGGGATTTCCTAGCCCTGCAGCGGACTACGTTGAGGATCGCATATCGCTCGACAAGCGCATAATATCTAGGCCAGCGGCTACTTACTTCATGAGATCAGGCGCGACACATTACCGTGAAGGAATCCTCAGTGGTGCCTTGCTGGTCGTTGATGCATCTTTAAGGCCGTGTGACGGTTCTTTGCTAGTTTGCAGAATGGAAAGTGAGCTCAGGATTAAGCGATACTGACCTGCTCCCCGTTGATTAGTACACCCCGATGTTAGTAATGTCTTCATAAGCCACATGAGGACATCCCCATGAAGAAGCGTTTTTCCGACGAACAGATCATCAGTATTCTCCGCGAAGCCGAAGCTGGGGTACCCGCCCGTGAACTCTGCCGCAAGCATGCCATTTCCGATGCCACGTTTTACACCTGGCGTAAGAAGTATGGCGGTATGGAGGTGCCTGAAGTTAAGCGCCTGAAGTCGCTTGAGGAAGAGAACACCAGACTCAAGAAGCTGCTTGCCGAAGCCATGCTGGATAAAGAGGCGCTTCAGGTGGCTCTTGGGCGAAAGTACTGACGACAGACCAGAAGCGGGAAGCCGTGATGTTGATGTGTGATGCGACCGGTCTGTCGCAACGTCGTGCCTGCAGGCTTACAGGTTTATCCCTGTCGACCTGCCGCTATGAGGCTCACCGTCCGGCTGCTGATGCGCATTTATCAGGGCGCATCACTGAGCTGGCACTGGAGCGCAGGCGTTTTGGCTACCGTCGTATTTGGCAGTTGCTGCGCCGTGAAGGGCTTCATGTTAATCATAAGCGCGTGTACCGGCTTTATCACCTCAGTGGCCTGGGCGTAAAACGCAGAAGACGTCGTAAAGGGCTGGCAACAGAACGTCTGCCGCTGCTCCGTCCGGCGGCGCCCAATCTGACCTGGTCGATGGATTTCGTCATGGACGCACTTTCCACCGGTCGCAGGATCAAGTGTCTTACCTGCGTCGATGATTTCACAAAGGAATGCCTGACGGTCACTGTTGCCTTTGGGATTTCAGGCGTTCAGGTCACGCGTATTCTGGACAGCATTGCACTGTTTCGAGGCTATCCGGCGACGATAAGAACTGACCAGGGGCCGGAGTTCACTTGCCGTGCACTGGATCAATGGGCCTTTGAGCATGGTGTTGAGTTGCGCTTAATCCAGCCGGGCAAGCCAACGCAGAACGGATTTATTGAGAGCTTTAACGGACGATTTCGCGATGAATGTTTGAATGAGCACTGGTTCAGCGATATCGTTCATGCCAGGAAAATTATTAATGACTGGCGGCAGGATTATAACGAATGCCGCCCGCACTCCACGCTGAATTATCAGACACCGTCTGAATTTGCAGCGGGCTGGAGAAAGGGTCATTCTGAGAATGAAGATTCCGACGTTACTAACTGAGTGTTGTATCTAATCGTGGGGGCAGGTCAAGCCCGGTAGTGTTAATGCGGTAGGGCTGACCGTTAACGGATTTGATCAGCTTTTTGGTTTTGAGCTTTTTGAAAACGGCGAGCGTGCAGTCAGCCAGCAGTAGCCCTTCGCGGCTATAGCATTCAACGGCGGTGACGCGGCCGGAGGTATTGCGGACGTGCACAATACGCCCACCTTTGGCGAGAACGTGTAAGGTACGTTGTTCCTGACGGGATAAATTCATACTGGAAAACCTGTTTAATCATCATGTGCAAAACGTGCAAACACACAGCGGTGTCCGCATTCGATTTCGGCGCATTGATAATCAGTCCGGCCTGGAAAGGTCGGTAAGCTGATTATCAGATGATTACATTCTCCAGCATCAAAGCCTCGGGTTGAGTTGAAAGGTATTTACGGGGTGAATGATAACACCTGATTTTTATAAGTGAATACCCAGGGGTGAAAAACGTGATCACGGTTGGCATCGGGTTGAGGAGAGGGAATCATTCCAGGCCGCTCTTAATTTTGCTGTCGACCTGAGGCTGTGGTTTGCTGAAAAGATATCCCTGCACAAGCTCGCAACCCAGAGCCTGAAGCCGCTCAAGCTGCTCTTCGGTCTCAACGCCCTCGGCTATAACGCCCATATTAAGGCTCTTAGCCATACCGGTAATAAGCTTCACAATATTAAGCGCATCTTCTTGTGTAGATATCGGATTGACAAAAGATTTATCGATCTTGATTTTATCAAAATTCAGTTCGCTGAGTCTGGAGAGCGACGAATAACCCGTGCCAAAATCATCAATGGAAATTCTTACGCCCAGTGCGCGGAGTTTTTTCAGAATCGCAATGGGGTTATTTCTGTCACTAAAGAGGGATGACTCCGTGACCTCTAACTCAAGACGGTTAGCCGGGAGCCCGGTCTCAGCCAGAACGGTCTGCACCGTATTAATAAATGATTTACTGCCTAATTGAACAGGCGAGACGTTTACGGAGATCCTGGCCGGAACAGCCCAGGAGACCGCTTCCCTACAGGCCAGTTTAAGTACGGTTTTACCTATCTCGTTGATCATGCCTGTTTTTTCTGCGGCGAAAATAAAGCTATCCGGGGAAAGCATTCCCTTGACGGGGTGCATCCAGCGAATAAGCGCTTCATAGCCGTAAATTTCCTTGCTGACGGAATTCACAATAGGCTGGTAATAAACAATAAACTCATTGTTTTCTATCGCCCTTGCCATATCATTTTCAAGCGTTCTGCTCTCCTGTAACTTCTGAAGCATTCGCTGGCGGAAAACTTTAATCTGCTGTGAGCCTGCCTTTTTGGCTTCATAGAGCGCCAGATCGGCGAACTTATAAAGATAATCAGCACGTCGTTCATTATCTGATAAAACAATACCCACGCAGGTGGCAATTTTTATGAGCTGGTTATTAATCGTATAGGGTTTACTGATATTCTCGCTGATTTCTCTAGCGCGCAAAACGGCTTCGCTTTCGTTTAACCCACTGGCTAAAAAAGCAAACTCGTCTCCGCCTAAACGGTAAAATCTGTCTGAAATATTGCTCATGGCGGTCAATCGCCTGGATACCTGACGTAACAGTAAATCGCCAGCATCATGACCATAGGTATCGTTGACCTCTTTGAATCGGTCTAAATCAAATAACATTACCGTAACGGGAACATGATTTTCTTCGGCCTCAAGATTGAGTTTGCTGAGCTCATCCCAGAAGTACAGACGGTTTTTCATGCCAGTGAGGGAATCATGGTAAACGTCATACTCTAGTTTTGAATTCTGAATCTGTAGGGTCTCCTTGGATAACTGGAGTTCTTCTGCAAGACTTTCAACCTGCCTGTGCGCTTTAAGGATGTTTTTATTTTGATAGATCGTTAAAAAACCCAGGATAATACTCAGAATGATCAGCAGTAAAGAGAGGGCTGAGTAAATATAATACAGGATCTGTATTTTATGGTTGCTACTGTTAATCGTGCTAATGTCTTTCGTTAACGCGCTTGATGAAAGCTGACTGAGTGGAGCATCCAGCAAATGCATGGTATGAAGGTATGTTTTTACATCCGAATGGCTCATTTTTTCGAGGTTAGCATCCAGATACGTAAGGATTTTATCAAGGCTTAACGCGAGGTCATGATGTGCCTGAACGTTTTTAATGTAATACCCTAAATCCCCCTCCTTAAACAGATCATTTTGGCTTAGCATAATTTCCAGCCGCATCCGGACCTGGTCTATCGTAACGTCATCGGAATCGGTTGCGTACAGACCAAGCCATGATTCAAAGCGGTAATATTCGGATACCAGTTGGGCGACAGACCATGACTCCGTGTAATGAGTCAGTTTTTGGAGCTCCTGCTGTCGATCGTAAACAAGAAAAGCAATATATCCAGTCGTGATAAAAAGAGAAAAAATGATACCAACCAGTATCCTGTTCATTATGTTCTCCTGAACTGCTATTCAATCTTCATTTTGCTGACCTGCCATGCCGATCGCGAGTAATATATCTGATTATTTAATTCAGGAAGACTGTCGTAGGGATATACAATGAATGCCGGACCTTTATCTCGGATGCGCATATATTCACCATTAACCTTCAAAGCGAGTATGGCATTATATTTTTTAAAGTCGCTGAGCGGGATGGCTGTCGCGTAATCATTAAGCGCTATAACATTGACCACGTTACCCTTTGCGCCAATATAATCCATGAGTTTGCTCATTGGAACACCCTCAAACTTTGTGCGGCCATTATACCAGGGGGATGATGTCTGGAAGCTCACCATACCGAGTTTTTCAAGGCTGGCGATATCAAACACGGCTTTTCCACTTTCATTCGTGTTCTCGATATTACCGTAAATCGTTAAAATGGGTTTACCAGCAGGTTTTGGCAACTCACCAGCCAGGGTGACGCTTTGCACTAAAAAGCAGCACAGCATTAGGATTAATCGCATTTCAGCCTCCACGTTTTAACATAAGTATAAGAATTATAATTTAGTTATCCTACTAGTTTATATATTTTATCTCTCCCCACGTTTATCCATCATAATCAGGATGTAAAAACGCCGTCAGTCGGCAGCCACCCGAGCGATGCTTAACCTTCTTACCGCAGACGCATGACAAGGAACCGTCCATCATGAAAAAAGATAGCTATGCCTTTTTAATTCCACTCATCGTTGGCGGGTTAGCGTTGATATTTGGCTTTGTTGTCTGGTCAATCGAGATTTATCGCGTGACATTTCTTACGGCCCTGGGGAACAGTATCTTGCTGCTGTCACATTGCTGCTGCCGCTGGTGGCGATAGTGATGTTCGCCGCGAAGAGGGCGTTTAAAGACAAAACCCTTGTTGACGTTGTCAAATTTTACCTCGGCCTCATCATCTTCAGCCTGCCGGTTGCCATTTTCGTCATCTTTACCGCGGCCTGGCTACTGAACGGAGAATACTCTGCCTGGAGCCAACCTTACCGGTATGAATCCGGCAGCAGAAATAGCTGTTCGGGGGCGGAAGTCTATGAGCCGGAACTCAAGAGAGAGATCCGCATCTGTTATCCTCAAGGATATTATTTAATCGATGGCACCCTGTACGTGGAAAAGCGGAGTAATTCGCTGGGTATGGTGGTGCTTTGGGCGATCGCGCGATCCTGAACCTCAGGCTCGAATAACCCCTTTAGCCCGCCTCCAGCATCCCAAAGCTGACAATCCGCGAGCGGCCCAGCTCTTTCGCCCGGTACAACGCGACGTCCGCCGCGCGCAGCAGATTATCGCTCTGCGCGTGCTGCGGATAGCTGGCGATCCCGATCGACACATCCACCGGGCCAATCTCCGAAAGCCCGTAGCGCAGCGAAAGCGCATGCACGCCGTTGTAGATCTCCGTTGCAGCGGCGTGCGCTGCTTCCTCATCTGCACCGGTAAGAAGCACCAAAAACTCTTCACCCCCATAGCGGAAGGCCAGCCCGCTATCGTGTACCGCCCGTTGAATAATGGCTGCCACGCTTTTGATCACCAGATCGCCAGCCTCATGACCAAAGCGGTCATTAATGCTCTTGAAGTGATCGATATCGATCATCAGGCAGCTTACCGGCTTCTCGTTACGCACGACCTGCTTCATTTGAGTACGTAACGTATCTTACAGATGGTGGCGGTTACGCAGCCCCGTCAAGGGATCGAACAGGGCTTTTTCCAGCAGCGCATCGCGCAGCCGCTGGTTGGCCAGCGCCAGTCCCAGCGCCTCGGCCATCAGTTCCAGATAGGCGCGGGACGGCGCGGTTTCAGGCGTGATATCCTGGAATGAGAGCAATCCAATCGCCTCGCCCTGAGCAATCAGGGGAACGCACAGCGATTGCTGCGCCTGTGATTCGGGCAGATGATAACAGCCGATATCCGGCTCGCCGTTCACTGGCGGATGGCTTTGACCACGCCGGACGGCCCAGCATTCGTCAGGATGGAACGGCTTTTTATCCCCTTCTGGCGATAGCCATTCGGCCGTACAGCGCATCTGCCACGGCTCGCGTTCCAGAATATACAGGCGCCCTGAAACCCCCGGCGCAATATTGGGTGCAAACAGCTCCGCCACATTCATCACGTCGGCAAAGTTTTCACAGCCCTGCAACCGCTGGGTCATTCGCGCCAGCAGTTCGCGGATGGCCCAGTCAGCATCGCGCTCTTTTTCCAGCCGCTGCCTTGCCAGCCCGTTCTCACGGAAGATGCGGATGGCCTGCGCCATATCACCGATTTCATCAACCTGGGTAAAGTTCGGCGTTTCGACGGCGTAATCCTGCGATGCAAGACGATGAACTACGTCACTCAGACGCACCACCGGACGGAGTACGCGGCGCTTGAGGATGAAAACCATCACAAACAGGAAGAGCAGGGCGGTCAGGCCGACCATCACCTCAGAGGCCGTTCGAAGCGTTTTGGACGTTTTGGTTGCGGCCTGCACGTCGGCAATAATGCGCTTGTCCAGCAGCATGCGAAAGCGTTCGATAGTGTTGTGTGCCCGTTCGAGTTCCAGCTCATAGCTCTTACCAAACAGCAGCGAAACGGCCTGCTGTTCCTCGCCACGGGCGATACCGTCAATGGCTGCCTGCTGTTCATCCTGTAGATCGTCTACAATTTTCAGTCCGTCGTACAGCAGCGCCAGCTCTTCGCCCGATGCCCCCGTATTTTTGAGCTGTCGCAGCGTGTGTTCGATATTCTTCAGCTCGGCTTCTTTCGCCTGATATTTCTCAAGCACCTCGGGCTCTTTTTGGATGACGTAAAGCCGCGCCAGATCGGAGAGCATCCAGGTGTCTGTCTCGATCTCCTCCGTCAGCTGATCGAAGACCTGGCGTTGTTTAACGGCTTCACGTTCGATGTTATCGGCGTGGGAAGCCATCAGCATGACGATGCCGGAGGCAATGGTCAGGCACACCGTGACACCATAAGCCCAGTTCGTGATCGTGGCGATTCGCACCTGTTGGATCCTTCTACGACAAATGTGAAAGAGCGTTCATTTCAGATTATAGAAAACCTCTGATTTATCGCGAAAAAAAAGGCGGCACAGGGCCGCCTCACAGAACGCCTTTCTTTATAGATCCGGAGAATTTCTCCCCTCTTCGATAAAGTCTGCGTCCAGCTCCTCGGCGTTGCCTGCGTGATCGCGGCCGGAGAAGAGGTTCCAGCAGGCGATAAACAGAGCGGCAATCAGCGGCCCAATCACAAAGCCGTTGATGCCGTACAGCTCCATACCGCCGAGCGTGGTGATCAGTATCAGGTAGTCCGGCATTTTGGTGTCTTTGCCCACCAGCAGCGGACGCAACAGGTTGTCCACCAGCCCGACGATAATGACGAAGAAGCCCACAATGAACAGACCCTGCCACAGCTGGTGAGTGGCAAACAGGAAGATGGCGGCGGGAACCCAGACGATGGCCGACCCAACGGCAGGCACCAGGGAGAGGAATGCCATCAGTGCGCCCCACAATACGCTGCCGTCAATACCGACAATAGCAAAGGCGATACCACCGAGCGTGCCCTGAACCACCGCCACGACCGCCGTGCCTTTTACCGTGGCGCGCGACACGCCGACAAACTTAGCGAACAGGTGCTGTTTGACGAAGTCAGACAGCGGCAGCGAGTCGAGGATCTGGCGCACCAGATACGGCCCGTCTTTCAGCAAGAAAAACAGCAGATACAGCATAATGCCAAAGCTGATGGCAAAGCCGAACGTCCCTTTCCCAATCAGGAACGCGCTGCCCGCCAGATACTGCCCGCCCTGTAACGCGACATCGGAGAGTTTTTTCTGGATCTGCGCGGCGTTGGTCAGGTTGTGATCCGCCAGGAAGCCGCTGGCCCAGTCCGGCAGGCGGTTGAAGATACCGGCGATCACTTCCGGGAACTGCGTGTTGTTCTGTTGCAGCCTGGTGTAAACCATGTTCAGTTCCACCGCGAGCGAGGAAAGGATCACCATCAACGGAATAAACACGATCAGGCAGATAATGCCGAGTGTGAGGAGTGAAGCCAGCCCGTTGCGATCGCCCAGCGCGGTACGCAGTTTGTTTTTCACCGGGTTGAAAATGATGGTCAGGATCGCGGCCCACAGAATCGCCGAGAAATAGGGAGACAGCACGTCAAAGAAGGCCCAGGTTACAAGGGCCAGGATGAGAATAAAGAAACCTTTGGTCAGTCCGTTAAATCGCATAGTGAGTCCTGGTGAAGAAGAAACTGTGTCGACTATAGAACTGATTTAAGGATTTACCAATAATTGCGCTGAAGTCGCGCCGGGTGGCTTTTTGTTAACAATCGCGGTATAACACTCCTTCTTTGGATGTTTAGATGTCCATACGTTTAGAAGGTAACATGCAAACACAACAAGAAAACGGGCAACTTAAGCGCACCATGAAAACCCGCCACCTGATTATGCTCTCGCTGGGTGGCGTTATCGGCACAGGGTTATTCTTCAATACCGGATATATCATCTCGACAACCGGCGCGGCGGGCACGCTGCTGGCATATCTTATCGGTGCGCTGGTGGTCTGGCTGGTCATGCAATGTCTGGGCGAACTTTCCGTGGCGATGCCGGAAACCGGCGCGTTTCACGTCTATGCCGCCCGCTATCTCGGCCCGGCGACGGGGTATACCGTGGCGTGGCTCTACTGGCTTACGTGGACAGTGGCGCTGGGATCGAGCTTTACCGCGGCCGGGTTCTGCATGCAGTACTGGTTCCCACAGGTTCCCGTCTGGACGTGGTGCGTTGTCTTTTGCGCTGTGATTTTTGGTCTTAACGTGATTTCCACGCGCTTTTTCGCGGAAGGGGAATTCTGGTTCTCGCTGGTCAAGGTTATCACCATCGTCGCCTTTATTATTCTCGGCGGCGCGGCCATCTTTGGCTTTATCCCGATGGCGGACGGCTCTGCCGCGCCGGGACTAAGCAACATTACCGCCGAAGGCTGGTTCCCGCACGGTGGCCTGCCGATCCTGATGACCATGGTGGCGGTCAACTTTGCCTTCTCAGGAACGGAGCTTATCGGCATCGCGGCAGGGGAAACGGAAAACCCACACAAGGTTATTCCGGTTGCTATTCGCACCACCATCGCCCGGCTCATCATCTTCTTTATTGGCACCGTGTTTGTGCTGGCGGCGTTGATCCCGATGCAGCAGGCTGGCGTGGAGAAAAGTCCGTTCGTGCTGGTGTTTGAAAAGGTCGGCATTCCGTATGCGGCGGATATCTTTAACTTCGTGATCCTGACGGCGATCCTCTCGGCGGCGAACTCGGGTCTGTACGCCTCTGGCCGTATGCTTTGGTCTCTGTCTAACGAGAAAACGCTGCCGCGCTGCTTTGCCCGCGTCAACAAAAACGGCGTGCCGCTGACGGCGCTTTCTGTTTCCATGCTGGGCGGCGTGCTGGCGTTGTTCTCCAGCGTGGTCGCGCCGGATACGGTGTTTGTGGCCCTGTCAGCCATTTCCGGTTTTGCGGTGGTGGCGGTGTGGATTAGCATTTGCGCGTCGCACTTCGTGTTTCGTCGCCGTCACGTGCAGTCCGGCCAGCCGCTATCCGCGTTGCATTATCGCGCGCCATGGTATCCGCTGGTGCCCGTGCTTGGCTTTATCCTCTGTCTGGTGGCCTGCGTCGGCCTGTGGTTTGACCCCAGCCAGCGTATTGCCCTTTATTGCGGGCTTCCGTTTGTCGCCCTGTGTTATGGTGCGTACTACCTGACCCGAAATCTGACCACGCAGGAGCCTGAACATGTCGCAGAATAATCCGCTTACCGCCCTCCTTGAAAAACAGCCGTTTGTCGTGCTGGATGGGGCGATGGCAACGGAGCTGGAAGCGCGTGGTTGTAACCTTGCCGACAGTCTCTGGTCGGCCAAAGTGTTGATGGAAAATCCGGAGCTGATCCGCGACGTACACCTCGACTACTACCGCGCGGGGGCACAGGTGGCGATCACCGCCAGCTATCAGGCGACACCCGCAGGCTTTGCCGCTCGCGGGCTGGACGAGTCGCAATCCCGGACGCTGATCGGCAAAAGCGTAGAGCTGGCACGCAAAGCGCGCGAAGCGTACCTGGCAGAGAACGCAAATGCAGGCACTTTGCTGGTGGCGGGATCTGTGGGCCCTTACGGCGCGTATCTGGCCGATGGTTCCGAGTATCGCGGCGATTATGTGCGTAGCGCTGAAGAATTTACCGCCTTCCACCGCCCGCGTGTAGAGGCGCTGTTGGATGCGGGCGCGGACCTCCTGGCCTGTGAAACGCTGCCTTCGTTCACTGAGATTAAGGCGCTGGCGGCGTTGCTGACGGCATATCCGCGCGCCCGGGCATGGTTCTCATTTACCCTGCGTGACAGTGAGCACCTGAGCGACGGAACGCCGCTGCGGGATGTTGTTTCTGCGCTGGAAAGCTACCCGCAGGTTGTCGCGCTGGGGATTAACTGTATCGCGCTGGAAAACACCACGGCGGCGCTGATGCATCTGCACAGCCTGACGTCGCTGCCCCTGGTGGTCTATCCGAACTCCGGCGAGCATTACGATGCGGTGAGTAAAACCTGGCATCACCACGGTGAAACGTGCGAGACGCTGGCGGGGTACTTACCGCAGTGGCTGGAAGCAGGCGCGAAGCTGATTGGCGGCTGCTGTCGGACCACGCCGCAGGATATTGCTGCGCTGACGGTTCAGCGCTGAGGCCTTTGCCGGGTGGCGGCTGCGCCTTACCCGGCCTACAAATTGCACGAACCGTAGGCCGGGTAAGCGCAGCGCCACCCGGCGAAACAACCGTACAAAATTCACTATCCTTTCCCGCTTTTTTTCTAAAAACGAATCGTCATTAGCGATTCTTTTTTATTCCTTTATCAAAAATCCCACGCCGGAAATACTGTCCTTATAACAACAAGGGGAGCAGACGGTATGGCAATTTCATCGCGAATCACGTTACTTGGTGCACTGGCGCTGTGGGCATTTCAGGCGCAGGCGGTGGACGTCACCGTCGCGTATCAGACTTCCGCGGAACCGGCGAAAGTCGCGCAGGCGGATAACACCTTCGCCAAAGCGAGCGGGGCGAACGTCGACTGGCGCAAGTTCGACAGCGGCGCGGCAATTGTGCGGGCGTTAGCCTCGGGCGACGTGCAGATTGGCAACCTGGGTTCCAGCCCGCTGGCCGTTGCCGCCAGCCAGCAGGTGCCGATTGAAGTCTTCCTGCTGGCATCGCAGCTCGGAAATTCCGAAGCGCTGGTGGTGAAGAAAAGCATCACGAAACCCGAAGATTTGATTGGCAAACGCATCGCGGTGCCGTTTATCTCCACCACGCATTACAGCCTGCTGGCAGCGCTGAAACACTGGGGCATTAAGCCGGGCCAGGTGCAGATCATCAACCTGCAACCTCCAGCGATTATTGCCGCCTGGCAGCGTGGCGACATTGACGGAGCATACGTCTGGGCGCCCGCCGTCAACGAGCTGGAAAAAGACGGCACCGTGCTGACCGACTCCGAAAAAGTGGGGCAATGGGGGGCGCCAACACTTGATGTCTGGGTCGTTCGTAAGGACTTTGCCGAAAAACACCCTGAAGTGGTGAAAGCCTTCGCCAAAAGCGCCATCGACGCCCAGCAGCCTTACATCAGCAACCCGGATGAATGGCTGAAACAGCCCGCCAACCTGGAGAAACTCTCACGTCTGAGCGGCGTGCCGGAAGCTGACGTGCCGGGGCTGGTGAAAGGCAACACCTATCTGACACCTGCGCAGCAGGTCCAGCAGCTGAACGGGCCGGTGAGCAAAGCGATTGTCGACACTGCGACGTTCCTGAAAGAGCAGGGCAAAGTGCCTGCGGTAGCAGCGGATTACAGCCGGTTCGTGACCGACCGCTTTGTGAAATAAGGGGGCTGCGATGCTGAACATTACCAACCTGTCTGCCGATTACGGCGGCAAACCCGCCCTGAAAGAGATCAACCTGACGCTGGACAGCGGTGAACTGCTGGTCGTACTGGGGCCGTCCGGCTGCGGGAAAACGACGCTGCTGAACCTGATCGCCGGGTTTGTACCGTATCAGCACGGCACGATCCAACTCGAAGGAAAACGGGTAACGGGGCCGGGCGCAGAGCGCGGCGTGGTCTTCCAGAACGAAGGGCTACTTCCGTGGCGAAACGTGCAGGAAAACGTTGCGTTTGGTCTGCAACTGGCCGGCGTAGCGCGTGAACAGCGTCTGAATACGGCGCGCGACATGTTGAAAAAGGTCGGGCTGGAGGGGGCTGAAAAACGCTTTATCTGGCAGCTTTCAGGCGGGCAGCGTCAGCGCGTCGGGATTGCCCGTGCGCTGGCGGCTAACCCTCAGCTGCTGTTGCTGGACGAACCTTTCGGGGCGCTGGATGCCTTTACCCGTGAGCAGATGCAAACCCTGCTGCTGCGCCTGTGGCACGAAACCGGCAAGCAGGTGCTGTTAATCACCCACGATATCGAAGAGGCCGTATTTATGGCGACGGAGCTGGTGCTGCTCTCACCGGGACCGGGACGCGTGCTGGAGCGTCTGCCGCTTGAGTTTGCCCGGCGCTATGTGGCGGGAGAGCCAGTACGCAGCATTAAATCAGACCCGCTATTTATCGAAAAACGGGAATACATCCTGAGCCGTGTGTTTGAACAGCGGGAGGCGTTCTCATGAGCATTGTCTTCAGTGAAAAAACGCGGCGGACGCGCCGTGCCTTACGCTGGCCGTTCTCTCGCCAGCTCACCTTAAGCGTCAGCACGCTGGTGGTGTTGCTGGCGGTATGGTGGGCGGTTGCCGCGCAGCAGTGGATCAGCCCGCTGTTTCTGCCCCCGCCAGGCCAGGTTCTGGAAAAACTGATCGCCATCGCCGGACCGCAGGGCTTTATGGATGCCACCCTCTGGCAGCATTTAGGCGCCAGTCTGACGCGTATTCTGGTGGCGCTGCTGGCGGCGGTCATTATTGGCGTTCCGGTGGGGATTGCGATGGGACTGAGCCCGACGGTGCGCGGCATTCTCGACCCGCTGATAGAGCTTTACCGTCCCGTACCGCCGCTGGCTTATCTGCCCCTGATGGTGATCTGGTTTGGCATCGGCGAGACGTCAAAGATCTTACTGATATATCTGGCTATTTTTGCGCCGGTAGCAATGTCGGCTCTGGCTGGCGTAAAGAGTGCGCAGCAGGTACGCATACGTGCGGCGCAGTCGCTCGGCGCCAGCCGCGCGCAGGTACTGCTGTTCGTCATTTTACCAGGTGCGCTGCCGGAGATATTGACCGGGTTGCGCATCGGCCTTGGGGTGGGCTGGTCAACGCTGGTGGCGGCAGAGCTGATTGCCGCCACGCGCGGCCTTGGGTTTATGGTGCAGTCGGCGGGAGAGTTCCTGGCGACTGACGTGGTACTGGCAGGGATCGCGGTCATCGCCGCGATCGCCTTTGGATTAGAACTGGGACTGCGCACGCTACAGCGTCGCCTGACGCCCTGGCATGGAGAAATACAATGAGTGAACGTCTGACGATTATCCCGTTGGGGCCGTACATTGGCGCGCAGGTGTCGGGCCTGGACGTAACCCGTCCGCTGAGCGATAACCAGTTTGAGCAGCTGTACCACGCGGTGCTGCGCCATCAGGTGGTGTTCCTGCGCGAGCAGGCCATCACCCCGCAACAGCAGCGCGCGCTGGCCCTGCGTTTTGGCGACCTGCATATCCACCCGGTCTACCCGCATGCGGAAGGGGTGGAGGAAATTATCGTGCTGGACACTCATAACGATAACCCGCCCGATAATGACAACTGGCATACGGATGTTACCTTTATCGACACACCGCCAGCCGGGGCGATTCTGGCAGCAAAACTACTGCCAGAGACCGGCGGCGATACGCTGTGGGCGAGCGGCATTGCGGCGTTTGAGGCGCTCTCCGCGCCGTTCCAGACCTTGCTAAGTGGCCTGCGGGCGGAGCATGATTTTAAAAAATCGTTCCAGGAGTATAAGTACCGTAAAACGGAAGAGGAGCACCAGCGCTGGCTGGATGCGGTCGCAAAGCATCCGCCGCTGTTGCACCCGGTGGTGCGTACCCATCCGGTGACCGGCAAGCAGGCGCTGTTTGTGAACGAAGGGTTTACCTCGCGCATTGTGGACGTAACGGAAAAAGAGAGCGAGGCGCTGCTCAGTTTCCTGTTTGCGCATATCACGAAGCCGGAGTTTCAGGTGCGCTGGCGCTGGCAGGAGAACGATCTGGCGATCTGGGATAACCGCGTCACACAGCATTACGCCAATGCGGATTACCTGCCGCAGCGAAGGATTATGCAGCGGGCGACGATTTTGGGGGATAAGCCGTTCTACCGTGCGGTTTGAGCCCCTCACCCTAACCCTCTCCCCAAAGGGGCGAGGGGGCTGACCGGTGCGGTTTTCACCCTCTCCCTTTTAGGGAGAGGGCAGGGGTGAGGGTATTAAGTGCGCCTCTATATACCGCTGATAGCGGTTCGCCTTCAGATAACACAGATCCACCAGCACCAGCCCGTCGATACAGTTATTGAACGCCGGATCGCTGCCGAAATCGATAAACTGCACGCCGCCTGGCTCGCATAGCTCGGAATATTGTTTATAAAGCGGCGGAATACCGCAGCCCAGATTGCCGAGCAGGGATTTGAGCTTTGTCAGGTCATCCACGTAATCCACCCCGCTAAATTGCGCCAGCACGTCCGGGAGTGACGCCGGGTAGGGTTGACGCGAGGCGGCTAACGGGTGGCTGGCCGGAAACCAGAGACGATAAAACGCGACCAGCAGATCCCGGGCGGCAGGCGGTAAGCCGCCGGAGATGGACACCGGACCAAACAGGTAACGGTAATGTGGATAGCGCGCCAGATAGGCGCCAATGCCTGACCACAGGTAGTCCAGACCGCGACGTCCCCAGTAGCGCGGCTGTATAAAGCTGCGCCCGAGCTCAATGCCGTGCTCCAGTATGTCCTGCATTTTTTCGTCGTAGTGGAACAGGCTGTAACTGTACAATCCCTCGACGCCGCACTTTTCCACCTGCATGGCCGTTGGCATAAAGCGGTACGCGCCGACAATCTCGAGGTCATCATCATCCCACAGAATAAGGTGCAGATAGTCATCATCGTAGCTGTCGGTATCCCGGCGTTTTCCGCTGCCTTCCTCCACGGCGCGAAAGGCAATCTCGCGCAGTCGCCCCAGCTCGCGCAGCAGAGGCGCCTCTTCCTGCCCGTTGCGCTGCCACAAATAGATGGTTTTACCATCGCTGGTTTTGCCCAGACATTCGGCCTGCGCCAGCTCCCGCTTCAGCGTGGCCCTGTCTTCCGGGCGGGCAATGGCGCACTGGGTTTTAAAGACGCCAGGCAATCCCTTGCCAAGTCGTATCACGTGCTGACGGCACTGCTCGGCCATCTCACGCGATGAAAGGGTAGAGCTAAACCGATCATTCCAGGCAATCTGCTGGCCGATTTTGATCGGCAGCTGGCTGTGGCGGCGGCGAAACATCTGTTGCATCAGCAGCAGCAGGGATACCGTCGGCGATACCAGGGTGCTGGCATAAAACAGCAGGCTGTTGTGGGCCTGAATATGTACCGGTAGCAGCGGTACCCGTAGTTTGCTGGCCAGCTTGATAAAGCCCGGATGCCACTTTTTATCGCGGATGCCTTTACGCGTTGGGCGGGAGACTTCGCCCGCCGGGAAGAAGATCAGCACGCCGGCGTTTTGCAGGTGCTGCTCCATCTGCACCAGAGATGCTTTTGCGGTTCTGCCGCCCATATTGTCCACGGGGATAAACAACGAGCTGAGGGGCTCAAGGTGAGACAGCATCCGGTTGGTGACAACCTTGACGTCCCGGCGCACGCGCGAAACGGCGTACAGTAGCGCCAGCCCATCCAGGGTGCCCGTCGGGTGGTTCGCTATCACAATGAGTGGGCCGTGTTCGGGGATTTGTTCGAGGTCTCGGGCGGAAATGGTGCAGAGAATATCAAGGTGTTCCAGAACCTGCTCTACCATATCCAGCCCTTTCAGGTGACGGTGGCTGGCGGCAAACTGCTGAAATTCGTCTTCGTGGAGCAGTCTTTTTAACAGACTTTTTTGCCAGGGTGCGGGCCTCGCCTGAGGCCAAAGGTCATCAAGAACGCTGTCGAGACTAAACATTGATCACTCCTCCTGCCGTCTTGCCCAGACAGTAGAAGGAGGAGATGTCGGTTGTATTGCAGTTTAGTGAAGATTCGCGCAGAGAGTAGGCCGGGTATGGCGAAGCCACCCGGCGCTAAAGCGGATTAACGCAGAATTTTCTTCTCAGCCAGATCCAGCGCGAAGTAGCTGAAGATCAGATCCGCGCCCGCGCGTTTGATCGCACCCAGGCTTTCGAGGATCACTTTCTCTTCGTCGATGGCACCCGCCTGCGCGGCGAATTTGATCATCGCGTACTCGCCGCTCACCTGGTATGCGCCCAGAGGCAGTTCGGTGCGTTCGCGAATGTCGCGCAGGATATCCAGATACGCGCCGGCCGGTTTCACCATCAGACAGTCTGCGCCCTGTGCTTCATCGAGCAGAGATTCACGAATCGCTTCGCGGCGGTTCAGCGGGTTCATCTGATAGGTTTTACGATCGCCTTTCAGCGCCGTGCCCGCCGCTTCACGGAACGGGCCGTAGAAGGAGGAGGCGAATTTGGTGGAGTAGGACATGATGGCGGTGTCGGTAAAGCCTGCCGCATCCAGCGCATGACGAATAGCCTGAACCTGACCATCCATTGCCGCAGAAGGTGCAATGAAATCCGCACCCGCGGCGGCGGCAACCACCGCCTGCTTGCCCAGATTCAGCAGGGTCGCATCGTTGTCCACGCCGTGATCGCACAGCACACCGCAGTGGCCATGAGAGGTGTATTCGCAGAAGCAGGTATCGGACATGACGATCATCTCCGGCACACTCTCTTTGCAGATGCGCGACATGCGTGCCACGAGGCCGTCTTCTTTCCATGCATCACTGCCGGTTGCGTCAGTGTGGTGGGAGATACCGAACGTCATCACCGAGCGGATGCCCGCATTCGCAATGCGTTCGATCTCGCGGGCCAGATGCTTTTCAGGAATGCGCATCACGCCCGGCATCGCGTCGATGGCTTTGTAGTCATCGATCTCTTCTTCAACAAAAATCGGCAACACCAGATCGTTTAAGGTCAGTGTTGTCTCTTCAAACATGGCGCGCAGTGCGGGTGACTTGCGCAGGCGACGGGGACGAGCAATTAAATCGGTCATGGTATGCCTGATGTTTGTGGAACAAAGAGGCTTAGTGTACCTGAAAGCGGAGAGTGGTGTTTTACTAAAGTTGTCTTTTAGATTTTCGAAATCGATTAATATACGCTACATGTATTTTGTATATATTATAAATCTTATTATGGTGTCCAGAGTGGTATGTGATATTGGTGAGGCTTCTATATTGGTTTGGGATTATAAATATAAATGATTTATTGCTTTTTATTATATGTGTCGAAGCAACTAAAGTAGTTTGCAATCAGTTGAATTTATAATATTTATTCATAATGATTGATATTGTCCTGGGTTTATAAGCTTATTTGTCTGAATACGGACTTAATGGAATCATTCATTGAACCTTTTCGAAGTGAAACTGCATAATTCCTTCCGCAATTAAACGTTGCCAAATGATTTGATGGACAAACTTGCTTACGTCCCTGAGGAGGGATGACCCAATGCAAACATGGAAAAAGAAACTGGTTGTATCACAACTTGCATTAGCCTGCACACTGGCTATCGCTTCTCAGGCCAATGCGAAAGATATATCCGGCACGACATATAATACTTTTGGATATGACAATACTGCGTCCACGCCCTGGTATTATGGTTATGCTGACTGGGATTATTCAGATGCCACACATGATGGTGACATTTATCCAGTCATCAATAAATCAACCGTTAACGGAGTTATTTCGACATACTATCTGGATGATGGTGTCAATGGCCGTGCGAACGCGTTGAGTATTTCTAACAGCACCATTAACGGCATGATCACGTCAGAGTGTATGACCACGACGTGTGCAGAAGGCGTGGATACTGACGGCACTACGCATACCCAGTACGATCGTTTTAGCCTGACTGTTGATAACTCCACCATCAACGATACCTACGAGCATTATGCGTATGATGTCGTTAATGGCGATACCACTGAAACGCATTATCTGGACACCTATGGTCTGGGTAACGCCATCACCCTGGATGTTGAGTCTGATATCGTTATTCAGAACAATTCCCACATCGCGGGCATCACGCTGACGCAGGGTTATCAGGAGCTTGATAACACGCCATACGACGGTGTTGAAGGCGTTGCTAACAGCAGCAATATCTTTACCGATACGCTGGTGGTGAAAGACTCTGTGCTGACCTCTGGCGCATACAGCGATCTGGGCACCAGCGGCTTCTACGGTCAAACGGCGAAGCCAAGCGACTACGGTGAAACCAACGCCACGGCTGCGGATGATGCGGCGCTGATCGTTGCTGCCAGTGCGTCTGATAACGCCATGCAGACCACCGCTACCCTCGATCACTCTACCGTTACGGGTGACATTCTTTTCTCCAGCACCTTTGATAACAACTTCTACGAGAATGGCGATCCGGCAACGGATACCACAGAAGATGGCGTCTATAACCCAACCACCAACGGCTGGGATGGTACCGATAAACTGGATGTCACGCTGACCAACGGCAGTAAGTGGGTGGGTGCAGCGCAGTCCAGCGTTGAAGCTATCGGCACTGCGCAGATGTATGGCCAGGGCTACAGCAACGTAGACTGGCACGCATTGTCCCCGAATAGCATCTGGCCTGATTCTACCTTTGACAGCAACGGTCACGTTGCCGGTGAAGAGGTGTATCAGAGCGGCCTGTTCAACGTGGCGCTGGATAACGGTTCCGAGTGGGATACCCGCAAGATCTCCAACATCGATGCACTGACGGTGAACAACCAGTCTCAGGTCAATGTTGAAAACTCCGGCCTGCTGGCAGATTCCATCACCCTGACCAATGCTTCAACCTTGAATATTGGCGACAGCGGTGCCGTGGCAACCGACAGTCTGTATCTGGATAGCTACAGCCGTGCGGCACTGTCTGAAGAGACGGCAGAACTGTATGCCAACACCATTACTGTAGACAACGGTGCAGAGCTGGCGCTGGGTCTGGGTCAGGTTGATACGCACAATATGGTGCTGACCGATGGCGGTGTGCTCAACGTTGCCAGCCGCGATTATGTGCTGAACAGCGACCTGAACAACGCACGCTATATCACCAACGATAGCCATAAAGCGGACTACGACTATGGTGTTGTCGCGCTGAACTCTGACGGCCATCTGGCGGTGAACGGTGACGTTGCCGGTAACTATAAAGTGCGCATCGACGATGCGACCGGTGCAGGCTCCGTAGCTGACTACAAAAACAAAGAGATCATTCGCGTCTATGACAATAACGCGGATACCGCTGCCAGCTTTACTGCGGCAAACAAAGCTGATTTAGGTGCATACACCTATCAGGCGCAGCAGAAGGGTGACACCGTTGTTCTCCAGCAGGAAGAGCTGACTGACTACGCCAACATGGCGCTGAGCATTCCTTCTGCTAATACCAACATCTGGAATCTGCAACAGGATACCGTGGGTACCCGTCTGACCAACAGCCGTCATGGCCTGGCAGATAACGGCGGCGCATGAGTGAGCTATTTTGGCGGCAACTTTGACGCGGATAATGGCACCGTTAGCTACGATCAGGACGTAAGCGGCATTATGGTGGGTCTGGATACTCAGATCGACGGTAATAACGCGAAGTGGATTGTCGGTGGTGCGGCTGGTTTCGCGAAGGGTGATATCAGCGATCGTACTGGTCAGGTCGATCAGGACAGCCAGACTGCGATGATCTACGCGTCGGCGAAGTTCATGAACGACATCTTCCTCGACAGCTCCATGAGCTACACCCGCTTCAACAACGACCTCTCTGCTACCATGAGCAACGGTCAGTATGTTGACGGTAATACCACGACTGACGCCGTTGGTTTCGGGATGAAACTGGGCTATGACTGGAAACCAAACCTGTCTGGCTACGTCACGCCTTACGCGGCGATCTCTGGCCTGTTCCAGTCCGGTGATGACTATCAGTTAAGCAACGACATGCGTATCGATGGCCAGTCTTACGACAGTATGCGTTATGAGCTCGGCGTGGATGCAGGTTATACCTTCAACTACGGTGGCGAGCAGGCATTAACCCCTTACTTCAAGCTGGCTTACGTGTATGACGATGCCGACAACAATGCTGATATCAACAATGACAGCATTGACAACGGCGTGGAAGGCTCTGCGGTTCGCGTGGGACTGGGCACTCAGTTCAGCTTCACGAAAAACTTCAGTGCTTACACTGATGCGACTTATCTGGGCGGCGGCGACGTTGACCAGAACTGGGGAGCAAACCTGGGTGTGAAATATACCTGGTAAGAAAAAACGCGGGGGATTTTGCCCCCGCTTTTTTATGTGCTTTAAAAATAATAAAGAACCGACATATACAGATGACTTGAGGTATGCATGAACGTTAATGCGAAACCACTTTCTGAATTAAGCCGGCTCATAAAGTGTCTGGAAGTCGCCGGTACCCCATTTAAAACGGAACCACAACAATTTATAACTACCGGCAATAATGATGATGAACCATTGACATTTGTAATACAATCCGGCCTGACAGTCGTTCACCGTAAATCAGATGAATTACTCGTGGGTATTGCACGGGCACCCTATATTCATGGATTAAGTGCATGGATTAATGACAGCTATCTTGAATATTCCCTGATGGCACAAACACCTTGTACCGGATTTTATTTGCCAGCCTCTACTGCATGCGAAATTATTCAAGAAGCACAACTCTGGCAAGAAGCGTTCTGCTGGCTTTCATGGCTAAATCATTTACTGGGAAAACGTGATATCCAGCTGGTCGGAAATAATTCGTATAGCCAAATTCGGGCGATGCTAATCAATATGGCCGAGTGGGATGACACGCTACGCTCAAAAATTGGTGTGATGAATCATATTCAGCGTAGCACGCGTATATCACGTTCGGTGGTTGCGGAGGTTCTGGCGGCGCTGCGTCAGGGGAACTACATCAATATGAGCCGGGGCAAACTGATCAGTATCAACCGTTTGCCCACGGATTATTAAGCTCAGTTAGCGGCCGTAAGTACCTGCGCTTTATTGGCGCTCAGCTCGGCGACAAGGTTATTTACGCCATCACTCATATTCACGAAGCGGGTGTTCGGTGACCGGGTGACCACCACAAAAGCGCCCACGTTTGATTGCGGAATCATCGCCATGTAGGTGATGAATCCGCCACCCCCACCGGTTTTTTGAATAATACCCGGGCGACCATCTTTTGGCGCCATATATACCCAGCCCATGCCGAGGGCATCGGCTTTACCGGGAACATCCATACCAATGACGCGACGTAACTGAACACGCTGGTAGATGAGCGTCTGCATTCGGTCGGCCTGATTACTGCGCGCGTAAAAATCCGATGAGAGGAACTGTTGCATCCAGCGCATCATGTCGCCAGGCGTAGAGTAAACCCCACCGCTGCCAATGGCTGCCAGCGTGTTATTACACGGGCTGGCCCCTTTTTCTGCCACCATCAGACGCTTGCACTGGTCCGGGGAGGGAGTGTAAGTAGTATCTTTCATCCCGAGCGGACGCGTGATTTGCTCTTCAAAAAGTTGAGGGTAAGGCTTACCTGAAGCCGTTGCTAACGCGTCGGCCAGCAGATCAAACGCCAGGTTAGAATAGCCAGCCTGAGAACCCGGGGCCGATTTCAGCGTTGCGGTGCTCAGGTAGTTCCAGCGTTGTTCGCGAGTTGGCCAGACAAAGACAGGGCGATGCGCAGCGCCACCGGGCTGTTCTCGCGGCAGGGCGCTGGTATGGGTCGCCAGGTTCACCAGCCTGATCGGCGTTCCCTGATATGTCGGAACGCGAGCGCCGGGTGGCGCATATTTGCTGAGCGGATCGTCGAGTTTTACCACGCCTTGATCGAGCAATTTCACCAGCATTTCGCTGGTCATCAGCTTGGTTATCGACGCGACACGGATAACGGAATCCAGCTGCGGGCGAACGTTATTTCCCGGTCGTGTTTCACCGAAGCTGCGAAACACCCGCTGGTTACCGTCGATCACGACCAGCGCCATTCCCGTCGCACCACTGCCGTAATAAATAAGGTTCGCATAGCGATCGGCAATGTCAGAGGCCAGAACCGGTGCCGTCAGAGGCTGTGCTGCCTGGGCGGTGGACAGGCTCACCGCACACAGCGCGGCGAAAGAGAGCAGACAACGTTTCAACGAAAAGCATCCATCCAGTGAATAAGGAGAGTTACGGGTAGTTATACTACTAATCGGCGTCGGGCAATCGTCCGATTTGCATAACGATAGCGAGAAAAACGTAACCGTGGGTAAATTTGCACAATTTACTTACGGCCAGACTCCCATTTTGTGACATCGGGCTTATGATAGTCACCAGTTACATTCATTATTGCGGAGAACGGTATGTCTGAAAAGCGTGTGGTTTTGGTGGTTGATATGCAGAATGGGGTGTTTAAGACGCCGCGCCATCAGAGTGAGAAATGTGTCTCACTGATCAATCAGCTTACCCAGGCTGCTGAGGCCGTTATTTTCATACAGCATACTGAAGCTGGCGGGCTAGAGGAGGGGAGCGAAGGGTTTGCATTGCTGCCCGATCTCAACCAGCCGGCAGGGGCGTTTTACGTCACGAAGACCGCTTGCGATGCCTTCTATAACACTTCGCTCGAGGCACTGTTGCGCGAACAGGAGATCGATGAATTTATTATCTGCGGCTGCGCGACGGATTATTGTGTCGATGCCACCTTTAAAAACGGTGTCAGCCGGGGCTACCACATCACGGTTGCGGAGGATGCCCACACCACGGCCAATCGTCCAGCGGCCGATGCCCAGGTTCTGATCGCGCACTATAACGATGTCTGGCGTAACTTCATCGCCCCTGCCAACCCGCCTTCGGTGAAACGCACCGAAACAATTCTTGAAAACTGGAAAGCGAACTAATAATTCACCCGCAGGTCTGACTTTTTTGCCTGAGCCGGGAGGCTGGCCCAGGCAAGGTTTCGTGTGGCGATATGTTAAACACAGCAACAGCCATAACAACAAGAAGGAAGCACAATGTTTAAGTCTTTTTTCCCAAAGCCGGGGCCCTTTTTCCTGTCGGCATTTATTTGGGCACTGCTGGCTGTCATTTTCTGGCAGGCCGGTGGCGGCGCGTGGCTGACCCGTCTTACGGGGGCAACGGGCGACATTCCCATTAGCGCTGCGCGCTTCTGGTCCATGAGCTATCTGCTTTTCTACGCCTATTACATGCTCTGCGTGGGGCTTTTTGCCATGTTCTGGTTTATCTATTCGCCTCACCGCTGGCAATACTGGTCGATTCTCGGCACGTCGTTAATCATCTTTGTCACCTGGTTCCTGGTGGAAGTGGGCGTGGCGGTCAACGCCTGGTATGCGCCGTTTTACGATCTGATCCAGACGGCGCTGAGTTCGCCGCATAAAGTGACCATTAACCAGTTCTACCATGAGGTGGGGATCTTCCTCGGCATCGCCCTCATCGCCGTGGTGATCGGCGTGATGAATAACTTTTTCGTCAGTCACTATGTGTTCCGCTGGCGTACCGCGATGAACGAACACTATATGGCGCACTGGCAGCACCTGCGTCATATCGAAGGTGCCGCACAGCGTGTGCAGGAAGACACCATGCGTTTTGCCTCTACACTCGAAGATATGGGCGTGAGCTTTATTAATGCCATCATGACGCTGATCGCCTTCCTGCCGGTGCTGGTGACACTCTCATCCCACGTTCCGGAACTGCCGATTGTCGGCCATCTGCCGTACGGCCTGGTCATTGCCGCGATTGTCTGGTCGCTGATGGGAACGGGACTGCTGGCAGTGGTGGGGATCAAGCTGCCGGGGCTGGAATTTAAAAACCAGCGCGTGGAAGCGGCCTACCGTAAAGAGCTGGTGTATGGTGAAGACGATCCCAACCGTGCGTCACCGCCTACCGTGCGTGAGCTGTTTGGCGCCGTACGTCGTAATTACTTCCGCCTCTATTTCCATTACATGTATTTCAATATCGCGCGCATCCTTTATCTTCAGGTTGATAACGTTTTCGGGTTGTTCCTGCTGTTCCCGTCCATCGTTGCGGGTACGATTACACTCGGTCTGATGACCCAGATCACCAACGTTTTTGGTCAGGTTCGCGGTTCGTTCCAGTACCTGATTAGCTCCTGGACTACGCTGGTGGAGCTGATGTCCATCTACAAACGTTTACGCAGTTTCGAGCGTGAGCTGGACGATAAGGATTTGCAGGAAGTCACCCATACATTAGGTTAAAAAGGAATTGCTATGCCATTTGCCGTACCACGTGCATTACCACTGACGTTACTCGCCGCCGTCGTGCTGGCGGGCTGTGCCGAGAAAGAGGCTACCTCGCTCAAAGAAGGGGAGAAGCCCGTTGATGTGGCGAGCGTGGTGCGGCAAAAAATGCCCGCCAGCGTGAAGGATCGCAGTGAGTGGGCTGATGTGCTGGCAACGACCTTCAAAAGTCAGAAGATCGCGCCTACCGAGGAGAACATCTGCTCTGTACTGGCGGTGGCGCAGCAGGAATCGATGTATCAGTCAGATCCTGTTGTGCCTGGCCTGAACAAAATCGCCTGGAAGGAGATCGACCGCCGGGCCGAATCGATGCATATCCCGGTTTTCCTGGTACATACCGCCCTTAAAATCACCTCGCCAAACGGGAAAAGCTACAGCGAACGGCTGGATACGGTGAAAACCGAGAGGCAGCTCAGCGCCATTTTCGATGATTTCATCAATATGGTTCCGATGGGGCAGAAGCTGTTTGGCTCGCTGAATCCGGTACATACCGGCGGTCCGATGCAGGTAAGCATCGCATTTGCGGAAAAGCATACCGACGGCTATCCGTGGGATATCGACGGTACGGTGCGTCAGGAAGTCTTCTCCCTGCGCGGTGGGCTGTGGTTTGGGACGTATCACCTGCTGAATTATCCGGCCAACTACGATAAACCGCTGTATCGTTTTGCCGACTTTAACGCGGGCTGGTATGCCAGCCGAAATGCAGCCTTCCAGAATGCGGTAAGCCGTGCCAGCGGTGTGAAGCTCGCTTTGGATGGCGATCTCATTGCTTACGGCAGCAGCGAGGCAGGGTCCACCGAACGGGCAGTGCGAAAACTTTCGACGAAGCTGGAGATGAGCAACAGTGACATTCGCCGACAGCTGGAGAAGGGTGACAGCCTGGCGTTTGAGAAAACGGATCTGTATAAGCAGGTTTTCGCGCTTGCAGAGAAGAAAAGTGGAAAGGCACTACCCAGAGCCATTCTGCCAGGCATTCAGCTTGAAAGCCCGAAGATCACGCGTAACCTGACGACCGCATGGTTCGCAAAACGCGTGGACGATCGTCGGGCTCGCTGTATGGGACTGTAATCAGTGGCGGTTGCGCCAGCGCAGCACGAGCGCAATCACGCCCAGAACCATGCTGCCCGCGAGGAAGGGAATGAGCCCGAATACGGTGCTCACGCCTAAACCGATTTCAACGCGCGGGCGGCCGGTATCCTGCACCTGCATCAGATGCTCATACACGCCAGGGGCATGCACCAGCATGTTCAGCAGTTGGGTTCCTGCCCAGAAACAAAACAGAACAAACAGGGCATAGGCAATATTCCCCGCCGTGGAGGTTTTTGGTTGTTTTCCGCCAAAAATCGGTTTCGACAATGTAAAGTCTGCCATAAGACCTCCCGAAAATATCACTCTGTTTTAATACGCGTCGTACAGGGTGAGTGTGACAGGTCATAGCATTTGTCAATATCAGAATCGTGGGAAATTCGGCTCAGGATTTCTCCTGGATTGTCGATTTCTGCATCACGTCACAAATTGATAACATAAGTGAAACTGCGCTGCTTTTCAGAATTTACGTATCCGCCACAGACGGCTTTATCAAACTGTGAGAGGATAGTTTTTTTTCTGCCGGAGTTGTCATGAAGCTCACTTCCAAACTACGCCGTGACTGGCATTACTACGCCTTTGCGATCGGGCTGATCTTTATACTCAACGGTGTTGTCGGGCTGCTGGGATTTGAAGCGAAGGGCTGGCAAACCTATGCGGTTGGGCTGGTGACCTGGGTAATCAGTTTCTGGCTGGCGGGATTCATTATCCGCCGTCGTCCCGATGAGACGACGGCAGAGAAAGCCGACTAACCGTCAGTTAACAGAGCTTTTCAGGGCGCTGTCAGCGGCGTGACGCTCCAGCGCCAGTTCAATCAGGCGGGTGATCAGTTCCGGATAGCTTATTCCGCTGGCCTGCCACAATTTCGGGTACATGCTGATATTGGTAAAGCCCGGCAGGGTGTTGATTTCGTTAATCACTACCTCGTTATCCGCCGTCAGAAACACATCGACGCGCGCCATCCCACTGCATCCCAGCGCCTGATAGGCTTCAACGGCGATCGCCCGGATCTTGTCGTTAACGTCAGGATCGAGCGCGGCGGGAACCACAACCTGGGCACCTTTGTCGTCAATATATTTGGTGTCGTAGGAGTAGAAGTCGCTATTCAGCACCACTTCACCACAGGTACTCGCCTGCGGGAAGTCGTTACCCAGTACGGCGCACTCAATTTCGCGCCCGTTAATTCCCTGCTCAACCACCACCTTGTGGTCAAACTCAAAGGCCAGACGAACGGCATCGTTAAACTGTGCTTCGCTGGTGACTTTGCTGACGCCGACGGATGAGCCCTGATTCGCCGGTTTCACGAACAGCGGCAGGCCGAGTTGCGCCTGGATCTGCGCGAAGCTGTGTTTATCGCGGTTGGCGCGAGTGAGCGTGACGAACGGTGCAATATTCAGACCGGCGTCGCGCAGCAGACGTTTAGTGACGTCTTTATCCATGCAGGCGGCAGAACCCAGCACATCGGAGCCGACAAACGGCAGGTTCGCCATCCGCAACATGCCTTGCAGGGAGCCGTCTTCGCCCAGCGTGCCGTGAACGATAGGGAACACCACGTCAATCTGTGCCAGCGCCTGCGCGTTCCCGGCATCGATAAGCTGTCCCTGTGCCACGCCTGGAACCGTTGCGACGCTGATATCAGAAGGATTAAGGGCGATGCGCGCCGGATCATCAGCGTGTAACAGATACTGGCTGGCATCGTTAACATGCCACTGGCCCTGTTTATCAATGCCCAGCAGCACCACGTCAAAACGGCTTTTATCAATCGCATCAACGATATTTTTAGCCGATTGCAATGACACCTCGTGCTCTGATGATTTTCCCCCAAAGACAATACCTACGCGCTGCTTTGCCATCTCACTCTCTTCCAGTCTGACGAAAAGCCAATAACATACCACGATGCCCGGCGGGTTTCGCGGCCTTCTGCCATAATGTTTCGAGGGATGTTGAAGGGGGGCGCGTGAAAGGAAAAGGTCTGCTTATTCTTATTGTTATTGCCGGGATCGCCACGGTGGGCTACCGCTGGTTGCCGCCGCATTACAACCCTTTCGTGCCGCTTACGCTTGACGATCCGCCTGGAAAAATAACCCAGTTTAAACTCCGGCACTTAACGCCGCAGGCGTGCGAAAACCTGTTAGCGCAGGCGAATCAACGCCAGCTTATCCGTACCCAGGCTGTCGCTGACAGCGACGGGGAGTGTCCGCTGAGTAACGTGGTGCGCGTGCGCGATTTTGGCCCGGTCAGCCTGAAC
Organism: Enterobacter sp. MGH 4; assembly: GCF_000534735.1. NCBI lineage: Bacteria > Pseudomonadati > Pseudomonadota > Gammaproteobacteria > Enterobacterales > Enterobacteriaceae > Enterobacter > Enterobacter sp. MGH 4. The sequence goes on along the minus strand of NZ_KI973289.1, from coordinate 2,353,092 downwards.
AGCAGCTTCCTCGCCAGTTGCCCGCTGGCGTTAAGCTCGGCGCTGTTTGTCAGCCAGCAGGCCCGGCCGCTCACCAAAACCTGGACCGGCAGCGAGCTTACGCGTATTGAACATCTGGGCAGCTTCGCCTGCCGCAATATCTACAGCCGCCCGGATGCGCGGCGCAGCGAACATGCCACGGCGGATGCGCTGGATATCAGCGCTTTCAGGCTGGCAAACGGACAGCGTGTTACCGTCCTCAATGGCTGGAAAGCGGAAAAGACGCAGCCCTGGCTACAGGCGCTGCTGTCGGCAAGCTGCGGCTATTACGGTAACGGTCTGGGGCCGGACTACAATGCCGCCCATGCCAACCATTTCCATCTGGGAATGCGCGGCTATGGCTTATGTCGATGAAGCATAATCTTCCGCCGAAAATTGGATAGATTGTGACTTATCTCACAAATATGATGACTGGGAAGATAAAACACCAAAGTCTGCAAGGCCGCATCTCTGGCGCTATGTCATTGCGCGTAACTTGCTAATCTGTCGGCGAATTCGCCTAAAAATGAAGACTATTTCTGTTATGGAATCCTGGAAAGTTAACCTCATTTCAGTCTGGTTCGGCTGCTTCTTCACCGGACTGGCTATCAGCCAGATATTGCCCTTCCTGCCGCTTTACGTGTCGCAGCTGGGGGTCACTTCTCATGAAGCGCTCTCTATGTGGTCCGGCCTGACGTTCAGCGTGACGTTTCTGGTGTCCGCCATTGTGTCACCGATGTGGGGCAGCCTTGCGGATCGCAAGGGGCGCAAGTTGATGCTGCTCCGCGCCTCGCTGGGGATGGCGATAGCCATTTTGCTCCAGGCCTTCGCCACCAACGTCTGGCAGCTGTTTATTCTGCGGGCGATAATGGGGCTGACCTCCGGGTACATTCCGAATGCCATGGCGCTGGTGGCCTCACAGGTACCGCGCGAGCGGAGCGGCTGGGCACTCAGCACGCTTTCCACGGCCCAGATTAGCGGTGTAATTGGCGGCCCCCTGCTCGGCGGCTTCCTGGCTGACCATGTTGGGCTGCGCGCGGTCTTTATCATTACCGCCATCCTGCTAACGGTCACCTTTCTGGTCACCCTTTTTCTGATTAAAGAGGGCGGTCGGCCTGTCGTCAGCAAATCAGAACGCCTGAGCGGAAAGGCGGTTTTCGCCTCGCTACCTTATCCTGGCCTGATGATTAGCCTTTTTGTGACAACGATGGTGATCCAGCTCTGTAACGGCTCGGTGGGACCGATTCTGGCGCTGTTTATCAAGTCGATGGCACCGGACAGCAGCAACATTGCTTTTCTGAGCGGGATGATTGCCGCCGTGCCGGGCGTGTCGGCGCTGATGTCCGCTCCGCGTCTGGGGAAACTGGGCGACAGGATCGGTACGGCACGCATTCTGATGGCAACGCTCATCATTGCGGTGATCCTTTTCTTTGCCATGTCGTTCGTCACAACACCGCTTCAGCTCGGGGTGTTGCGCTTCCTGCTTGGCTTCGCGGATGGTGCTATGCTGCCCGCTGTACAGACGCTGCTGGTGAAATATTCCAGTGACCAGGTAACCGGCCGCATTTTTGGCTACAACCAGTCGTTCATGTATTTAGGCAACGTAGCGGGCCCGCTTATTGGCGCCTCGGTCTCGGCGATGGCGGGTTTCCGCTGGGTATTTGCCGCGACGGCGGCGGTGGTGCTTCTTAATATTGTTCAACTAGCCTTTGCCTTGCGCCGTCGCCGGCGAATCGCTGAGGCAAAGTCAGCCAGGTAAACACGATAATATATTATTAATTCTTATGATGGCCGCATTTTTATATAACGAAATGCGGCTTCTGTCTTTTAGAAAAACGTTTCGCTTGCGCTCCGAAATATCTTTTTTGGCAGCAATGTCACTTTTGCATAAGATAAAACCAATCCATGCTTTTCATTATTCAATGAGGGTGTTAATTTCAGGGGAAATCACATAAGGACATAGCACCATGAAAAATCTCATTGCTGAGTTGTTGGTTAAGCTTGCCCAAAAGGAAGAAGAGTCGAAAGAGCTGGTTGCCCAGGTCGAGGCGCTGGAGATCGTTGTGACGGCGCTGCTGCGACAGATGGCAAAACCAGAGCAGGAGGCGTTGATCGACAACGTTGAAGGCGCGCTGGAAAAAGCTCGCCCTGATTCACAGGTGCCTGCAGAGGACGCGGAGCTGCTTCAGCAATACGTAAAGAAGCTTTTAAGGCATCCTCGCAGTTAACCGGCCAGAGGTGAAATGACGTGTCACAGAATTGTCATGCAGGATGCCTGGCGTCGCTCTGTTTTTATTTTTACCCTGTTACCATGGGGAAATTAAAATGAAGCAGAGCACACTTTTCACCGCATTAAAATCGCTCGTAATTACCTCCTCCGTTCCTGTGAAACCGGTTAATAATAATCGCGCTGCGACGGGACTGAAATAACCCTGAATCACGGTGAAAATCATGGCCGCAGGGTGGTTTTTTTCCCGTAACGAACCAGACTTAACGTGGAACTTCACATAAAGGATGGTGCAATGAAAACAACAATACTGGTTACCCTGCTCTCTGGCCTGTGTCTGATCGCCTCAGCACATGCGGAAGAGAAAACGTTAACGCCCCAGCAGCAGCGCATGACGACCTGTAACCAACAGGCGACCTCGCAAAGTCTGAAAGGGGATGCCCGTAAAACGTATATGAGCGACTGCCTTAAAAATGGTACGACCAAACCGGGTGAAAAAAGCCTGACCCCGCAGCAGCAAAAAATGCGCGAGTGCAATGCCCAGGCGACACAGCAGATGCTGAAAGGCGACGATCGCAGCAAGTTTATGAGCGCGTGCCTGAAAAAACAGGCGTAGTGCTAACGGGTGAGTCACGGCTGTGGCTCACCCAAAATTTCATACTTTCCCCGCTATCCCCCTCTCTATAATTTGGGAAAATGTTTCAGAATATTCCCAAAAATGATGAATGATGAGTTTTATGACAATCACGAGAACATTCGGGAAGCGTGGTATCAGCAGCTTTCTCAGGATGACTCATACCGTTCCGGTCTGCGATTTGCCCGGCGAATACGGCTGGCACGCATCGTTGGTCTGGCGGCGCTGTTTGTTCCGCTTGCCAGCGTTCTGGTGAGTCAGCTTCTTTCTGGCGTCTGGTGGTTGTTATTGGTGGGCTGGGTCTTTGTCTGGCCCCATCTGGCCTGGCAGCTGGCTTTTCGTTCGACCTGCCCCCACGGCGGTGAAATCGTTAATCTGAAAATCGATGCCATCATTGCTGGCGTCTGGATGGGCTTAATAGGGTTCAATGCGCTGCCAACGGCGGCGCTGATCGTGATGATCGGCATGAACATGATGGGATCGGGGGGATGCCGCTTATTTCTGACAGGACTTGCGCTGCTTGCTCTGTCTGCCCTGCTCACCGTGCAATCCACGGGTACTCCTGTGCTATTGACCTCTGAACCGCTGGCGTTGTGGCTGACGCTCCCCGTGCTGGTGGTCTACCCCATGCTGTTTGCCTGGCTCAGCCACCGCACGGCGATCCGGCTGGCAGAGCATAAGCGTCGGCTTGAGCTGATGAGTACCCGCGACGGAATGACCGGCGTGTTCAATCGCCGTCACTGGGAAACGTTGCTGCGTAACGAATTTGAGGCCTGCCGTCGCAGCCATCGACAGGCGACGATACTGCTCATCGATATCGATCACTTCAAGACGATCAACGACACCTGGGGGCATGACGTGGGGGATGAAGCGATTGTCGCCATCACGCGCCAGCTTCAGCTGACCCTGCGCGCAGGCGATTATATTGGCCGCTTCGGGGGAGATGAATTTGCGGTGATCATGTCCGGCACGCCTGCCGAAAACGCGATTGCGGCGATGGCGCGCGTCCATGAAAGGCTGGTCAACATGCCGCTGCACGGAGCACCTATGGCGAGGTTGTGTATCAGCGTTGGGGTTGCCCCCTGGGGGGCGCAGTTCACGCACTATCGTGAATGGCTAAAGGCCGCGGACGTGGCCCTCTATAAAGCCAAAAATGCCGGACGGGGTCGCACCGAAGTGGCCGCCTGACGCCCGGCGTAACGCATCAGGACTTACTCAGCTTCTCTGATTTTTCCATGCATTTTTCCATCGCCTCGATCACGGCGGAGCGGAACCCGCGCTCTTCCAGCACGCGCACGGCTTCAATGGTTGTGCCACCCGGCGAGCACACCATATCTTTCAGTTCGCCCGGATGTTTACCCGTTTCCAGCACCATTTTGGCCGAGCCCATCACCGCCTGCGCCGCAAATTTGTAGGCCTGCGCGCGCGGCATACCGCCAAGTACGGCGGCATCGGCCATGGCTTCGATAAACATAAAGACATACGCTGGGGCAGAACCGCTCACGCCGACAACCGGGTGGATCATCGGTTCGGCAATCACTTCCGCTTCGCCGAAGCAGCGGAAAATGTTCAATACATCCGCCACCTCTTCAGAAGTAACCAGCGCGTTCGGGGTAACGGAGGTCATACCGGCATTTACCAGCGACGGGGTGTTTGGCATGGCGCGAACAATCTTACGGTCGTGCCCCAGCGCGCGGGCGAGCTGGTCGAGGGTCACGCCTGCGGCAATCGACACCACCAGGGTCTCTTTGTTCAGGCTGGAGGTGATCTCGCTCAGGACTTTAATCATGATATTCGGCTTAACGGCGCCAAAGACAATGTCCGCCACCTGAGCCACTTCCTGCGCGCTTTCGGCGGCGTTGATACCATACTCATCACGCAGCGCCGCGACTTTATCCGGGGATGGGGTATAGACCCAAATCTGCCCCGGCAGCACCTGGCCGCTGGCTATCAGTCCACCGAGGATAGCTTTACCCATGTTTCCGCAGCCGATAAACCCGATTTTCTTATCCATCACGTCTCTCCGTTATTATGCGTTGTTATCTCTCATTGATAGCTTAACAACGAAATGCAGGTGACAATAGTCGCCAGAATCATAATGGGGAGACACTATGGCGATTTGGGTTGATGCGGACGCGTGTCCGAATGTGATTAAAGAGATTTTATTCCGCGCCGCCGAGCGGGTGCAGATGCCGATGACGCTGGTGGCGAACCAGAATATCCGCGTGCCGCCCTCCAGGTTCATTCGTTCTCTGCGCGTGCCGGCCGGGTTCGACGTGGCAGATAACGAGATAGTACGCCTGTGTGACGCAGGAGATCTGGTGATCACGGCGGATATCCCGCTGGCTGCCGACGTGCTGGCGAAGGGGGCCGCGGCGCTTAACCCGCGCGGAGAACGCTATTCGCCGGCAACGATCCGGGAGAAGCTCACCATGCGTGATTTTATGGATACCCTGCGTTCCAGCGGCGTGCAAACCGGTGGGCCGGACAGCCTGTCGCAGCGCGATCGCCAGCAGTTTGCCGCCGAGCTGGATAAATGGCTGCTGGAAGTGAAGCGCCGCCCGGCGTAGCCCACCTCCGGGCTGTTTTGTGGTACAGTGTGACTTCCACAGGCTTGTCATTCCGTACCGCTTTGCAGTAAAGTTAGCGCAACATCTTCTGCAATCATTTCTTTACAGCCTTCAGTTATCCGGCAGCAAGGGGAACACCTGGTTATGAACCCACCCATCTTTTTAGTTGGCCCTCGCGGCTGTGGGAAAACCACCGTTGGTCTGGAGCTGGCGCGTCTGTGCCAGAGTCAGTTTGTCGATACTGACCACTGGCTCCAGGAGAATGCCGGTAAGACCATCGCCGATATCGTGGAGAATGAGGGGTGGGAGAGCTTTCGTGCGCGCGAAACGGCCACGCTGGAAGCGGTGACCGCGCCGTCAACCGTGATTGCGACCGGTGGAGGCATTATTCTGGCGCCGTATAACCGCCAGTTTATGCGCGAAAAGGGTGTCGTAATCTACCTCTGTGCCCCGGTTTCTACGCTGGTGGGGCGGCTGGAGGCGTTTCCGGAAGAGGGACAGCGCCCGGCGCTGACCGCGAAACCGCTGAGTGAAGAGGTCAGCGACGTCCTCGCCGAACGCGATGCACTGTACCGCGAGGCGGCACACCACGTTGTGGATGCGTCAGCGTCACCCGAGAAAGTTGCGATTCAGATTATTACCGCCCTGCGTTTGGCTTGCGCCAGCTGACAGCCGTCTATACTCATAGCTCAGACATAAAAAAAGGATGAGCTATGCCAACCAGACCTCCCTATCCACGTGAAGCCCGCATCGTTATCGTTGAAAAAGGTAACGGCGATCAGACCGTAACCTGGTACCAGCTGCGTGCCGATCACCCAAAACCTGATTCGCTGATCAGCGAACATGAAACCGAACAGGAAGCGCTGGATGCGAAACGGCGCTATGAGGATCCTGAGAAGTCCTGACAGGAATCCGAATTCGTTACAACCGTGCCTGAATCACACTTTTAACATATCGCTGATGTTAAGCAGCAGTTAATATTTAGTTATTACAGGTGGATTCGGAAAGGCCAGTCGATCTTTACATTACGGTGTAGAGATCCCCTGCTACCCTTGGTGCTGTTTTGTTGAAAAAATGAACAGTGCAGCGTAGTGAGCCTGTACTTGTGTGGCAGTTGTGGTAGTAACGGAAGGCGATCAAAATGAAGGCGACGTTGGCGATCCTCACGATTGGTGTGGTGCCTGTAAGCGAAGTATTACCGCTCTTAACCGAGCATGTCTCTGAACAACAAATTACGCATCTCAGTCTGTTAGGGAAGCTCAGTCGGGAAGAGGTCATGGAAGACTACGCGGTCGGAGAGGGGGAAGATCCCCTGGCAACGTTACTCAGTGACGGTAAACTGGCGCATGTGTCGCGCCAGAAAATCGAGCGCGCGCTACAGGGTGTGATCGAAGTGCTCGACAATCAGGACTATGACGTCATTTTGCTGATGAGCACAGCACCCGTTAAAGGACTCAGCGCGCGTAATGCCATTCTGCTCGAACCGATGCGGATTATCCCCCCGCTGGTGGCGTCAATTGTTGATGGTCATCAGGTGGGCGTGATCGTTCCCGTAGAAGAACTGCTGGATAACCAGACGGTGAATTGGGCCGCGCTGGAGCACACCCCGTTGTACGCGCTGGCAAACCCGTTCTGGGACAGCGAAGCGAAGCTAATTGCGGCCGGGCAGGAGTTGATCGACAGAGGGGCGGATGTCCTGATGCTCGACTGCCTGGGCTTCCATCAGCGGCATCGTGATTTACTGCAAAAGGCGCTGGATGTTCCGGTGCTGCTCTCTAACGTCCTGATGGCGCGCCTGGCGTCAGAATTACTGGTGTAATGATTTTGCGTGACAGGTCATGAGCATGGCCCCTATAGTGGATTTTTCTCTATAAATATAAGGGCCAGTTCATGCTTCAAAGTAACGAATACTTTTCCGGTAAAGTGAAATCCATTGGTTTTACCAGCAGCAGCACTGGCCGCGCCAGTGTCGGCGTCATGGCGGAAGGGGAATACACCTTTGGCACCGCAGAAGCGGAAGAGATGACGGTGGTCAGCGGCGCTCTGAACGTCCTGCTGCCGGGTGAAACGGAGTGGAAAGTCTACAGTGCCGGGCAGGTCTTCAACGTGCCGGGCCACAGCGAGTTCCATTTGCAGGTTGCAGAGCCAACCTCTTATCTGTGCCGCTATCTGAAATAAAAGCATGCCGGGTGGCGCATTCGCTTACCCGGCCTACGTTTTACCTGTCAACGCTGCGCTTCGCCGCCGAGACCTTCCACCAGGTTCTGGATCAGCGCCGCCAGCTCGCCGGTCATCAGGATAAAGTCTGCGTCAAAGCGCTGAGCATAATCTTCGCGGTCGATATCTTCGTTCTGATCGCGCAGTTCATCGCAGAATTTAAGGCGCTTCACGGAGCCGTCATCACACATCACAAACTGAATGCGCTGCTGCCAGTCGAGTGCCAGTTTGGTCACCACTTTGCCCGCTTCAATGTGCACGGCGATCTCGTCGCTCACCAGATCCTGTTTCTTCGCGCGGATCACGCCGCCATCTTCCAGCAGCGCTTTCAGCTCTGCTTCATCAAGGATCTGGAAGCCCTGCGCGGCAGTCCCGCTGCGCACCCACTCAGTCAGGGTCAGCTCAATCGGCGTCTCCAGTGCCAGCGGTACCACCGGTAATGAGCCAAGGCTCTTACGCAGCAGCGCCAGCGTATCTTCCGCTTTTTTGGCGCTGGCGCAGTCGACCATGATCAGCCCGTTCACGGTGTCGATCCACATCATGGTCTGGCTAAAGCGGCTAAAGGCGCGCGGCAGCAGCGAGTGCAGCACTTCATCCTTCAGTGAATCTTTTTCGGTTTTTTTAAGCTTACGGCCCTGTTCAGCTTCCAGCTTGAAGATCTTCGCTTCGAGCGCCTGCTTCACCACAGGCGTCGGCAGGATCTTCTCTTCTTTGCGGGCGCAAACGATGATTTGCCCCGTGCTGCTGGCGTGGGTCAGCGCATCGCTTTGAGAACCCATTGGCGAAACCCAGCCGGTTTTTGCCATATCCTGGCTACCGCAAGGGGTAAAGGAGTAAGCGGCTAACTGTTTTTCCATCTCTTCTGCACGCAGCGAAACGTCGCGGCTGAGACGGTAAACCATCAAATTTTTGAACCACAGCATGATAATTTCCACGGCCTTGTCGTTAAATCAGCGGGCATGATAACGAATTGTCGCATCGCTTGCATTGCTAATCGGGAAGCGGGCTTCTACTCTGTTGATAATCAAAATAATGAGGAGTGTCTTGTGCGTATTGGGATTGATTTGGGCGGCACCAAAACAGAAGTTATTGCGTTGAGCGAGCAGGGGGAGCAACTGTTTCGCCACCGTCTGCCTACGCCGCGCGATGATTATCACCAGACCATAGAGACGATTGCCCGCCTGGTCGATATGGCAGAGCAGGCAACGGGCGAGACGGGCACGGTCGGGATGGGGATCCCCGGCTCCATTTCGCCGTATACCGGCGTGGTGAAAAATGCCAACTCCACCTGGCTCAACGGTCAGCCGTTTGATAAAGACTTAAGCCAGCGTCTGAACCGGGAAGTGCGTCTGGCAAATGACGCTAACTGCCTGGCGGTCTCTGAGGCCGTAGATGGCGCAGCGGCTGGCGCGCAGACCGTATTTGCGGTCATTATCGGTACCGGCTGCGGGGCGGGCGTGGCCTTCGGTGGGCGCTCGCATATTGGCGGCAACGGCACCGCGGGTGAGTGGGGGCACAACCCGTTACCGTGGATGGACGAAGATGAACTCAAATACCGTGCCGAGGTGCCGTGCTACTGTGGCAAGCAGGGCTGTATTGAGACCTTTATTTCCGGCACGGGGTTTGCCACCGATTATCATCGTCTGAGCGGCCAGCCGCTGAAAGGCAACGAGATTATGCGTCTGGTTGAGGAGCAGGATCCGGTGGCTGAACTGGCGCTCAGCCGCTACGAAATGCGGTTGGCTAAATCACTGGCGCATGTGATCAATATCCTCGATCCGGACGTGATTGTGCTGGGCGGCGGCATGAGCAACGTTGACCGGCTGTACGCGACGGTGCCAACGCTGGTGAAACAGTGGGTATTTGGGGGCGAATGCGAAACGCCGATCCGCAAAGCCGTCCATGGAGATTCCAGCGGTGTGCGCGGCGCGGCGTGGCTCTGGCCGGAATAAACGCAAAACGGCAACTTGCGTTGCCGTTTTTGATGTTTGTACCCTCCCCCACAGAGAGAGGGCCAGGGTGAGGGCAACATCCCCCATTTACTGCACCGCAAACTCCCTGTCCAGCCTGCTATACCCCAGCCCGTTGATCTTCTTCACCTTGATCTGCACCGGAATACGTTCTTTCATTGCCTCTACGTGGCTGATCACGCCGATGGTTTTCCCGGTGGCGTTCAGCGCGTCGAGCGCATCCAGCGCGGTGTCCAGCGTTTCGCTGTCGAGCGTGCCGAACCCTTCATCCAGGAAAAGCGAGTCAATGCGCGTTTTGTGACTGACCAGATCGGAAAGCGCTAAAGCCAGCGCCAGACTGACGAGGAAACTTTCCCCGCCGGACAGGGTACGGGTATCGCGTACCGCATCGGCCTGCCAGGTATCAACCACCTCCAGCTCCAGCGCGTCGCTGGCTTTACGCTGAAGCAGATAGCGGCCATGCAGACGGTTGAGCTGCTGGTTGGCAAGCCACACCAGATTATCCAGCGTCAGCCCCTGGGCGAATTTACGGAATTTATCGCCGGTGCTGGAGCCTATCAGCGCATTGAGATAGCCCCAGTCGTCAGCCTGACGCGCCGCCTCCTCAATCTGCTGCATAAGCGCCTGCTGGTGCAGACGGTTATCGGCGTCCTGTTTGAGCTGCTGGCGGATCTCCCCCTGACGCGTGGTGTTTTCACGAAGCTGTTGCGCCAGCTGGTGTAACTGCGCCTGAAGGGTTGCGGCGTCGGTTTCCAGCCCCTCCGGGCGTTGTGCCTGGTGCGCCTGAAGCTGCTGGTTTGCCTGTACGGAGAGCGCCGTGGCCTGCTGGAGCTGGTTCTCCAGCGTCTGCTTTTGTTGTTCAAGCTGGCGGATCGACGCTTCATCCAGCAGGGCGGAGAGAAATGCCTCCTGACTGGCAAAGCAGCTCGCGGTCAGCGCGGCGCTGAACTGAGCCTGCGACTGCTGAAGCCGTTCACGCTCAAGCGTCTCCTGCTGCTGTAGGGTGGCGAGCTGGCTTTGTAGCGACACGCATTCGTCATGGATGCCGCGCCAGTTCTCAGGGATAACCGCGTCGGCTTCTGCGTCATCAGAATCCGGCAGCGTCTCCAGGATGGGCATCAGGGCGTTAATACGTTCCTGAATCGTACCGTGCTGGGCCTGTTTTTCCTGCCAGCGGGTATATTCAGCTTCGCGTGCGCTCAGCCAGGCGCTTTCGGCCCCTTCATCGGGCACGCTAAGCGACAGCGACTCTAGCGAGGCCGCCAGCGCCTGACGCGTCGCCGTCAGCTGCTGCTGGTACTGGCGCGCCTGATCTTCCTGTTCATTGAGCTGGTTTTGCAGCGTCAGACGCTGGCTAAGCTGATACAGCTGGCGTTCATACTGCTCCTGTTCACTCATCCAGGGGGCAATATCATCCTGAATATTCAGCGCTATGTTCAGGGAGGCGCAGACCTCCAGCCACTCTTTAGTGAATGCTTGCTCTTCCTGAGAGAGGGCCTGTACTTCCTCTGTCTCGCGCTGGATCTGTTGGGTGAGCGCATTCACCTGCCCGAGCACCAGCAATCCTTCCTCTTTTAGCGCGGCAACCTCTTTCTCCAGCGCGTCGCGGCGGCGCTGATTGTCGGTCAGTTCAAGCGCCTGATACTGCACAACTGCCGGGTGTTCGCTTGAACCGCAGAGCGGGCAAGGCTTACCCGCTTCCAGCTGAGCACGATAGTTCTCAAGATCCTTGATTGTTGACTCACGCTCACAGAGCGCTTTCAGGTCGGCAAGGTGCTGATTTTTCTCTTTGAACTGCTGACGCCGCAGGATCAGCGTTTCATTGAGCTTAGCCTGCTCAGCCTGCGCTTTCTGCACGCTTTCCGCATTATGGCGCAGCCGTTTTTGCAGCGGCTGATAGCGAGCGTGAAGCGCAGTCAGACGCTGGCGGAGCGCCCGCGATTGCGCCTGTTGCTCCATTGCCGTCGCGAGATCCTCAGCCGTCAGCGTCAGCGTACTCTCCGGCATCTCAGCCAGTTTCTGACGAAGCTCAGCCATACGCGCTGACTGGGCCACAAGCTGATTTTTATCGCGACTCAGTTGCGTAAAATGCGCCCGCCAGCCGGCAATTTCCTGCCCCCACTGACGGAAACGATCGTGTTCGGTTAGCCACTGCGTCAGTACCGTGTGCTCTTTCTGCAACTGTTCACGGTTGCGCAGCGCACCGTTGCGAATACGCGAGCGCTGCGCCGCTCTGTCGAGTAAGCGAGTGTTTACTTCAACAATTCGCGCTGTTGTCTGCGCCAGGCGGGTGGTCTGCTCCTGCTGATACTCCCACAGCGGACGTAGCTGGGCGGCGGGCTGTGCCAGCTGGAGCTTCGCCAGTTGCGGCGCGGCGTCCGTCAGAGCCTGTTGCGCCTGCTGCTGCGAAGCGGCTGCGCGTTGCTGCTCACGTATCAGCTCGTCGTTACGCGTAAGCCACTGAAAATCTTTCTGTTGGCTCTGCTGCTGTGCCAGCAGGATTTTTTCTTCGTCAGTAAGTGCCTGCAAACTTTGCTGCAAGTGCTGCTGCTGTTCCTCGCTCAGCAGCACAACGCCTGCGGCCTGCGCTTCGCACATCTCCAGCGCGTTGCGTGCCGCTTTGTGTTTTTCAAAAACCATGGCGGAAATGTGGCCGTAAATTTCCGTGCCGGTCAGTTCCTCCAGCAGCTCTGCCCGATCGCTCGGTTTAGCGTTCAGGAAGGCGGCAAACTGCCCCTGAGAGAGCAACATCGAGCGGGTAAAGCGACCATAGTCCAGCCCGGTGAGTGCGGCGGTTTGTTCCAGCTTATCCGTGACTTTATCGGCCAGAATTTTGCCGTCTTCGCAGCGGGCCAGCTCAACGCGCGGTGCCTGTAAGTTCCCGTCTGGCTGGTTGCGGGCGCGGTTCTGGCTCCAGAAAGCGCGATAAGCAACGCCTTTGACCTCAAATTCCACTTCAGCCAGGCATTCGGCGGTATCGCGCGTCATCAGGTCGTTTTGTGCCTGAGAGACCTTATTAAGACGCGGTGTTTCGTGGTAAAGCGCCAGGCAGATGGCATCCAGCAGCGTGGTTTTACCCGCGCCGGTTGCGCCGGTGATGGCAAACAGCCCATTGCTGGCGAAAGGCTCCGCGGTGAAATCGATTTTCCACTCACCCTTTAGCGAATTCAGATTTTTCAGACGCAGGCTCAGAATTTTCATGCGTTTTCGTCCTCGTCATTGAGGGAATGCAGGGTATGGGCAAACAGCTCGTTAAGCCTGGTGCGCCTGGCCTCGTCCACTTCTTCATGCGCAAGCCGCCGCGCGAACACCTCTTCAACCCGAAGTTCGCTAAGCGTTTCACGCTGGGCGTTCAGCAGAATTTTCTCGCGCTGCTCGCGGCTGCGACGTACCAGCAGCACCTCCACAGGAAGGTCTTCCGTCAGCGTCTGAATTTTACGCTGCATATCGTACAGGTAGTCATCGGTGGCGATTTCGATATCGAGCCAGACGGGGGGATTAAGCACTGCGCCGCGCCACTGCTCAAGCTGAGCGGTAATGGCGGCCAGATCGCCTTTCAGCACTGCCAGCGGCTGGGTGACCGGCACCTCAAGCGTCTCAACGGCGCTAAGTTTGCCTTCGGTGAAGCTCACCAGATGCACGGATTTGGCTTTGCCCGTTTCGTCAAAACTGAGGGAAATGGGCGAGCCGCAGTAGCGAATATGCTCGCATCCCCCGACGATCTGGGCCCGGTGAATATGCCCGAGGGCAATATAGTCGGCGGGAGGAAAGTTTTGCGCTGGAAACGCGTCCAGCGTACCGATATAAATCTCGCGCACCGCGTCACTCTTACTGGCCCCGACTGTGGTGAGGTGCCCGGTGGCAACGATAGGAATGGCCTGTTCGCCGCGCAGGGCGCAGGCTTCCGTATGCTGCTGGTGATAATAGCGGGTGATGGCCTGCAACAGATGCTGCTGTTTTTCGCTCCCGGACAGGCCTGCCTGGCTTTGCACGATATCGCGCGGGCGTAAAAACGGAATTGGGCATAGCACCGCGCCCGGTGTGCCGTCACGTTTTTTCAGGATCTGCGGCGCGTGTCCGGCGCTGGCCACCACGGTGGTATTGAGGAACGCCAGAATATCGCGGGATTCATTCAGCGTCGCCACCGAGTCATGGTTTCCGGCGACAATCACCAGGTGACAACCGGTTTGCTGGAGGTTGACCACAAAACGGTTGTACAGCTCACGCGCATAGCTCGGCGGCGATCCGGTATCAAAAATGTCGCCCGCCACAATAATTGCGTCCACCTCGTGAGCCTGAGCCGTCTCCAGCAGCCAGTTCAGGAACGCTTCATGTTCCGCGGCGCGGCTTTTGCTGTAAAAATTTTGACCCAGGTGCCAGTCTGAGGTGTGAAGTATGCGCATAAGAGATCCGTGGCAATAATAAGAAAGCAGGATTATAAACGTTCGGGGAACGGAAAATAACCGCTGTAATAAAACAACAGTTTGCTATTTATCGTGGTAATGTTTTTCATAAATCTGTCATAAATCTGACGCATAATGACGCCGCATTACAGACTTGTAACTTAAATACGATAAGACAGGGCAAAGTATGGCGAGACGTATTCTGGTCGTAGAAGATGAAGCTCCGATCCGTGAAATGGTGTGCTTCGTGCTTGAACAAAATGGCTTCCAGCCGGTTGAAGCGGAAGATTATGACAGCGCGGTGAACCAGCTGAATGAACCCTGGCCCGATCTGATCCTGCTGGACTGGATGCTGCCTGGCGGTTCCGGATTGCAGTTTATCAAGCATATCAAACGCGAGGCGATGACCCGCGATATCCCGGTGGTGATGCTGACGGCGCGCGGTGAGGAAGAGGATCGCGTGCGCGGTCTGGAAACCGGCGCGGACGATTACATCACCAAACCGTTCTCCCCGAAAGAGCTGGTGGCGCGTATCAAAGCCGTGATGCGCCGTATTTCACCGATGGCGGTGGAAGAGGTGATTGAGATGCAGGGCCTGAGCCTGGATCCTACCTCACACCGGGTCATGACCGGTGAAAATCCCCTCGATATGGGCCCCACCGAATTTAAACTCCTGCACTTCTTTATGACACACCCGGAGCGCGTTTACAGCCGCGAACAGTTGCTGAATAACGTCTGGGGAACTAACGTCTATGTCGAAGACCGAACGGTTGACGTCCATATTCGCCGCCTGCGTAAAGCACTGGAACTGAGCGGCCACGATCGCATGGTACAGACGGTCCGCGGCACGGGTTATCGCTTCTCGACCCGTTTCTGAACAATGACAGGAGTGTGACGCGTGCTGGAACGTCTGTCATGGAAAAGGCTCGTCTTTGAACTGATCTTATGCTGTATTCCGGCCCTCATTCTGGGGGCTATTTTTGGCTATCTGCCGTGGTTTTTACTGGTGGCCGTGACGGGGTTGCTCGTCTGGCATTTCTGGAATTTACTGCGTCTTTCCTGGTGGCTGTGGGTCGACAGAAGTATGACACCCCCGCCGGGAAGCGGGAGCTGGGAACCGCTACTCTACGGCCTGCACCAGATGCAGATGCGTAATAAAAAGCGCCGTCGTGAGCTGGGAAGCCTGATAAAACGCTTTCGCAGCGGCGCGGAGTCGCTGCCGGACGCAGTGATCCTGACGACGGAAGAAGGGACCATCTTCTGGTGTAATGGCCTCGCACAGCAGCTGTTGGGCCTGCGCTGGCCGGATGATAACGGTCAGAACATCCTCAACCTTCTGCGCTATCCCGAGTTCACGCTGTATCTGAAAACGCGTGATTTTAGTCGTCCGCACAATCTGAAGCTCAATAACGGTCGCCATCTTGAAATTCGCGTGATGCCCTACAGCGATCGGCAGTGGCTGATGGTGGCGCGGGATGTCACCCAGATGCATCAGCTTGAGGGCGCGAGACGTAACTTCTTTGCCAACGTCAGCCACGAGCTGCGTACGCCGTTGACGGTGCTTCAGGGCTATCTGGAGATGATGCAGGAGCAAACGCTTGAGGGGGCGCCGCGTGAGAAAGCGCTGCATACCATGCGGGAACAGACGTTCCGCATGGAAGGGCTGGTCAAACAGCTACTAACGCTTTCAAAAATTGAGGCTGCCCCGTCGCTGGCGCTAAACGACATCATTGATGTGCCGATGATGCTGCGAGTGGTGGAGCGCGAAGCCCAAACGCTGAGCCATAATCAACACACCCTGAGTTTTGATGTTGATAACACGCTGAAAGTGCTCGGCAGTGAAGATGAGCTGCGAAGCGCTATCTCAAACCTGGTCTATAACGCCGTGAATCATACCCCGACAGGGACGCATATCGCGGTGCGGTGGCAGCATACTCCGGCAGGGGCTGAATTTAGCGTCGAGGACAACGGGCCGGGGATTGGGCCTGAACACCTCCCGCGTCTCACCGAACGGTTCTACCGGGTGGATAAGGCGCGCTCGCGGCAGACCGGCGGGAGCGGACTGGGGCTGGCAATTGTGAAGCATGCCGTCAGCCACCACGAAAGCCGGCTCAATATCGAAAGCACCCTGGGTAAGGGCACGCGCTTTAGCTTCGTGATCCCGGAACGATTAATTGCCAAAAAAAGTGCCTGACAGCGTGTGTGTCAGGCTACCTTTCCACGGGCCAGCGATTGCTGGCCCGTTTGCTTTGCAGTCAAGCGAAACGCGAGTGAATATTATACGGCTGGTGCTTTTTTGTTCGCATGATTAGCCATGAGTTTTTCTTATACATGGCATATTATTTTGGTCTGAGTTTTCATGCTGGCATATTGTTCTGGTTTTACGATCCCTTCTTGCCTTTAAACGTTATAAGCGTTTAAATTGCCCCCCATATACTGTCAGACCGACTGTATTTGCGTGGTAAATCGAAAAACTATTCTTCGCCACGCCTGGACGGGAGCATATCCCGCTGAAATTGAGCAAATTTTCCGCTGTATCGTCCCGTCAGGGATGGCGAAAATCTCAACGTATTCAACACCACATCCACAGGCAGTAAGGTTTTATGACCCATCACTTGAAATCGCGTGACATTATCGCGCTGGGCTTTATGACATTTGCGCTGTTCGTTGGCGCAGGTAACATCATTTTTCCTCCAATGGTTGGCTTACAGGCGGGTGAACACGTCTGGACGGCTGCGTTTGGCTTCCTGCTTACTGCCGTGGGCCTGCCGGTACTGACCGTTATCGCGCTGGCGAAAGTCGGTGGCGGTGTGGACAGCCTCAGCACCCCGATTGGCAAAGTGGCTGGCGTTCTGCTGGCAACCGTCTGCTATCTGGCCGTTGGCCCGCTGTTCGCAACCCCGCGTACGGCGACCGTCTCCTTTGAAGTGGGTATTGCCCCGCTGACCGGTGACGGCGCGATGCCGCTGTTTATTTACAGCCTCATTTACTTCGCCATCGTGATTCTGGTTTCTCTCTATCCGGGCAAACTGCTGGATACTGTGGGTAACTTCCTGGCACCGCTGAAAATTGTGGCGCTGATTGTGCTGGCGGTTGCGGCCATCGTCTGGCCTGCGGGGCCCATCAGCTCCGCGATGGACGCCTACCAGAACGCGGCGTTCTCAAACGGTTTCGTGAACGGCTATCTGACGATGGATACGCTTGGCGCGATGGTGTTTGGTATCGTTATCGTTAACGCCGCGCGTTCCCGCGGGGTGACCGAAGCGCGTCTGCTGACTCGCTACACCATCTGGGCTGGCCTGATGGCCGGTGTCGGCCTGACGCTGCTGTATCTGGCGCTGTTCCGCCTGGGTTCAGATAGCGCAACGCTGGTCGATCAGAGCGCAAACGGCGCGGCGATCCTGCATGCTTACGTGCAGCACACCTTTGGTGGTGCAGGCAGCATGCTGCTGGCGGCGCTGATTTTCCTGGCCTGTCTGGTGACGGCGGTGGGTCTGACCTGCGCCTGCGCGGAGTTCTTCGCTCAGTATCTGCCGCTTTCTTACCGCACGCTGGTGTTTATCCTCGGCATCTTCTCCATGGCGGTGTCAAACCTCGGTCTGAGCCACCTGATTCAGGTCTCAATTCCGGTGCTGACGGCGATCTATCCGCCATGTATCGTGCTGGTAGTGCTGAGCTTCACCCGTCCGTGGTGGCATAACTCCACGCGAATTATTGCGCCAGCCATGTTTATCAGCCTGATTTTTGGTATCCTTGACGGGATCAAAGCATCAGCATTTGCAGAAATCCTGCCAGCCTGGACACAGCGTCTGCCGCTGTCCGAGCAGGGCCTGGCCTGGCTGATGCCTTCCGTTGTAGCGCTGGTTCTGGCGATTATCTGGGACCGTGCGGCAGGGCGTCAGGTGACATCCAACGCCCATTAATCAACGGCAACAAATTGTTTAACCACGGGGCTTAAGGCCCCGTGGTTTTTTGTTTTTTTCGTGTTGAATGGCAAGATTTTAATGGAAAGCACTAACAAACTTAAACGTGGATTGAGCACCCGCCACATCCGCTTTATGGCGCTGGGCTCGGCTATCGGTACCGGTCTTTTTTATGGCTCGGCAGATGCCATCAAAATGGCCGGTCCAAGCGTTCTGCTGGCCTACATCATCGGCGGCGTGGCGGCGTATATCATCATGCGCGCCCTTGGCGAAATGTCGGTTCACAACCCTTCTGCCAGTTCCTTCTCCCGCTACGCGCAGGAAAATTTAGGCCCGCTGGCCGGGTTTATCACCGGCTGGACCTACTGCTTCGAAATCCTGATTGTTGCCATTGCCGATGTGACGGCGTTTGGTATCTATATGGGGGTCTGGTTCCCCGCCGTGCCGCACTGGATCTGGGTGCTGAGCGTGGTGCTGATTATCTGCGCCGTTAACCTGATGAGCGTGAAGGTGTTTGGCGAGCTGGAGTTCTGGTTCTCCTTCTTCAAGGTCGCGACCATTATCATCATGATCCTCGCCGGTTTCGGCATTATCATCTGGGGTATCGGCAACGGTGGACAGCCAACCGGCATTCACAACCTGTGGAGCAACGGCGGCTTCTTTAGCAACGGCTGGCTCGGGATGGTCATGTCGCTCCAGATGGTCATGTTCGCCTATGGCGGAATCGAGATTATCGGCATCACCGCCGGGGAAGCGAAAGATCCGGAGAAGTCTATTCCGCGCGCCATCAACTCGGTGCCGATGCGCATCCTGGTGTTCTACGTGGGCACGCTGTTTGTGATTATGTCCATCTACCCGTGGAACCAGGTGGGCACCAACGGCAGCCCGTTTGTCCTGACTTTCCAGCATATGGGCATTGCGTTTGCCGCCAGCATTCTCAACTTTGTGGTGCTGACCGCCTCGCTGTCGGCCATCAACAGTGACGTGTTCGGCGTGGGCCGTATGCTGCACGGCATGGCGGAGCAGGGCAGTGCGCCGAAGGTGTTTGCCAAAACGTCGCGTCGCGGTACCCCGTGGGTAACGGTGCTGGTCATGACCGTGGCGCTGCTGTTCTCGGTCTACCTGAACTACATTATGCCGGAGAACGTCTTCCTGGTGATTGCGTCGCTGGCGACCTTTGCGACGGTGTGGGTGTGGATCATGATCCTGCTGTCGCAGATTGCGTTCCGTCGCCGCCTGTCGCCAGAAGAGGCCAAAGCGCTGAAGTTTAAAGTGCCGGGCGGCGTGCCAACGACCATTGTCGGTCTCATCTTCCTGGTCTTCATCATTGGCCTGATTGGTTATCACCCGGATACCCGTATTTCCCTGTACGTGGGCTTCGCGTGGATCGTCCTGCTGCTGGTGGGCTGGATGTTTAAATGTCGCCGCGATCGTCAGCTGGCGGAAGCACAGTAACATTCTTTTCCCCTCTCCCCGTGGGAGAGGGTTCCCCACAAATTAATGCGAGCACTGAGCAATCCCCTCGCCCCTCCGGGGAGAGGGTTAGGGTGAGGGGAACATACGGCGGTGGTGGTCATTCCGTTCACTTTATGTTCCTTGCTACTCTGTAACGACATGACCGGTGAACGTGCCAGGGTGGCTCAGTCGCCACCACCCTGGCGACCCGGGCTCCCGGCGGTAAATCGCCGCTTCGGGGTGCCCTCGGCTTATTCCTTCCGGCTTATCGGGTACGGGCGGAGGCAACGTCCCTGTAAAGCCGCCCTCTCGGCGCATCCCTGCGCCTCGCCCCGGCCGGAAGGCAAACGCCTCAGCGATTTACAGCCGGACCAGGGCATCGCTGACAGCCCTCAGTCATTTAGAAAGCAACTTTATTGCTTCTGCATAAAAAAATTACTGGGGATCCCTCAGCCCCGTGGGAGAGGGTTAGGGTGAGGGCATCAGGCCGCACTGATGCCTCCTCCCCCGTCCTCCTCCCCCAATAAATCCCATCATGGTGAGCTATCCTTAACAACCCTGTGGCAAGGTGACGTCAATTTCATCAAAGGGGATTCGTGATGTTAAACGCCTGGCACCTTCCGGTTGCCCCATTTGTTAAGCAAAACAAAGACAACCTTGTGATTACGCTCTGGCTGGCAGGGGAAAATCAGCCTGAACGTGTGACCCTGCGCGCCGAAGTGGATAACGAAGAGACATCGCTGAAAATGCACAAGGTGCGCAGCCAGCCTCAGCCGGGTATTACGGCGTGGCGGGCGAATATCGATTTGCGCAGCGGACAGCCGCGTCGCCGCTACGGCTTCAAGCTGCTGTGGAACAACCGCCAGCTGTGGTTTACCCCGCAGGGCTTCAGCCGTTTCCCTCCGGCCAGGCTGGAGCAGTTTGCCGTGGATCACCCGGATAACGGCCCGCAGTGGGTTAACGATCAGGTCTTTTACCAGATTTTCCCGGACCGCTTTGCGCGCAGTGAAAAGCGCACCGCCGACCAGGACAAGGTTTATTACCATCATGCGGTCGGTCACGACATCATTCTGAAAAAATGGGACGAGCCGCTGACCGCCCAGGCGGGGGGATCGACCTTTTACGGCGGCGATCTCGACGGTATCAGCGAAAAACTGCCATACCTGAAAAAGCTCGGCGTGACGGCGCTGTACCTGAACCCGGTGTTTAAAGCGCCAAGCGTTCACAAATACGATACGCAGGACTACCGCCACGTTGACGAGCAGTTTGGCGGTGACGAGGCGCTGCTGCGGCTGCGCCACAACACGCAAAAAGAGGGTATGCGCCTGATCCTTGATGGCGTGTTCAATCACAGCGGTGATTCTCATGCGTGGTTCGACCGTCACAATCAGTCGATGGGCGGCGCATGCCATAATCCGGATTCCCCCCAGCGTGACTGGTACAGTTTTGACGAGAATGGACGCGCCCTGGACTGGCTGGGCTACCCGAGTCTGCCGAAGCTCGATTTCCAGTCGTCAACGCTTGTGAATGAAATCTACGGCGGCGAAGACAGCATCGTGCGCCACTGGCTGAAAGCGCCGTGGAATATGGACGGCTGGCGGCTGGACGTGGTGCATATGCTGGGTGAAGCAGGCGGGGCGCGGAATAACCTTCAGCATGTCGCCGCCATTACCCGGTCGGCAAAAGCGGCCCGGTCGGAAGCATTCGTCTTCGGGGAGCACTTTGGCGACGCGCGTCAGTGGTTGCAGGCAGATGCAGAAGACGCGTCGATGAATTATCGCGGCTTCACCTTCCCGCTGTGGGGCTTCCTCGCTAACACCGATATCTCTTACGATCCGCAGCATATTGACGCCGAAACCTGCATGGCGTGGATGGAGAACTATCGCGCTGGCCTGTCTCATCAGCAGCAGCTTCGGATGTTTAACCAGCTCGACAGCCACGATACCGCGCGCTTTAAATCGCTGCTGGGTAAAGATGTGGCGCGTCTGCCGCTGGCGGTGACCTGGCTTTTCACCTGGCCGGGCGTGCCGTGCATCTATTACGGAGATGAAGTGGGGCTGGACGGTAACAACGATCCGTTCTGCCGCAAAACCTTCCCATGGGAGCCTGAAAAGCAGGATCAGGATCTGTTCAGCCTGTACCAGCGTATGGCGACACTACGCAAGCAGAGCCAGGCCCTGCGCTACGGGGGCTGTCAGGTGATGTACGCCCAAGATAATGTGGTGGTGTTTGTCCGCGTCTACAACCAGCAGCGCGTGCTGGTGGCGATCAACCGGGGTGAGGCGTGTGAAGTGGTGCTGGAAGATTCACCGCTGCTGGCCGGTAAAACGTGGAAGAGCAAAGAGGGGAAAGCGACGTTACAGGAGAACGTGCTCACGCTGCCGGCGATCTCCGCTACGGTCTGGTTCGGCAGCTAAGCGCAGGCAGCATGGTTTTCACCTTTTAGATGGCGCAAATGCAACTATTTGTGTCAATCTTAACGGATCTTTTACGGTGAAGGTGGAAACATGGACGAGCTTTACATCCTTGGCTGTTTGTTCCTGGTTTTTGCGCTGGTCGTGGCCCCCGTGCTTGCGGTGATAGGCTTTAATCGAAGCACGGCGGCGCGGCAGGAGATCGCCCGGCTTCGCCAGCGCATTGAGGCGCTTGAGCAGCATGGTGTAGCTGAGAAAGCGCCGGAGCCGGTGCAGACCGCCGCGCCAGTGGAGACACCAGCGCCGGTGCCAGAGGCCGTTAACGCACCTGTCGATCCCTGGCGTCCCGAACCGCCCGTCACTGAAGCAGAACCTGCGCCTGTCCCGGCGGCAAAACGGCCTTCCGCCTTTGGCGGCATCCTGTCCTCGCTGACGCGCTGGTTTATGCAGGGCAATCCGCTGGCAAAACTGGGGATTGTACTGCTCTTCCTCGGCCTCTCTTTCCTGCTGCGCTATACCGTTGAACATTCACTGTTTCCGCTTGAGCTGCGTCTTGCCGCCACGGCGCTGTTTGCCATGGTTCTGCTGGCCGTTGGATGGCGGCTGCGGCACAGGCAGCGGATCTACGCGCTGATCCTCCAGGGCGGGGCGACCGGCGTGCTTTACCTGACCGTCTTTGGCGCATTCCGGCTGTGGCAGATGCTGCCGATGACGCTGGCGTTTGCGCTGCTGGTGGTGATTTGCGCGGCGAGCGTCGGGCTGGCCGTGCTGCAAAAGGCGCTGAGCCTTGCCATGCTGGCGAGCCTGGGCGGATATCTTGCGCCGCTGCTCCTGTCTACCGGGGACGGTAGCTTTGTGGCGCTGTTCTCCTTCTATCTTCTGCTCTCCATCGGCATTCTCGTCATCAGCATCTGGCAGCACTGGCGCGAGCTCAACCTGCTCGGGCTGTTCTTCACGTTTGGCGTTGGCGGAGTGTGGGGGCTGAGCGACTACCAGCCTGAAAACTATGTTATCTGTCAGCTGTTCCTGATTGCCAATACGCTTATTTTTGGCGTGTTTAGCGTAGCGCTGTCGCTGCGGGCGCAGGAAAAAGGTAAACAGATTATTGACGGCGTACTGCTGTTTGCCCCGCCGCTGATTGGTTTTGGGATGCAGTACGGCATGACGTCTCACTGGACGTACGGCCCGGCGCTCAGCGCGCTGGGTTATGGTGCGTTTTATCTCTCACTGGCGTTCCTCGCGCTGCGACGTTACCCCTCCATTGGGCGACCACTGATTATGGCGGCGCTGGCGATTGGCGGCGGGTTTGCCACGCTTGCCATTCCGCTGGCGCTTTCGGCGCGCTGGACGGCGATGGCCTGGGCGCTGGAGGGGCTGGGTATCCTCTGGCTGGGCGTGCAACAGCAGCAGCGGCGTATGAGCTATAGCGGGACGGCGCTGCTGGTGCTGGCGCTCGGCAGCGCGATATGGGCGCAGATGAACGGCGTCACCTCGCTGAGCCTGCTGCTTATTTTCGCAGTGCTCAGTCTTTGCTGGCTGGCTGCGGCCTGGCTGTGGCAGAAAATCGTGCTGTCGGGCAGTTGGGCGCTGCTGGTCGGTGGGCTGCTGTTCTGGTTAGTGGCGCAACTGGGTGCGTCGCAACTGATCCTCAAGACAGAATTATCGGTTCTTGCGGGCGTGCTGGCGCTGACGGCGGTGTCGGCCTGGGGATGGCGGCAGGCTGCCGCTCGTCTGGCATGGCGGGAGCTGGATGCCAGCAAATGGCTGCTGTGGCCGGTGATGCTGCTGATGGTGCTTTATCAGGTCTGGCAACAGCAGATCCTGGCAGCCGGCTGGGCAAATCTGGCCTGGTCTATTGCGCTGCCTGCCGCCCTGATGATGCTGCGGCGCGACGAAGATAAACTTCTTCCGCGCATCGCAATGGGGCTGCATCTGTCGCTGTTGTGGATGATTTTACTCGCCATGGCCGCCGAGCTTTACTGGTTTGCCCGCTCCCTGCCATGGGGCATGGCGGCCTGGGGAAGCGGCATTGCGATGGCTGTCGGCGGTGGGGTGATTATGGCGCTCTCCGCGGCCGTACGGCGTCGCGGGTGGCCGTTCCGGGTATGGCCTGCGCTCTACGCCTGCCTTGCCGTGATCCCTGTGGTTGTGGCGCTGGTGGTATTGCTGGTCGTGACTAATTTCCAGGACGGGGTAGTCTATCGACAGACCTGGCTGCCGCTGGTGAACCCGCTTGAGGAAGGGGCGGCGTTCGCGCTGCTGGGGCTGGTGGTGTTTTATCGGGCAGTGGATCGCCACTATCCGGCATCGCTTGCTCAGTCCCGACCGTGGCCCGCCGTTGTGCTGATGGCGCTTGGCTTCTGGTGGCTAAACGGCGCGCTGCTGCGCGCGCTGGCGTGGTACGGCGAGGTGGCCTGGAATATGGAGTCGCTGTGGCATTCGCGGCTTATCCAGACCACCTTTGCCCTGTTCTGGATGTTCTGCGCGCTGGTGGTCATGATCCGCGCCACCCGTCAGGCCTCCCGTCAGCAGTGGCTTGGCGGTGCGGTGCTGCTGGGGGTGGTCATGCTCAAACTGATGCTGGTGGACAGCGCGGGCGGTGGCGGCCTGGCGCGTGCTGTCGCGTTTATTGGCGTGGCGATCCTGGTCCTGATTGTGGGCTATTTCTCGCCGCTACCGCCTAAAGCAGGAGAAGAAAAATGAAATGGATGAATGCGGTTGTTTGTGCGGCACTGCTGGCCGTGGCCGGTCCGGCATTCAGCGAGGGCGCGCCGGTGGAATCCCCGCGGGATTATGCCTATGGCCTGTCCCTTGATACCTCTGCCTCTTCGCCGTGGTATCGGGTCATGCTGCCGCTGGCGGTTTATCAGCAGAGCACATCGCCCGATCTGCGCGACGTGCGCGTGTTTAATCATTCGGGCGAGCCGGTACCGTTCAGCTTGGTTACCACGACGCGTCCGCAGCCAGCACCGACCACCACGGCGCTGCGCCTCTTTGCGCTTAACGCCTCGCCGGGCGGGGAAGAGGGCAGTGGCGATAAAATTATGTTACGTGCCAGAAACGGCGTGGAGATTGTGCTGGAAGGGCAACACGCGGCGGCTGCCGGACAGCATTATCTGCTGACCCTGCCGGAAAACGCGACGGAGGTTCCGCTCTCTCAGCTCCAGCTTTTCTGGGACACGCCGCAGGGCTCGTGGCAGGGGACGGCATCGGTCTATTACAGCGAGGATCTAAAAAACTGGTATACCCTGCGCGAAGAGATGCCCCTGCTGGACGTGATGAGTGGACAGGATCGCCTGAAGCTCGACCGCATCGATACCGATCTGGTGTTATCTCCTGAGGCGAATCGCTATCTGCTGCTGGTGCTGAACACGGGGCGTTCAGCCCTGACGTTAACCGGCGTCAACGCGATTAACGCTCCTGCGCAGCCGGAATCAGAGCACATTAGCCTGGCGGGAGAGGGGGAGCGGCTATCCGATAGCGAAGCCGTGTGGCGCTGGACGCATCCGCAGCCTCTGAGTGCGATAGCCTTCATGCTGAATGGCGACGGCGTTCTCCCGGCAGAAATAGCCTGGCGGGGGGCGGACAAGGATCGGTGGCATACGCTGAAAAAAGAGGTGATCTACCAGCTCGGCGGCAAAACGTCTGAACCTGTTCCGCTCCCGGGCGGGCTGGTCGAGGCGGTAAAAATCAAGACCTACAATGCGCGTTTGCCAGAGAACCTGCCGGGCGTGATCGGGCAACGCGTGCGCTATGATCTGGTGTTCAACGCGCAGGGAAAGGGGCCGTATCTGCTTGCGTGGGGGAACGGGGCTGCGAAACCGGCAAGCGTGGAGACGGATATGCTGATCCCGACCGAACTGCGTAAAACCTACGCTCTGGCAGCCCTGCCGATGGCGGATACGCTGGAACCTGTCCCGCTGGGCGGCGAGGCGCGTTTAACCGCGACGTCTGCGGCTGAGCAGGAAAGCAGAATGAAAACGCTGATGGTCTGGGGCGTACTGATCGTCGGGGTGATGGTGCTTGCGGGTATGGCATGGCGCATCTGGCGCGAGGTAAAAAAAGACGGCGCAGCATAAGCCATAAAAAAACCCGCGTAGTCGCGGGTTTTTCGTAAACCGTGCCGATTACAGGCTGGATACGTTCTCAGACAGGTATTTAGCTACGCCGTCTGGGGAAGCCGCCATACCTTCTTTACCTTTTTCCCACTGAGCCGGGCACACTTCACCGTGCTCTTCGTGGAACTGGAGCGCGTCAACCATGCGCAGCATTTCGTCGATGTTACGACCCAGCGGCAGATCGTTCACAACCTGGTGACGAACGATGCCGTTCGCGTCGATCAGGAAAGAACCACGCAGCGCAACGCCAGCGTCCGGATGTTCGATACCGTAAGCCTGCTGGATTTCGCGTTTGATGTCCGCAACCATCGCGTATTTCACCGCACCGATGCCGCCGTTTTCGACAGGGGTGTTACGCCATGCGTTGTGTACAAATTCAGAGTCGAAGGAGACGCCAACCACTTCCACGCCACGCTTCTGGAATTCTTCGTAACGTTTGTCGAACGCGATCAGCTCAGACGGGCAAACGAAAGTGAAGTCCATTGGCCAGAAGAACAGAACGGTCGCTTTACCGTTGGTGTGCTGTTTGAAGTTGAAGTTTTCAACGATTTCACCGTTGCCCAGAACGGCGGCAGCTGTAAAATCCGGAGCCGGACGAGTTACCAGAACCATATGATTCTCCTGTAGATACTAAGGTTATTTGGAACGCAACGCGGGCCAGTATAGAGGCAGCGCGGGAATAAGACAAAGAGGTGGTAACAATCGTTCCACCAGCTTTTACCTATCAATCGAACCGGCATCACAGTTCTTTATTTTTCGCCTGCGCCATCATGCGCGGGTAGAACTGCCAGAAGCGCGTCTCCAGCGCGTCATAATGTTCGTCCAGGTCGTGCCAGGAGTCGCGCAGCGCGTCCAGACGCGGTCGACGGCTGGCCATGCCGTTGAGCACGTTCTGAATGAAATCCATCTCGCGGTAACGCTCCAGCCAGCGTTCAGACCACAGATAGTTATTCAGATTCACAAAGCGCGGTGGGGAGTCCGGCAAAATGATCGACACCTGCGCGTGGGCGTAGCGCACAAACTCAGGCAGCGACATATCAGGCGACAGCTGGGACCAGTGGCGCGACAGGAAATGATCCCACATGACGTCGAGCGTGATCGGCGCCACGCGTCGCGTTTCGGGGCGGAACCAGGCTTTGGCTTCCGTCACTTCCGGCAGGTTATCGGTCAGCACGTCGATGCGGCGGTGCATAAAAATCCCGTCGATAACCTCGGGGGAATAATCTTCCGCGGGGTTGCCGCGTACGAAATCGGCCAGCAAATTGCCGGAGAGGGAGCTGTCCGCGAGGTGAGCGAGATGCAGGTGAGCGAGAAAATTCATGCGTTTTATTCGTCCGGTGGCGGCTAGTTGTTGCAGCAAAAGGGTGTGAGCACTAGACTATGCCGCCTGTTTTTAAGTCACGAGTATACGTCATGCGCGTCGCCGATTTCTCCTTTGAACTACCTGAATCCCTGATTGCTCACTACCCCATGCCTGAGCGTAGCAGCTGTCGCTTGCTGTCACTGGACGGGCCAACGGGCGCGCTGACGCACGGTACTTTCACCGATCTGCTCGACAAGCTCAACCCTGGCGATCTGCTGGTCTTTAACAATACCCGCGTGATCCCAGCGCGTCTGTTTGGCCGTAAAGCCAGCGGCGGCAAGATTGAGGTGCTGGTCGAACGTATGCTCGATGATAAACGTATTCTGGCACATATTCGCGCATCCAAAGCGCCGAAGCCGGGCGCTGAACTGCTGCTGGGTGATGACGAGAGCATCAAAGCGACCATGACCGCGCGTCACGACGCGCTGTTCGAGGTGGAGTTCAACGACGAGCGCACGGTGCTGGATATCCTCAACGCCATCGGCCACATGCCGCTGCCGCCGTACATTGAACGCCCGGATGAAGAAGCCGACCGCGAGCTGTATCAGACCGTCTACAGCCAGAAGCCTGGCGCAGTGGCGGCGCCAACGGCGGGCCTGCACTTTGATGAACCGCTGCTGGAAAAGTTGCGCGCCAAGGGCATTGAGATGGCCTTCGTGACGCTGCACGTCGGCGCGGGGACGTTCCAGCCGGTGCGCGTGGACAGCATCGAAGACCACATCATGCACTCTGAGTATGCCGAAGTGCCGCAGGAGGTGGTTGATGCGGTGCTGGCGGCGAAAGCGCGCGGTAGCCGCGTCGTGGCCGTCGGTACAACGTCGGTACGTTCCCTTGAGAGCGCTGCGCAGGCCGCGAAAAAAGAGCTGATTGAGCCCTTCTTTGGCGATACGCAGATCTTTATCTACCCGGGCTATCAGTACAAAGTCATTGATGCGCTGGTGACCAACTTCCATCTGCCTGAATCGACGCTGATTATGCTGGTCTCCGCGTTTGCGGGGTATCAGCATACGATGAACGCCTACAAGTCTGCGGTAGAACAAAAATATCGCTTTTTTAGCTACGGTGACGCGATGTTTATCACGTACAATCCGCAGGCTTTGAATGAGCGTGTCGGGGAATAAGTCCGCGGCACCGTGTTACAACGTTGGACTGTTTTTCTGACGTCGGAGAAAAAATGAAATTTGAACTCGATACCACCGATGGCCGCGCGCGTCGCGGTCGCCTGGTGTTTGATCGCGGCGTGGTAGAAACCCCCGCGTTTATGCCTGTGGGCACGTACGGCACCGTAAAAGGAATGACGCCGGAAGAAGTTGAAGCCACTGGCGCACAGATTATTCTCGGCAACACCTTCCACCTGTGGCTGCGTCCAGGCCAGGAGATCATGAAGCTCCACGGCGACCTGCACGACTTCATGCAGTGGAAAGGCCCCATCCTCACCGACTCCGGCGGTTTCCAGGTCTTCAGCCTGGGCGATATCCGTAAGATCACCGAGCAGGGCGTACACTTCCGTAACCCGATCAACGGCGATCCAATCTTCCTCGATCCGGAAAAGTCTATGGAGATTCAGTACGATCTCGGCTCCGATATCGTGATGATCTTCGACGAATGTACGCCATACCCGGCGGACTGGGACTATGCCAAACGTTCCATGGAGATGTCCCTGCGTTGGGCGAAGCGTAGCCGCGACCGTTTTGACTCCCTGCAAAACAAAAATGCGCTGTTCGGCATTATCCAGGGCAGCGTTTACGAAGATTTACGCGATATCTCGGTTAAAGGTCTGGTAGAGATAGGCTTTGATGGCTACGCTGTCGGCGGTTTGGCTGTGGGTGAGCCGAAGGAAGATATGCACCGTATTCTGGAGCATGTCTGCCCGCAAATCCCGGCGGATAAACCACGATACCTGATGGGTGTGGGTAAACCAGAAGATCTGGTGGAAGGCGTACGTCGCGGCATTGATATGTTCGACTGCGTTATGCCAACCCGAAACGCACGTAACGGTCATCTGTTCGTTACCGATGGCGTGGTGAAAATCCGTAACGCGAAGCATAAGAGTGACACCAGCCCGCTCGATTCCGAGTGCGATTGCTATACCTGTCGCAATTATTCTCGCGCGTATCTGCATCATCTCGATCGTTGCAACGAGATTTTGGGGGCGCGTCTCAATACCATTCATAATCTTCGTTATTATCAGCGCTTAATGGCTGGTTTACGTAAGGCTATCGAAGAGGGTAAATTAGAGAGCTTCGTGACCGATTTCTACCAACGTCAGGGGCGGGATGTTCCACCGTTGAACGTTGATTAATTTTAATAATGAGGGAATTTGAATGAGCTTTTTTATTTCTGATGCGGTAGCAGCAACGGGTGCACCAGCGCAGGGCAGCCCGATGTCTCTGATTCTGATGCTGGTTGTGTTCGGTCTGATCTTCTACTTCATGATCCTGCGTCCACAGCAGAAGCGTACTAAAGAGCACAAAAACCTGATGAACTCCATCGCGAAGGGCGATGAAGTCCTGACCAATGGTGGCCTGGTGGGTCGCGTAACCAAAGTAGCGGAAAACGGCTACATTGCTATCGCCCTGAACGACACCACTGAAGTGGTTATCAAACGTGACTTCGTAGCTGCCGTTCTGCCGAAAGGCACCATGAAGGCGCTGTAATCCCAACTTTTCCCAAAGGGAACTGCCGTGTTAAACCGTTATCCTTTGTGGAAGTACATCATGCTGGTCGTCGTGATTATCGTCGGCCTGCTGTACGCGCTTCCCAACCTGTATGGTGAGGATCCGGCCGTTCAAATCACTGGCGCGCGCGGTGTCGCCGCCAGTGAGCAAACGCTGATCCAGGTCCAGAAAACGTTACAAGAAGAAAAAATTACCGCTAAGTCTGTGGCACTGGAAGAGGGCGCAATTCTTGCTCGCTTCGACACCACCGACACGCAGCTCCGCGCACGTGAAGCGCTGATGGGCGTGCTGGGTGATAAGTATGTCGTGGCGCTTAACCTTGCTCCTGCAACCCCACGCTGGCTGGCTGCGCTGAACGCAGAGCCAATGAAACTGGGTCTTGACCTGCGTGGCGGCGTTCACTTCCTGATGGAAGTGGATATGGATACCGCGCTCGGCAAGCTACAGGAACAGAATATCGACAGCCTGCGCAGCGATCTGCGCGATAAAGGCATTCCGTACACCACCGTACGTAAAGAAGATAACTACGGCATGAGCATCACGTTCCGCGACAGCGCGGCACGCGATCAGGCTGTGACCTATCTGTCTCAGCGTCACCGCGATCTGGTGATCACCTCTCAGGGCAGCAACCAGCTGCGTGCGGTAATGACCGACGCGCGTCTGAGTGAAGCACGTGAGTACGCCGTTCAGCAGAACATTAACATTCTGCGTAACCGTGTAAACCAGCTGGGCGTGGCTGAACCACTTGTACAGCGTCAGGGTGCTGACCGTATCGTGGTCGAACTGCCAGGTATCCAGGATACCGCCCGGGCGAAAGAGATTCTGGGCGCGACGGCGACTCTGGAGTTCCGTCTGGTTAACGCCAACGTTGACCAGGCTGCTGCGGCTTCAGGCCGTGTGCCGGGCGATTCCGAAGTGAAACAGACCCGCGAAGGCCAGCCGGTTGTGCTGTACAAACGCGTGATCCTGACCGGTGACCATATCACCGACTCCACTTCAAGCCAGGATGAGTACAACCAGCCGCAGGTTAACATCTCGCTGGACAGCGCAGGTGGCAACATCATGTCTAACTTCACCAAGGACAACATCGGCAAGCCGATGGCGACCCTGTTCGTGGAGTACAAAGACAGCGGTAAGAAAGACGCCAATGGCCGTGCCGTGTTGGTGAAAGAGGAAGAGGTGATTAACATCGCCAACATCCAGTCTCGTCTGGGTAACAGCTTCCGTATTACCGGTATCAGCAACCCGAACGAAGCGCGTCAGCTCTCTCTGCTGCTGCGTGCCGGTGCGCTGATTGCGCCAATTCAGATTGTTGAAGAGCGTACCATCGGTCCAACCCTGGGTATGCAGAACATCAAGCAGGGTCTGGAAGCGTGTCTGGCCGGTCTGGCGGTGTCCATCATCTTCATGATCTTCTTCTATAAGAAGTTCGGCCTGATTGCGACCTCCGCGCTGATTGCCAACCTGGTGCTGATCATCGGTATCATGTCCCTGCTGCCGGGGGCGACGCTAACCATGCCGGGTATCGCGGGTATCGTTCTAACCCTTGCGGTGGCGGTCGACGCCAACGTACTGATAAACGAACGTATCAAAGAAGAGCTGAGCAACGGTCGTTCTGTACAGCAGGCGATTGAAGAAGGCTACAAAGGGGCGTTCAGCTCCATCTTCGATGCGAACGTAACAACACTGATTAAGGTTCTTATCCTGTATGCAGTGGGTACTGGCGCGATCAAAGGCTTTGCGATTACTACCGGTATCGGTGTCGCAACGTCGATGTTTACCGCTATTGTCGGCACCCGTGCCATCGTGAACCTGCTGTACGGCGGCAAGCGCGTCAAAAAGCTGTCTATCTGAGGAGTGCGTTGTGGCACAGGAATATACTGTTGAACAATTGAACCACGGCCGTAAAGTCTGGGACTTTATGCGCTGGGACTACTGGGCCTTCGGCATTTCAGGTTTTCTGCTGATCTTGTCCATCGTCATTATGGGCGTGAAAGGCTTTAACTGGGGTCTGGATTTCACCGGTGGTACGGTGATCGAAATTACCCTGGAAAAACCGGTCGATATGGACCAGATGCGTGAGTCTCTGCAAAAAGCGGGCTTTGAAGAGCCGCTGCTACAGAACTTCGGCAGCAGCCGCGACATCATGGTGCGTATGCCGCCGGTACACGATGCCAACGGCAGCCAGGAGCTGGGCAGCAAGGTCGTTCAGGTTATTAACGAAACGACCAGCCAGGATGCAACGGTTAAGCGTATTGAGTTTGTCGGCCCGAGCGTTGGTGCTGACCTGGCGCAGACCGGTGCGATGGCGCTGCTGGTGGCGCTGATCTCGATTCTGATTTACGTCGGTTTCCGCTTTGAGTGGCGACTGGCGGCAGGCGTGGTTATCGCTCTGGCGCACGACGTGGTGATCACCATGGGCATACTGTCTCTCTTCCACATTGAGATTGACCTGACGATTGTGGCATCCCTGATGTCCGTTATCGGTTACTCACTGAACGACAGTATCGTGGTATCTGACCGTATTCGTGAAAACTTCCGTAAGATCCGTCGCGGCACGCCGTACGAAATCTTTAACGTGTCGTTGACCCAGACGCTGCACCGTACGTTGATCACCTCCGGCACCACCCTGATGGTGATCCTGATGCTGTTCCTGTTTGGTGGCCCAGTGCTGGAAGGCTTCTCGCTGACCATGCTGATCGGTGTGTCTATCGGTACGGCCTCGTCTATCTACGTCGCGTCCGCGCTGGCGCTGAAGCTGGGCATGAAGCGCGAGCATCTGATCCAGCAGAAAGTCGAGAAAGAAGGGGCGGATCAGCC
Source organism: Enterobacter sp. MGH 4 (assembly GCF_000534735.1). Classification (NCBI taxonomy): domain Bacteria; kingdom Pseudomonadati; phylum Pseudomonadota; class Gammaproteobacteria; order Enterobacterales; family Enterobacteriaceae; genus Enterobacter; species Enterobacter sp. MGH 4. The sequence continues at coordinate 2,320,282 of NZ_KI973289.1, read as the reverse complement.
GTCCATTCTGCCGTAAGAGTCTTATGCGGTATCGAAATCCCGGCCTGCTGGCCGGGATTTTTTTTGTCTACTCCTGACAGTATGCATACCGCTGCTTCCGGCTCGACCGGTGCCTCAATATTGTGCAGACGGAGAGACGCTTTAGCGAAAGTGCGGACAGAGCTCTGGCAGATTTTTTGCGGAAGGTGAAGCAGTAAAAAGCCGGGTGGCGGCTACGCCTTACCCGGCCTACATTCGGATCGTAGGCCCGGCAAGCGCAGCGCCACCGGGCGAAGTCCGCACAGGTTAGAAGTTGTAACCCACGACCAGGTAACCACCCCAACCGGTAGAGCGAACGCTGAAGTCGCCGTTGCCGAAGTTCAGGCTGGCGTCGTCGTTCCACTGGCCACCGTTGTGCCAGTAACGCGCAACAACAGAGTAGTGCCAGTGATCGTAGTTCAGCGCCAGGATGTGGCTGGAGGCGATGGAGTTACTGGTACGAGCATGCTTCCCGTTGTTGTCATAGAAGTTATCGTCGCCCAGGTCTGAACCCCAGTCAAAGTTGGTGAAGCCGATATAGCTCAGGTTACCGCCCCACAGCTGAGTGATTGGCACAAAGTATTTCACTTTGAAACGGTAGCCATCCCACTCGTTCTCATTTGATGCGCCATAGTTCTGCCACTGGTATTTCGCATACACGTTCAGTGACAGGCTCATTGGCAGGCCGGTTTCGATGTCAGTACCCAGACCCATATACCAGGTGCTCTGTTCCTGAGAATCGTTGCGACCCATGTCATAGATGTAGTTGTTCGCGAAGTACCACTCTTTGAACGGACCAAACGCCAGGCTGGTTCCGGTCAGTTTGTCGATAGAGAAACGCGGTTCGATTTCCATGAACAGCGGGGAGCCATTGTTCCAGATACCTTTCGCATCGGAGTTACCGCCGAAGAATACCGGCAGATCGACGTAGCCGTAGAAATCAAACCAGTCTTTTTTAGCGAATGCTTCGTACTCGAGGTAAGTATCGTTGCGGATCTGCGGCCCGAAACGGGTGTGGTAGCTGCCTACCACGTTAACGCTCTGGTGCCACCAGTCGGAGAGATATTGTGGTTTGTCGTTTTCCGCTGCGTTAACAGTGAAAGAGGAGGACAGTGCCAGCACGGCGCCAGCTGCGAGTAATGTTTTTTTCATAATCATGCCACTGATTGAAATTCCCTTCCGGGAGTGAAAAATGCGCGAATTGCGTTTCTAAATATTTCGTGTTTCTGCGGAGCCTATTATAGGAATCCTTGCTCACAAAAATATGTGTTGTTTCACATATCTCTCACATACGTAATCGATTGCGTTCACGTTTGCGTACTTTAAACGGCCGGGATTGTAGCGGCAATCATTTATGTTGCCAATCCATACGAAATGTAAATGTTAGCGGAGTGACATTTCACTCCGCTAGAAGGGCGGGTTATTGCGCGGCAGGTTGAATGTCGTGAATGCGGATAAAGCCCAACTGTTCTGGCGTCAGTCCGCTCAGCTGGAGCGGGATATCAACATCGCTCGGTGCCAGCGTGCTGGCGGGGGCAGTGAAGAGCTGATTCTTCACGTTCACTTCCTGATAGCTCTCCGTGGTGCCCTGAATCTGGCCCCACTCTACGGTGCCGCTGAAGGCGGGAAGCGGATCGTTGGATTCACCCTGAATGCGTAATGTTGCGCGCGTACCATCGGCATTCGCTGCAACATTCACCAGAGACATCTTTAGCGTGCCAATCTGGCTGTTCAGACGCGCGGGCGTGTTTGCGCCCGGCAATAAATAAACGCCATTGCTGGATTTGGCATTCAGCGCGTTCTGCTGGGTGATCTTCACGGTTTCTTTATTAAGTTTGTCCATCGCCACATTGAGCGTATTCACGCTTTGTTTCATCTCGCGAACTTCACTTTGCTGTGCGCAGGCGCTGAGCGTGAACAGGCTCCCAACCAGCACTATTTTCAGGTAACGTCTTGACATTGCGTTTAATTCCTTGAAATCACACATTGCTGCAATGGTAGACAGGATAGTGGCGTCAGGCATAGATCCTTTGTCTCAAAAAGCTCTTCCTTTGTTGTCGGGCCAGTTCAGGGTAAAATAGAAATCAGTTAACCAGATAACAGGGACATCGTATGCATTGCCCATTTTGCTCCGCTGTGGATACCAAAGTCATCGACTCACGTCTTGTAGGCGAAGGGTCTTCCGTGCGTCGTCGTCGGCAGTGTCTGGTGTGCAACGAGCGTTTTACCACCTTCGAGGTGGCAGAGCTGGTAATGCCGCGCGTGGTAAAAAGTAACGATGTGCGCGAACCGTTCAATGAAGAAAAACTGCGTAGCGGGATGCTCAAGGCGCTGGAAAAACGGCCCGTCAGCTCCGATGACGTCGAAATGGCGTTAAATCATATTAAATCTTATCTGCGGGGGCTAGGTGAGCGCGAAGTGCCGAGCAAAATGATCGGTAACCTGGTGATGGAACAGCTGAAAAAGCTCGATAAAGTCGCCTATATTCGCTTCGCCTCCGTTTACCGCAGCTTCGAAGACATTAAAGAGTTTGGCGAAGAGATCGCCCGCTTACAGGATTAAGCCTATGCAGGACGAGATGTACATGGCGAGAGCCATGAAGCTGGCGCAGCGCGGTCGGTTTACCACTCACCCTAACCCTAATGTCGGGTGCGTCATTGTTAAAGATGGCGAGATCGTGGGTGAAGGTTTTCACTACCGCGCAGGCGAGCCGCACGCTGAAGTGCATGCCCTGCGCATGGCGGGGGAGAGGGCGCGTGGCGCGACGGCTTACGTGACGCTGGAGCCATGCAGTCATCACGGGCGCACGCCTCCGTGCTGCGAAGCACTGATTGCGGCGGGAGTCTCGCGCGTTGTCGCCGCCATGCAGGATCCTAACCCGCAGGTGGCGGGCCGCGGGCTGTATCGTCTGCAACAGGAAGGGATCGACGTCAGTCACGGCCTGATGATGCAGGATGCCGAAGCCATCAACAAAGGCTTCCTGAAGCGTATGCGCACCGGTTTCCCGTTTATCCAGCTTAAGCTTGGCGCGTCACTGGATGGCCGCACGGCGATGGCGAACGGCGAGAGCCAGTGGATCACCTCGCCACAGGCAAGGCGCGATGTGCAACGTCTGCGCGCACAAAGCCATGCTATTCTCACCAGCAGTGAAACGGTGCTGGCTGACGATCCGGTCCTGACCGTGCGCTGGGATGAGCTGAATGCGGATACCCAGGCACTCTATCCGCAGGAGAACCTGCGTCAGCCGCTGCGCATTATTATTGATAGCCAGAACCGCGTGACGCCGGAGCACCGCATCGTGCAGCAGCCGGGGGAAACCTGGATTGCCCGCACCAAAGAAGATACGCGCGAATGGCCGCAAGGCGTGCGCAGCATTATGGTGCCGGAACACAACGGGCATCTCGATCTGGTGGTGCTGATGATGCTGCTGGGTAAACAGCAGGTCAACAGCATCTGGGTTGAAGCCGGTCCGACGCTCGCCGGCGCGCTGCTCCAGGCAGGGCTGGTGGATGAGCTTCTGGTCTACGTTGCGCCTAAACTGTTAGGTAACGACGCGCGCGGCCTGTTTGTGCTGCCCGGCCTTGAAAAACTGGCCGATGCGCCGCAACTCTCATTCAGCGAGATTCGTCCGGTAGGCCCGGATGTCTGCCTCCATTTAACGACAGCGTAATTGCTCCTGAAATAGGGAAGCAGTGCGCAAAGTATTATGATAAAATCCGCCCCCCTGCGGGGCCAAATGAACCCGTAAAGGAAGAGTATGAACATTATTGAAGCTGCTGTAGCTACCCCGGACGCTCGCGTCGCCATCACCATTGCGCGTTTCAACAACTTCATCAACGACAGCCTGCTGGAAGGTGCGGTTGACGCCCTGAAACGTATCGGCCAGGTTAAAGATGACAACATTACCGTCGTTTGGGTACCAGGTGCTTACGAACTGCCACTGGCAGCGGGCGCGCTGGCGAAAACCGGTAAATACGACGCGGTGATTGCACTGGGTACTGTTATTCGTGGCGGCACTGCGCACTTCGAATACGTTGCGGGCGGTGCAAGCAATGGTCTGGCGCACGTTGCACAGGATGCTGAAATTCCTGTCGCGTTCGGCGTACTGACTACCGAAAGTATTGAACAAGCCATCGAACGTGCTGGCACCAAAGCCGGTAACAAAGGTGCAGAAGCTGCACTGACCGCGCTTGAAATGATCAATGTATTGAAAGCCATCAAGGCCTGATTTTTTTGTAAGGGGAATTCCGTGAAACCTGCTGCTCGTCGCCGCGCCCGTGAATGTGCCGTCCAGGCACTTTACTCCTGGCAGTTGTCCCAGAACGACATCGCTGATGTTGAATACCAGTTCCTGTCAGAACAGGACGTGAAAGACGTTGACGTTCTGTACTTCCGTGAACTGCTGTCGGGAGTGGCGACTAATAGCGCGTATCTCGATGGTCTGATGAAGCCATACCTGTCCCGTCTGCTCGAAGAGCTGGGCCAGGTCGAAAAAGCAGTGTTGCGTATCGCGCTGTTTGAGCTGTCTAAACGTGATGATGTGCCGTACAAAGTGGCCATCAACGAAGCGATCGAACTGGCAAAAACCTTCGGCGCTGAAGACAGCCACAAGTTTGTAAACGGCGTGCTGGATAAAGCCGCACCTGCGATCCGTCCCCACAAAAAGTGATCCGCAAACCGGAGTCTTGCATTGCCTTTTTGGCAGTGCGGCTCCGGTTTTTTCTTTTATTTGCTGAGGCATAACGTATGGCATGCGGCGAATTCTCCCTGATTGCCCGTTATTTCGACCGTGTCAGAACCTCTCGTCTTGATGTTGAAACCGGCATTGGCGATGACTGCGCACTTCTCAATATTCCCGAAAAACAGACGCTGGCAATCAGCACCGACACCTTAGTATGTGGGCGTCACTTCCTGCCCGTTATCGATCCTGCCGACCTGGCGTATAAGGCGCTGGCGGTAAACGTTAGCGATCTGGCGGCAATGGGCGCCGACCCGGCCTGGCTGACGCTGGCTCTGACCCTGCCGGAGGTGGATGAAGCCTGGCTTGAAGCCTTCAGCGATGCCTTGTTTGAACAGCTGAATTATTACGATATGCAGCTGATTGGCGGTGATACCACCGCCGGGCCGCTGTCGATGACCCTGGCAATCCACGGCTATGTGCCAGCGGGGCGCGCGCTGAAGCGTTCGGGCGCAAAACCGGGCGACTGGATCTACGTGACCGGTACGCCGGGGGATAGCGCGGCCGGGCTGGCGATCCTTCAGAACCGTTTAGCAGTTGAAGATGCTGACGATGCGGCGTACCTGGTGAAGCGCCACCTGCGGCCCACACCGCGTATTTTGCACGGTCAGGCGCTGCGCGAGCGGGCCAGTTCTGCTATCGATCTCTCTGACGGGTTAATCTCCGATCTCGGCCATATCCTGAAGGCCAGTGGCGTGGGCGCACGGATCGATCTGGATCTGTTCCCACTGTCAGAGCCGTTGCGTCGCCATGCCGAGCCTGAACAGGCGCTGCGCTGGGCACTATCCGGTGGGGAAGATTATGAGCTGTGCTTTACCGTTCCCGAGCTGAATCGCGGGACGCTGGATGTGGCGTTAGCGCATCTGGGGGCGAAATTTACCTGCATCGGGCAGGTGATGCCGGAAAGTGAAGGGCTGCTGTTTGTCCGCGACGGTGCCCCGGTTACGCTTGACTGGAAAGGGTACGATCACTTCGCGTAATTTTGTGCGCTCTGTATTGCCGGGTGGCGCTGCGCTTACCCGGCCTACGGATTTTGTTCCCTGAATTGTTTATTTAAACCCTACCACCGGATGTTGCTGATACGGCGTCTCCAGCTCGGCAATCTGCTCCGGCGTCAACGATAAGTCCACCGCACTCAACAACTCGTCCAGCTGTTCTTCCCGCGATGTGCCCACAATCGGCGCGGCGACACCGCGCTTGCTCAGCAGCCACGCCAGCGCTACCTGTGCGCGCGTTGCACCGATATCGTCGGCGATCCCGGCTAATCGTTCGGCAATTAACGCATCGCTGGCTTCTGTATCGTCATACAGATTTTTACCTACTTCATCCGATACCAGCCGGGCGGTAGTTTCACCCCACGGACGGGTTAACCTTCCGCGCGCCAGCGGGCTCCACGGAATCACCGCCACGCCTTCCTGGTAGCAGAGCGGCAGCATCTCGCGTTCTTCTTCCCGGTAAATCAGGTTGTAGTGATCCTGCATAGTGACAAAGCGCGCCCAGCCGTTCTGCGCCTGGAGATCGAGCGCCTGAGCAAACTGTGAGGCATGCATGGACGATGCGCCGATGTAGCGCGCTTTACCGGCTTTCACGACGTCGTTCAACGCTTCAAGCGTCTCTTCGATCGGCGTGTTGTAATCCCAGCGGTGAATTTGCAGCAGGTCGACGTAATCCATGTTCAGGCGTCTGAGGCTGTCATCAATGGAGCGCAGGATCTGTGCGCGAGAAAGGCCTTCCGCCAGATCGCCTGACGGGTAATACACCTTGGTGGCGACCACAATCTCATCCCGACGGGCAAAATCTCGCAGGGCGCGGCCCACAATCTCTTCGCTGCTGCCGTCGGAGTAGCTGTTGGCGGTATCGAAGAAGTTGATGCCGCCGTCAATGGCGCGCTTAATGATAGGGCGGCTGCTCTCTTCCGGCAGCGTCCAGGCGTGATTTCCCCGGTCAGGCTCGCCAAACGTCATGCAGCCCAGGCAAAGCCGGGACACCTTGAGGTCTGTTTTTCCTAATGTCGTGTATTGCATGGTTCCGCTCCTGCTGTTTAAACAATACGTTTAAGCATAGCAGGAGCAGAAAAGGGGAGGGATCAGGCCAGCCAGGTGCGGATTTTAGCTTCGATACCGACGGCGTCCAGGCCAATGTCGGCGCGCGCCTCGTCCTGAGTGCCTTGCGGGATGAAGTGGTCCGGCAGGCCGAGATTAAGCACCGGAACGACTTTACGGTTCGCCATCAGCACTTCGTTCACACCGCTACCCGCGCCACCCATGATGGCGTTCTCTTCCAGCGTGACCAGCACCTCATGGCTTTCCGCCATGCTCAGAATCAGAGATTCATCGAGCGGCTTCACAAATCGCATATCGACGAGCGTCGCATTCAGGGTTTCAGCGACTTTTGCCGCTTCCGGCATCAGCGTACCAAAGTTCAGGATCGCCACTTTTTCACCGCGACGTTTCACCAGACCTTTACCGATGTCCAGTTTTTCCAGCGGCCGTAATTCAACGCCAAGGGCATTGCCGCGTGGATAACGTACCGCACAGGGACCGTCCTGATAGTGGTAACCGGTATACAGCATCTGACGACACTCGTTTTCGTCGCTTGGCGTCATGATCACCATGTCCGGGATGCAGCGCAGGAAGGAGAGGTCAAATGCGCCCTGGTGCGTCTGGCCGTCAGCCCCCACGATGCCCGCACGGTCGATAGCAAACAGCACCGGCAGCTTCTGGATGGCAACGTCATGGATCACCTGATCGTAGGCGCGTTGCAGGAAGGTAGAGTAAATCGCTACCACCGGCTTGTAGCCGCCAATCGCCAGGCCCGCTGCGAAGGTTACCGCGTGCTGCTCGGCAATGGCGACGTCGAAATACTGGTCCGGGTATTTTTTGGAAAACTCGACCATGCCGGAGCCTTCACGCATGGCAGGCGTCACCGCCATCAGCGTGTTGTCTTTCGCCGCCGTTTCGCACAGCCAGTCGCCAAAGATTTTTGAGTAGCTCGGCATCCCGCCGCTGCTTTTCGGCAGACAACCGCTGGTATGGTCGAACTTGGGCACCGCGTGGAAGGTGATCGGATCTTTTTCCGCCGGTTCGTAACCACGCCCTTTTTTGGTCATGATATGCAGGAACTGCGGGCCTTTCAGGTCGCGCATGTTTTTAAGCGTCGTCACCAGACCTAACACATCGTGGCCGTCCACCGGGCCAATATAGTTAAAGCCCAGCTCTTCAAACAGCGTACCCGGCACGACCATGCCTTTGATATGTTCTTCGGTACGCTTAAGCAGCTCTTTGATCGGCGGTACGCCGGAGAAGACTTTTTTCCCGCCTTCGCGCAGTGAGGAGTAAAGCTTACCGGACAGCAGCTGCGCCAGATGGTTATTCAGCGCGCCGACGTTCTCGGAGATCGACATTTCGTTATCGTTGAGGATCACCAGCATGTCCGGTTTGATATCGCCCGCGTGGTTCATGGCCTCAAAAGCCATCCCGGCGGTGATCGCCCCGTCACCAATCACGCAGACGGTACGGCGTTGCTTATTCTCTTTTTCGGCGGCAACGGCAATCCCGATGCCTGCGGAAATGGAGGTGGAAGAGTGGCCGACGCTTAACACGTCAAACTCGCTCTCGCCGCGCCACGGGAACGGATGCAGGCCGCCTTTCTGGCGAATGGTGCCAATCTTATCGCGACGTCCGGTCAGAATTTTGTGCGGATAGGCCTGGTGGCCAACATCCCAGATCAGCTGATCGAACGGCGTGTTATAGACGTAATGCAACGCCACGGTCAGCTCAACCGTGCCAAGTCCGGAGGCGAAGTGGCCGCTGGAGCGGCTAACGCTGTCGAGCAGGTAGCGACGCAGCTCGTCACACAGCTTCGGCAGACTCTCTTTCGGCAACAGACGTAACTCCTGAGTGGAGTCAACTAACGCCAGTGTCGGGTATTTGGCAATATCAAAACTCATCAAAGGCTCATCGAGATATATAGTTTATTTATTACGCTGGATTATGTAGTCCGCTAGCGCTTCCAGTGCCGAGGTATCCAGCGATTGCGCGGCCAGCTCATTCAGTGACCGGCGGGCATCGTCTATCAGATCCCGGGCTTTACGTTGGGCATGCTCAAGGCCCAACAGGGCGGGGTAGGTACTTTTGCCAAGCTGCTGATCCGCACCCTGACGTTTTCCCAATGTTGCAGTATCGCCCACCACATCCAGAATGTCATCCTGAACCTGGAATGCCAGACCGATACTTTCTGCGTATCTGTCCAGAATCGGCAGGGCTTTGCGCCCGCGTTCACCCGCGCTCAGTGCGCCCAGACGAACGGCTGCCCGAATCAGGGCGCCCGTTTTGTGACGGTGGATGCGCTCCAGCTGTTCCAGAGTTACCTGACGACCTTCAGCCTCTAAATCCAGCGCCTGGCCGCCGCACATCCCGGCGACGCCGCTGGCCATTGCCAGTTCGGACACCATTGCCAGACGATCGCGATCGCTCACTTCAACCATCGGCGCATCGCTCAGAATAGAGAACGCCAGGGTTTGCAGCGCATCACCCGCCAGAATGGCATTCGCTTCGCCGAACTTAATGTGGCAGGTCGGCTGACCGCGACGCAGATCGTCATCGTCCATGGCCGGCAAATCATCGTGGATCAGCGAATAGGCGTGGATACACTCCACGGCGGCTGCCGGGGCGTCCAGCGTGTTATCGCTGATACCGAACATGTTGCCCGTGGCATACACCAGGAACGGACGCAGGCGTTTACCCCCCAAGAGTGCGCCATAGTGCATGGCTTCAACCAGAGGAGTGTTCTGAAAAGGCTGCGGCTCAATGAAACGGCGCAGCGCGTCGTTGGCGCGGATGACGCGCGCCTGAAGCGCGTTGGAGAAATCCATTTACTCGGCGTCCGGTGTGAATGGCGTGGTTTTAGCGTCTTCGCTGTCGGAAAGCAGGATCTGCACACGCTGCTCGGCCTGCTGGAGTTTTACCTGCCCCTGGCGCGCGAGCTGCACGCCGCGTTCAAATTCGTTGAGCGCGTCTTCCAGCGGGAGATCGCCGCTCTCAAGACGGGTAACGATCTGCTCCAGTTCACTCAGCGCAGTTTCGAAACTGGCCGGTGCGTCGTTTTTCTTCGGCATAGTGAATTGACTCTTAAATTTTTCGCCCTGACATGGTAACGGACTCGGGGCAATTATCAAATAACGCGAGTGGCGCGATGGTGGTATACTTGCGCGCCTGGATGCAGCCACGGGTGTGGGCTGCTGTATCATTTTCCACTACAAGCCTTTATAAGCTTGCCTAAGAAACATTGCCGCCATGAAGTTTATCATTAAATTGTTCCCTGAAATCACCATCAAAAGCCAATCCGTGCGTTTGCGCTTTATTAAAATTCTCACCGGGAACATTCGTAACGTATTAAAACACTACGACGAAACGCTCGCCGTGGTGCGTCACTGGGACCACGTTGAAGTCCGCGCGAAAGACGAAAACAAACGTCTTGATATTCGCGACGCGCTGACCCGTATCCCGGGTATTCACCATATTCTGGAAGTGGAAGACGTTCCCTTCACCGATATGCACGATATCTTCGAAAAGGCGCTGGTACAGTACCGCGATCAGATCGAAGGGAAAACGTTCTGCGTACGCGTGAAGCGCCGTGGTAAGCATGAGTTTAGCTCCATTGACGTTGAGCGCTATGTCGGCGGCGGTCTGAACCAGCACGTTGAGACGGCGCGCGTGCGCCTGACTAATCCGGACGTTACCGTTAATCTTGAGATCGAAAACGATCGCCTGCTGCTGGTTAAGGGCCGTTATGAAGGTATTGGCGGCTTCCCGATCGGCACGCAAGAAGATGTGCTGTCGCTGATCTCCGGCGGGTTCGACTCCGGCGTTTCCAGCTATATGCTGATGCGTCGCGGCTGCCGCGTGCACTACTGCTTCTTTAATCTGGGCGGCGCGGCGCACGAAATCGGCGTACGTCAGGTGGCGCATTACCTGTGGAACCGTTTCGGCAGCTCTCACCGCGTGCGTTTCGTGGCGATCAACTTTGAGCCAGTGGTTGGCGAAATTCTTGAGAAAGTGGATGACGGCCAGATGGGCGTGGTCCTGAAACGTATGATGGTGCGTGCGGCGTCCAAAGTGGCTGAGCGCTACGGCGTGCAAGCGCTGGTCACCGGTGAAGCACTGGGGCAGGTCTCCAGCCAGACGCTGACCAACCTGCGCCTTATCGACAACGTGTCTGATACGCTGATCCTGCGTCCGCTGATCTCTCACGATAAAGAGCACATCATCGATCTGGCGCGTAAAATCGGTACTGAAGATTTTGCCCGCACCATGCCGGAATATTGCGGCGTGATCTCAAAAAGTCCAACCATTAAAGCGGTGAAGGCGAAGATCGAAGCGGAAGAAGAGAACTTCGATTTCAGCATCCTGGAAAAAGTGGTGGCGGAAGCGTCCAACATCGATATCCGTGAGATCGCCCAGCAGACCGAGCAGGACGTGGTTGAGGTGGAGACGGTCAGCGGCTTCGGTGCTAACGATACGATTCTGGATATTCGTTCTGTTGATGAGCAGGATGACAAGCCGTTGCAGGTGGAAGGCGTGGAGGTGGTTTCGCTGCCGTTCTACAAACTGAGCACCCAGTTTGGCGATCTCGACCAGAGCAAAACGTATCTGCTGTGGTGCGAACGTGGGGTCATGAGCCGTTTACAGGCGCTGTACCTGCGCGAGCAGGGCTTCGCGAACGTGAAGGTGTATCGCCCGTAGCCTATTGCCCGGCGGCGCTTCTGTATGACCGGATACATAGGTAACAGATCAGACCGGGAACATAGGTAACACTTTTCAGTCTATCCGGAGCACACTCTGGGTTTTTCGGTCGTAGTACGCAAGCGTTATTCCATTAAAGATGATGGCCTCCAGGCCATCATCTTGTTCTTCCAGCATGATGTACTCATCAGTCAGCGCTTCACTCAGGAACACCGTCCCCTTTTTCCCCATATAGAGTGTCCCCCTTGATTTCACCCTGTAGACCGTACCTCCTTCCGGATAAGCATATTCAGGAACCCTGCCATCCCAGTGCCGGCCTGAGGGGTGCCATACCGTTCCGGGCGTTGCACCCGCCAGGGCTTCATGCGGCCTTTCGTAGTTAAACTCTTCCCGGTAGCCACTGAACCACCGCTGTTGTTCTTCCATCGTCATAAATATGTTGCCCTGTTTTACTGCACTTTTCAGCGAACGATGCATTCGCTCATGACGGCCGTTTTCTTCCGGATGCCCCTTTCTGATGCGTTCCGGTCTGATGCCCAGCTTTATCAGCCAGACTGCAAGGCGACTTAACCCGGCGATACCTGTTCCTGCGAAAGGCTGACCATTATCCGTTCTCAGGACTTCCGGCAGACCGTACTCCAGGAACGCATCCGTCAGGCACTGCCTGACGAAGGGCTCGCTCTCCCGGTCTGCTCCCCGGCAGCTCAGAAGATACCGGCTGTGATTGTCGGTGAGGGTGAAGGGATGACAGTATTTCCGGCTCAGCAGCCTGAACTTGCCTTTAAAATCAGCGCTCCAGACCTGATTGTTCTCACTGATGATGGTCAGGGGCTGGCGATTGCCCGGGGTTCTGCGTTTTCGCTTTTTATCCGGAACCAGGCCTTCACGCTTGAGGATATCGCCGATAGTACTGGCAGCGGGGACGGTAAAATCGACGTGATGATTGAGCAGCCACATCCGCAGTTTTTTGGGGCCCCAGTCAGGGTGTTTTTGCCTCAGGGCCGTAAGCTGCCCGGCGATATCATCAGGAACTGTCCGGGAGTGGGAGTGCGGAGCACGCGACCGGTCAGAGAGAGATGACAGGTCAGAGGGGTCAAAACGCTGAAGCCATTTGTAACCGGTTTTTCGACTGATGCCGAAGAGACGGCAGAGGGCAGAAAAAGAATCCGTACCTGCATGGCAGGCACGGATAAAATCAAGGCGTTGCATAGGTCGGGTCTCAGTCCAGGGCATAGCGAGTCTCCTCTTCTATGCCAGTTATAACTGTTACCCATGTATCCGGTCTAAAGTGTTACCCATGTTTCCGGTTCATACCCTTCGCTTACCGGGCCTACGGTACCGTACACTTGTAGGCCGGGTAAGGCGTAGCCGCCACCCGGCTTTTTTTACTCGTAGTAGTTATAAATCCCTGCCGCCATCACCAGCGATGACGCCACTTCGTACGCTTTTTCGCGCCCGACCAGCAGGTCAATAATCTTCAGGCCAAAATCAATGGCGGTACCCGGCCCCTGGCTGGTGAGCAGGTTAACGCGCGGATCCCAGACCACGCGTTTATCCACCCACTGGTCTTCCGGAATCGTATCCTTCAGGCCTGGGAAGCCGGTCATATTGCCGATGGGGAAAATGTCGTGCGGAACCAGTACCGTACCTGCGGCCGCACAGATTGCCGCGACGATACGCCCGGAAAGATGAAACTGACGAACGGTTTCAACCAGCAGCGGGCTGTCGCGGAAACACTCCGCGCCCTTCAGACCGCCCGGCAGCACGATAATGTCGTAATCACCGTCCGCCACCTGTACAAGCGGTGCATCTGCCAGGATCTTGACTCCACGCGAGCAGGTAATCGCCAGACTTCCGTCGCTGGCGACGCTGGCGGTGGTAACCTTAATACCACCACGTACCATCAAATCAATGGTGGTGACCGCTTCTGTCTCTTCGCTACCAGGGGCGAGGCATACCAGTGCCGATGCGCTCATACTCACTCTCCTTTCGTTTTACTAACTCAAACAGACGGCTGTTTTCCGCAACGGTAATGCCGTGTGCCCGGGCGCGTTTTAACAGATAACCGGTAATGTAATCAATTTCGGTATGCCGCATAGCCCGGATATCCTGCAGCATTGAGGAGATATTTTCTGCCGTACTCTCAATGACCTGGTCGACATAATAACGTAAATCAGACTCTGAGGTGTGGTAGCCTTCGCGTTCAATGACGGCGGCAACTTCTCGGCAAATCAGCGCTAACCGATCGGGATGCTGGCGCAGATCACCGTTAGGGCAATCCAGCAGGGCAGTCAGCGGATTGATCGCGCAGTTGACCGCCAGTTTGCGCCACAGTTCTGCGCGAATGTTATTGTGCCAGGCGACGTCAGGCAGCGTGCTTTGCAGGGTATCCGCAAGATAGCTGTAATCGCCGGGCTGTTCACGCGCCGGGCCGATATGGGTGATGCCACTGGCAACATGAATAATGACGTTACCGTCGCGGCGTGCCGCGTGGGTGGTTGTTCCCATCAGCAGCGGTTGCCGGACAGACTTTAGCTCTTCAATGGTACCCATACCGTTGTGAATAAGCAGGACTGGCGTGCTTTCAGGTAATTGGGCGGCCAGGCTTTTCACCGCATCGGAGACCTGCCAGGCCTTCAGCGTGACCAGCAGCAGATCGCTGCTCGCGAGAAATTCCGGATCGTTTGCCGTCAAAGACTCGTTAAAAATTGAACCGTCTGTACCCATCACATTCACACTGCAATAGGGTTGGGGAATTCGCAGCCAGCCCTGAACGTCGTGTCCCTGTTTGCATAGCGCGCTAAGCCAGAGTTGACCAAGGGCGCCGCATCCAAGCACTGTTACTTTCATTGTTCCTCCTCACCTGCAACTGCGCCAGGTGCTAAGACGCTAAGTATAGCGCCATCAGCTAAGCTTCTCGTTATGCCTCGTTGCAGGTATTATGCAACGCAACAAAAATGAAGGGAGAAGAAAAGATGCCATCTTTCGATATTGTTTCTGAAGTTGATCTGCAGGAAGCGCGTAACGGCGTAGATAATGCTATTCGTGAAGTGGAGTCACGTTTCGATTTTCGTGGCGTTGAGGCGACCATTGAACTGAACGACGCGAACAAGACAATCAAAGTCCTGAGTGAGTCTGATTTCCAGGTCAACCAACTGCTGGATATCCTGCGCGCCAAGCTGCTCAAGCGCGGCATTGAAGGGACCTCACTTGATGTACCGGAAGATTTTGTTCACAGCGGCAAAACCTGGTTTGTAGAAGCGAAGCTGAAGCAGGGGATTGAAAGCGCGGTACAGAAAAAAATCGTTAAGCTTATCAAAGACAGTAAGCTGAAAGTGCAGGCGCAGATCCAGGGGGAAGAGATCCGCGTGACCGGAAAATCCCGTGATGACCTGCAATCCGTGATGGCGCTGGTGCGTGGCGGCGATCTCGGTCAGCCATTCCAGTTTAAAAACTTCCGCGATTAAGACAATTATGCCCGGCTAAACCGGGCATTTTTTCAGGCCTTCAGCGCCTGCTCTACCTCAAAGCGGTTAGTCACTTTGCTGTCAATTTTGACATACGCACTGCGCTCTTCCGGGACAATCAGCACTTCGCTCACGCCCTCTGTCGCTTCCAGACGCTGTTGTAACGCGTCACCGATTGCCACGTCATCGGGAATTTCTACCCGCAGGCTACTCACATAGCGCGGCTCTTTCATGGTGCTGGCAACAAACAGCCAGAGCATCGCCAGCAGCGCACCGGCGAGGAACACGGTCTGAGAATCAAAAAGACCGTCCACCCAGCCGCCGAGGGACCCGCCGATCGCCACGCCGAGAAACTGGCTGGTGGAGTAAATGCCCATCGCGGTGCCTTTGTATCCTGCCGGAGACTCTTTGCTGATAAGCGACGGCAGCAGGGCTTCCATCAGATTAAACGCCAGGAAGAACAGCTGTACGCCTGCGATCAGCTCCCAGAAATGTGGGCCGGCGCCCCACAGCACAATCTCGGCAATCAACAGTAACGCCACGCAGCCCACGAAGACGCGTTTCATTTTGCGCTTCACTTCGGCGTAAATAATGAAGGGCACAACGGAGACAAACGAGATCAGCATTGTGACCAGATAAATTTTCCAGTGCTCTGCCGCCGGGAAACCTGCTGCGGCAAGTTGACCGGGCAGGGCGACAAAGGTGGACATCAGCAGAATGTGCAGGCACATAATGCCGAAGTTCAGCTTAAGCAGGCGCGGCTCGACGATGACTTTGCTGAAGCAGCCTTTGACCATCCCGGATTCACGGTTCAGGACATGGTTTTTACTGTCCGGCACAACCCACAGCGTGAGTGCGATCCCGATGGTTGCCAGCACGGCTATCATCCAGAACAGGGCGTGCAGGCCGAGTGAATGGGTAATAATCGGCCCCAGCACCATGGCAATGGCAAACGTGACGCCGAAGCTGACGCCAATAAACGCCATGGCTTTGGTGCGGTTTTGCTCGCGGGTTAAGTCTGACAGCAGCGCCATCACGGCGGCGGCAATCGCCCCGGAACCTTGCAGGGCGCGGCCAAGAATAATTCCCCAGATGGAGTGGGAGAGGGCAGCGATGATGCTGCCAAGTACAAACACCAGCAGCCCGCCGACAATCAGCGGTTTGCGACCCACGCGGTCGGAGAGCAGGCCAAAGGGGATCTGGAATATCGCCTGTGCCAGGCCGTAGATACCGATCGCCAGACCAATCAGCGCTTCGCTGGCACCCTGTAACGCCATGCCATATGTGGTCAGAACGGGCAGGACCATAAACATGCCAAGCATCCGCAGCGAGAAAACAGTCCCTAAACCCCAGGTCGCACGCAGTTCACCTGGCGTCATTTTATAATCGTTCATTACCACCTCTACCAAAAAGCAGGCCATAGTTTAGGCGGGGTGATAAGTGCGGTAAATAGGTGTTTGTTTAAGAGATATTACGAGGGTGTGATAAAAGCACCCCCGGATAAAAAATTACGCCTCGACGCGCAACCCGTAGCTTTTAAATTTCTCAAGAACAATGGCAATTTCATCGTCACTGAGTACCGGAACGGGATCCACGATCGCCAGCGTGGCCAGGTAGAGTTTTGCCAGCACCTCTACCTCCTGCGCCAGCCACAGTGCCTTCTCAAGATTTTCTTCGCAGGTGATCAGGCCGTGGTGCTGTAATAGCGTCGCTTTGCGATCGCGTAACGCGACCGCGACATGCTCTGACAGCGCGCGCGTCCCGAAGGTCGCGTAAGGCGCGCAGGGAATGGAGTTTCCCCCGGCGGCGGCAATCATATAGTGAATAGCAGGAATGGGGCGGTTGAGTATCGAGACGGCGGTACAGTTAACCGCATGGTTATGGACGACGGCGTTAGCATCCGGGCGGGTCTGATACACAACCTGATGAAAACGCCATTCGCTGGAGGGCAGTTTATCCTCTTCGTGTCGCCCCTGTGCATCGACATAGACGATACTCTCTTCGGTCAGATGCTCGTAGGGAATTCCGGTCGGCGTAATCAGCATACCGTCGCGATAGCGAACGCTGATATTCCCGGCGGTGCCCTGATTTAATCCCATGCGGGTCATCTCAAGGCAGGTGTCGATAATGTCTCTGGCTAATCGGGCTCGTTCCATTTTTTTTCTCCGGGTACAGTTTTATTTTTACTGGCGGGAACGTTTGACCAGCTTCATATCGACTTTCGCCGTCTCGTTGACCGCTTCGCCGTCGATGGCTCGCTGCATCAGTTCAAACGCTTTTTCCGCCCAGGTATCTTCATCCTGCTGCATGGACCAGACGCTGTTAGGCAGGAACCCCAGCATGGGGTGCTCATCGAAGGTGCCAATATTGATGTGTTGAGGCACGGTACCGGTACGCGTCCGCAGGGCTTCGATTGCCCCTTCCAGGACGGGTAACGATGAGGCGATAAACGCCTGCGGAACACCCTGGCTGTCGATAAGCGAATCCATCAGGGCATATCCCCCCTCCGGCGTATTGTCCGGCCCTTCGATGACCCACTCGCGATGGTGAATACCGGCTGTTTTCAGGGCCTGCAAATAGCCGTTCAGACGGTCCGTAATGCTGGGCAGTGCGGTATCGCCCACAAGGAACCAGAGCGGCGTTTTGCACTCTTCCAGCATATTGCGGGCCAGTTCATCCCCCCCAGCCTCGTTATGACTCTCTACCAGCGCGTTGTCAGTAAAGCCAAAATCCCGGTCGAGGAGCACCAGTGGCTTTTGGATCTGCCGCAAATGATGCTGCTGATTTTCCAGCGTTGAGGGAACGATAAATAAGCCGTCCACGTTGCGCGCCATCAGAGCTTTTACCAGCTTGTTTTCGTAATCCACATCGTTGTAAGTACAGCTGATCATCAGTTGGTAACCCGAACGGCGACAGCGCAGTTCGAGTTTCTCGGCGAGCGTTGCAAAGAACACGTTTGAGATGTTGGGCACGATGAGCCCCAGCGTCTCGGTTTTGTTTAACTTCAGACTGCGCGCCGAATGGTTGAGGGTATAGCCGAAGCGCTCGACGAGTTCATTAATTCGGGACTGTGTTTTCACACTGATCCGATACTGTTCGGCTTTCCCGCTCAGTACCAGCCGCACGGTGGTGACGGATAAATTCAGATCCTTCGCTATCTGTTCAACTGTTTTGGCCATCGCTACGCCTCAATCCTTAACGTACGTAAAAACTGCTGATAAAGCATACGCATCCTGCCATTACATTTCCTGCTGCATCAGGAGATTAAGCGCCTGTTGCTGGGTCCACAGCATCAGGTACGCCTCATATTTTTGCCGGTGGAAGGCCGCGGTTTCCGGCCGACAGGTGATGATATCGCCGGCTTTGACCATTTCCCGGGTGGCGTCGGTAAGCGTTGCCCATGCACCGCTCGCCACAGCGCCGCAAATGGCCGCGCCGAGAGTGACCGCATCTTCTTCGGCTAAAAGGTGAATATCGCAGCCTGTGGCATCGGCATACTCCCGCAGCCAGAGCCGGTTATGAGTAGCCCCACCACAAATGACAATGCGCGACAAGGTGTGCCCATGATGTTTCAGAGTATCCATAATGTGTCGTGTGCCGTAGGCAATGGCCTGTAGCGTGGCCAGATAGAGCCTCGCCAGCGCGCGCTCACCGGTCTCTAATGTCAGACCGACAACGCTGCCCCGGGCATCAGGACGCGAACGCGGCGAGCGGTTGCCGTGGTGATCGGCCAGAATGTGCAGGTTGCGGGTGGGATATTTTTCTTCCTGTTCAAGTGCGGCTACCCAGTCGTTGAGTAATGCCACCGGATGGCATTGCGCCGCTTCTGCTTTTGCAAACAGCTCTGCGCTGACTCCGTGCTCGCGCAACGTCCAGTCGACCAGCGCCCCGGCAGCACTTTGCCCGCCTTCCGTCAGCCAGTAGCCCGGCAGCATGGCGCTCCAGTAAGGTCCCCAGACGCCGGGCGTATGGATCTCCGTCTGACTGGCAAGCATATGGCAGTTCGAGGTTCCGCTGATGAGCGCCAGCGTGCCTTCCGGGTGTGAGCCCGTCAGCGCCACGCCACCCGCGTGGGCATCGATCATGCCGCTTGCCACAACCACTTCTTCGGACAAACCCAGAGCTTGCGCTGCCTGCGGGCTAAGTTTCCCGACGCATTCAGCGACGTCCAGAATAGTGCCGGGAATTTTTGTCAGTAAGTTTTCCAGCCCCACCGCTCTGAGCAGCGATTCGCTGAACTGCGCCTCATGCGCAAGGTAGTTCCATTTGCAGGTGAGGGTGCACAGGCTGGCGACGTCCTGGCCCGTCGCTTTCCAGACCAGAAAATCGGCAAGGTCGTAAAAGCGCCAGGCCTGATTCCAGGTTTCAGGATGATGCCGCTGCAACCACAGCAGTTTTGGCAACTCCATCTCGATGCTGACCTCGCCGCCCACGTAGCACAGGGCCGGATCGCGTGTGGCATTGATGTGAACGGTTTCTTCGTGAGCACGATGATCCATCCACATAATGATGTCCTGCGATGCCGGACTGTCCGGGGAGACGCTCAGGCCGTTACCGTCAGCATCCAGCGCGACCAGCGAGCACGTGGCGTCGAAGCCAATCGAACGAATGGCGTCAGGTGAAATCCCAGAGGAGTCGACGGCTTCCCGCACCACCGCACAAACCTGCTGCCAGATTTCCACAGAGGATTGTTCCACGCGCGCATTGCTGGCGTGAAACTGCGAAATCGGACGGGTCGCGAAGCTCAAACGCTCGCCTTGCGCAGAGTAAAGCCCTGCACGAACGCTGGCTGAACCTACATCTACCCCGAGGAAATAGCCGTCACTCATCATGAACTTCCTTATTTTTTACCAAACGGATGCAGCAGTTTATCAATTTCAGGCGTGTTGATATTCTGCGCATTGACATATTTCACTGGAATATCAATTTCTTTGGCCACCGTCTGTCCGGAAATCACCGCGTTCAGCGCTTTTATGCCCTGATAACCAATCTGATAGGCGTCCTGCACCACGAAGCCCTGAATCACACCGTTTTTAAGGAAGTTAATGATGGCTTCGGTGCTGTCAAAACCGATGACTTTTACTTTGCCCTTCAGATTCTGGCTGTCGATAGCGTTCGCAACGCCCAGGGTTGAGCCTTCGTTGGTGGCATAAATACCGGCGATATCCGGGTTGGCCTGAACCATATCAATGGTTTTATCCATCGCTTTTTGCGGGTCGCCATCGCTGTATTGCACCGGCAGTACCTGAATATTCGGGTACTTCTCTTTCATCCGCTCGCTGAATCCTTCAGAGCGCTCAATGGCGGACGTCGTCCCGGCTACGTGAGCGATAATACCCACTTTCCCCTTCTGGCCTACCTGCTCCGCCAGCGCATCCGCAGCCTGTGCGCCCGCCTTACGGTTATTGGTGGCGACAAAGCTGGCCGGGATATCCGAGTTCACGCCCGAGTCGAAGGTCACCACTTTGATCCCCCGGCTGTTGGCGGTTTCGACCAGCGGGGCAAGGGCGTTTGCATCAAGTGCGGCCAGCAACAGGCCGTTTGGTTTTTGTGCCATGGTGTTTTCGACTAACTGGATCTGTTCGGCGATTTGCGTTTCATCGGCAGGGCCAACGTAGCTGGTTTTGTCACCCAACTCTTTTGCGGCAGCTTCCGTTCCCATTTTGACCGTCTGCCAGAATTCGTGCTGGTAACCTTTACTGACCACCGGCAGGTTTAAATCTTTTGCCAGCGCGCTGCTGGACAGGATGGCAACGAGCGACAGGGCGCTCAGGATATGGCTGGTTTTCATTATTTTGCTCCGTTGTAGGGTTGGCAGGGCTTGTTGTATCGAGAACCTAACGCATTCTTTTACGTAACGTGTCCAGGTAGACGGCGGCAACGACGACCACGCCCATCGCCACCATCTGCCAGAACTGGGACACGCCCATGAGATTGAGGCCGTTTTTCAGCACGCTCATAATGAACGCGCCTATGATGGTGCCGCCAATCGTGCCCACGCCGCCCATCAGACTGGTACCGCCGATCACTACCGCCGCGATGGCTTCCAGCTCATAACCCACGCCCACGGTTGGCTGGCCTGAGTTGAGACGAGAGGCGAGGATCACCCCGGCCACGCCGGTTAACAGGCCGCAGAAGGCGTAAACGAAAATTTTCACTCGCTGGACTTTGATCCCGGAAAGGTGTGCCGCCGTTTCATTGCTGCCGACAGCGTAGATATAGCGGCCCATCACCGTTTTCTTCAGGATCCACATGGCGATCAGTGCCACGATGACCAGGTAGAACACCGGATAAGGCAGAACGTCGAACAGGCGACCCTGTGCTAGCAGCTTGAACTGCGGGTAGTCAGAAAAATAAATCGCGCGGCCATCGGTCATCACCATATTGATGCCGCGTACCGACATCATTAAGCCGAGGGTGGCAATAAACGGTGGTATGGTCATTTTGGTGACCAGAAACGCGTTCACATAGCCGCAAAGTCCGCCTGCGAGCACGCCTGCCAGAATACAGACCGGCAACGGCATACCAAACCCGGCGGCGATGCCCACCGCAACCCCTGAGAACGCCACCACCGATCCGAGTGACAGGTCGATCCCGGCGGTAATAATCACAAAGGTCACGCCAATGGCCATGATGCCAATCACCGCCGTTTGCAGGGCGATAGTCATGATATTTTCAGTATTAAAGAAGAACGGTGAGCTGAAGCTGAAAAACAGAACCAGCAATACCAGGCTAAAAAGAGGCGCCAGACGCATCAGGAGCGCTTTATTTATTTTCATCGTATGACTTCCGCTTTGCGGCGATGGAACGGTAACGGACATGATTAATCCTCCAGCGTGGCGTATTGCATGATTTTTTCCTGGGTGGCGTGCTCAGCCGCTATTTCGCCGGCAATGCGGCCGCTGCGCATCACGAGTATGCGGTCGCACATTCCTAATACTTCCGGCAGTTCGGATGAAATCATGATGATCGATTTACCTTTAGCGACAAGGCGATTCATTAATTCGTAGATTTCCAGCTTGGCGCCAACGTCAATTCCCCGGGTTGGCTCATCAAAAATTAAAATATCGGTGTCTTTGCAGACCCAGCGGGCAATAATAATCTTCTGTTGATTACCGCCGCTTAAATTCAGTGCCGCCTGTTCCAGATGTGGCGTTTTTATTCGCAGCGTATCCACCAGTTTCTGGCTGGACTCCCGGCAGCGTTTTTCATCAACATTACCTGCGGCGCCAGCGTAGTCCGGGTAATTGCCGAGCATAATGTTCATCTCAACAGAAAGGCCGAGGGCGAGTCCCTCTTTTTTGCGGTCTTCTGTTAAATAGCTGATGCCTTTCTCAATGGCGTCAGCCACGTCTTTAATACGTGTGGGGGTGCCGTTCAGCGTCAGGGTGCCAGCGTCGATAGCATCGGCGCCAAACAGGGCCCGGCCCAGTTCAGTTCGGCCTGCGCCCATTAAGCCAGCGAGACCGAGGATCTCACCGCGCCAGAGGGTAAAGTTGATGTCATGCAGTACACCATTACGCGTCAGGCCGTTCACCTCCAGCACTTTTTCTCTGCGCTGATGCGGCGGGCGTTTTGGGTAGATGTTATCGAGATTGCGGCCAACCATCATGGCGATAAGCTCGCCGATCTGAACCGTTTCATAATCTACGGTGGCGATGTATTGTCCGTCGCGCATGACGGTCGCGCGATCGGCGATCAGCGCCAGCTCTTCCAGACGGTGCGAGATGTAGACAATCCCCGTGCCCTGAGCCTTGAGCATCCGCGTGACGTCAAACAAACTCTCGATTTCACTTTCGGTCAGCGCGGCGGTGGGTTCATCCATGATTAGCACTTTGGCATTGACCGAAATCGCTTTGGCAATTTCCACCATCTGCTGCTGGGCTACGGTTAATTCACTGACGCGGGCGTCCGGGGCGATTTTTAAATTCAGCGTGTGCAGTATTTTCTCAACCGCCTGGCGCTGGGCGCGTTTATCTAACTGCCAGCGACTATTTTTGCAGAATTCACGGCCAATAAAGATATTCTCTTCCACGGTTAAATCGGGGAAGAGATTAAATTCCTGATGGATAATCGTAATACCTGCATGCTGAGCACTTAGCGGATCGCTGAATGATACGGATTGCCCTTCAAAGCGAATTTCACCGGCATCAGGTTGGTAAACACCGGATAAAATTTTCATCAGCGTCGATTTGCCGGCACCGTTTTCACCTAAGAGGGCATGAACTTCGCCGCAGCGTAAATCGAAATCAACCTGATTCAGCGCCAGCACGCCGGGAAAGCGTTTGGTAATGCACGTCATCTGAATAAGAGTCTCTGACATTGCAAAATTCCTGTGTTGGAAAGGCAATGAATCACAAGCCACAGTGATTTAGTTAATAAGCTAACTCGACTTAGCTTTCGTCCTTAAAAGCTATTTTAGGGTTATAATTTAGCCAAATCATTTGTATTCAAATTGTGACGTCGTGCAAAGGTATTTTGTTATTTAATTGAATTTAAACGATATGTTTAGTTTTTGCTGAATCGTAATACCTGACACTGATCGAATTTTGACCTCTCATCGTGAAACTGCTCACAGATCCTGCACATTTATCTTGTCTCATTTTTAGTGTGAACCCTAAGCTAATTCGAGTTAGCAAATTTCACCACTTTCCGTTCACGGCGCTGCCTGGGCGCTTTTTCACGGCTATGCCCCTGAGACGGATAGGTTAACCAACGTGAGGAAGGGCTATGAAAACGATAAAAGCGTTACCCCGTATTGGCATTCGACCTGTTATTGATGGCCGCCGAATGGGCGTACGCGAGTCTCTGGAAGAGCAGACCATGAACATGGCGAAAGCCACGGCGGCGCTACTTAGTGAAAAATTACGCCACCCCTGCGGTACGCCCGTTGAGTGCGTGATTGCCGATAGCTGCATTGCCGGAATGGCGGAGTCCGCCGCTTGCGAAGAGAAGTTCAGCACGTGCCACGTTGGTCTGACGATCACCGTCACCCCCTGCTGGTGTTACGGGAGTGAAACCATTGATATGGATCCTCTGCGTCCGAAAGCGATCTGGGGCTTTAACGGCACCGAGCGTCCGGGGGCAGTATACCTCGCGGCGGCACTGGCGGCGCATAACCAGAAAGGGATCCCGGCGTTTTCCATATATGGCCACGATGTACAGGATGCGGGCGACGAGACCATCCCGGCAGACGTTGAGGAAAAATTGTTGCGCTTCGCCCGTGCGGGCCTGGCGGTCGCCAGCATGAAGGGGAAAAGTTATTTGTCGGTGGGCGGCGTCTCGATGGGGATTGCGGGCTCGATTGTCGATCACAACTTCTTTGAATCCTGGCTGGGGATGAAGGTGCAGGTGGTGGATATGACCGAACTGCGTCGCCGCATCGATCATAAGATTTACGACGAGCAAGAACTTGAGCTGGCCCTGGACTGGGCGCAAGCACATTTCCGTTTCGGCGAGGATAAAAACGCGGAGCAGTATCGTCGCAATGAACAGGAGAATGCCGCGATCCTGCGGGAGAGTCTGCTGATGGCGATGTGCATCCGCGACATGATGCAGGGTAACCCAAAACTCGCTGCGATGGGCCGCGTGGAGGAATCTCTGGGCTATAACGCCATCGCGTCCGGGTTCCAGGGACAGCGCCACTGGACGGATCAGTATCCAAATGGCGATACCGCAGAGGCGCTGCTGAACAGCTCCTTTGACTGGAACGGTATTCGCCAGCCGTTGGTGGTGGCGACGGAAAATGACAGCCTGAACGGGGTAGCAATGCTGTTTGGACATCTGATGACCGGTACAGCGCAAATCTTTGCCGACGTGCGCACCTACTGGTCGCCAGAGTCGGTTGAGCGTGTTACCGGCCAGAAACTCACTGGACGGGCTGAGCAGGGCATTATTCATCTGATCAACTCCGGCTCGGCGGCACTGGACGGTACAGCGGAGCAGAAAGACGCCGAGGGGAAACCGACCCTGAAACCACACTGGGACATTACTGAGCAGGAAGCCAACGCGTGCCTGGCCGCAACCCACTGGTGTCCGGCGGTGCATGAATACTTTCGCGGGGGCGGTTTCTCATCAAACTTCCTCACCCGAGGTGGCGTGCCATTTACCATGACCCGCGTAAACCTCATCAAGGGGGTGGGCCCGGTATTACAGATAGCGGAAGGCTGGAGTGTTGAGCTGCCGGAACAAGTACATGACATTCTGAATAAGCGCACCGATTCAACCTGGCCCACCACCTGGTTTGCCCCACGTCTGACCGGTAAAGGCCCGTTCAGCGACGTCTATTCAGTGATGGCGAACTGGGGGGCTAACCACGGGGTGCTAACCGTCGGGCACGTCGGTGCTGATTTCATCACTATGGCGTCCATGCTGCGCATTCCCGTGTGCATGCATAACGTACCGGAGGCGCTGATTTATCGGCCGACGGCCTGGGGCGCTCACGGTATGGATCCGGAAGGGCAGGATTACCGCGCCTGTGAAAATTACGGACCGTTATACAAACAATAAGCCGGTTTGCCAGCCTGCTCCGGCGGACTGGCAGCCTGTGGGGACCGCAATGAAAAAATGTTTTCTGGTTCTCGATTGTGGCGCGACGAACGTGCGCGCCATTGCGCTGGATCCTGAAGGGAATATTGTGGCGCGAGCCTCGGTGGCGAACGAAAGCGAAAGTGCCGCTGAAAATCCGGCCTGGCACCAGTGGTCGCTCGACGCCATCATGCAACGTTTTGCCGTCTGTTGTCAGAAAATCAGCGCAGTGCTGAGCAAGCATCAACTGTGCGGAATGAGTGTGACGACCTTTGGCGTGGATGGCGCGCTGGTAGATGAGCGCGGAGAACTGCTTTACCCGATCATCAGCTGGAAATGTCCACGGACCGTGCCGGTGATGGAAGCGGTTGCCCGTTTGTGCTCCCCGGCTGAACTACAGCAGATCACCGGCGTTGGGCAGTTTAGTTTCAACACGTTGTATAAGCTAGGCTGGCTTCAGGACAACCATCCCGATCTGTTACAGCGTGCTCACGCCTGGCTTTTTATCTCCTCGCTAATCAACCATCGCCTGACCGGAAAAATGACGACCGATCTCACGATGGCCGGTACCAGTCAGATGTTCGATCTGCATCAGCGGTGCTTCAGCGAAACGATCTTAAGCAAGATCGGCGTGCCTCATTCCCTTTTCCCGCCGCTGGTTTCCCCCGGAGAGATGATGGGTGAACTGCAGCCCGACGCTGCATCCAGACTCGGATTGCCTTGCGGTGTGCCGGTGATCTCCGCCGGGCACGATACGCAGTTTGCCCTTTTTGGCGCCGGTGCGGGAATTAATGAGCCGGTTCTCTCTTCGGGAACCTGGGAGATTTTAATGGCGCGCACATCGCAGGTTGATACCGCTTTACTGGGGCAATACCCGGGCGCGACCTGCGAACTGGATAGCCGGACAGGGCTCTATAATCCGGGAATGCAATATCTGGCGTCTGGCGTACTGGAGTGGATCCGCGCGCTGTTCTGGTCGCCTGATGTCAACTGGGACACTATTCTGGCTCAGGCGGCGGCAATTCCGTACGGGGCGGATGGCGTCACGATGAATACCCAGTTGCTCGATTCTCCGCTCGCTGGCTGGCAGGGCGTTACGCTCACCACCACGCCAGCCCATTTTTACCGCGCAGCCCTGGAAGGACTTACGGTGCATCTGCAAGAAAAACTCCAGGCGCTGGAGGCGATCGCGCAATTTAAGGCGCGTGAACTCCTGCTGGTGGGGGGAGGTAGCCGCAATATGCTGTGGAATCAGCTCAAGTCCAATGCGCTTGGGATCCCGGTGAAGGTTCTTGAAGATGCAGATACGACCGTGCTGGGGGCGTCTTTGTACGGATGGTGGGGCGTCGGAGAAACGGCCAGCGCTGAGGCTGCTCGCGATCGGGTCCACTATCGTTACCGTTATTTCTATCCTGAGGAACAAAGCCGTGCTTAAAACGATATCCCCACTGATTTCACCCGAGCTGCTGAAAACGCTGGCAGAGATGGGCCATGGTGACGAGATTATTTTTGCAGACGCTCACTTTCCCGCGCACAGCCTGGGGCCAAAGACGATCCGCGCAGATGGACTGCTCATCAGCGATTTGCTGGCCGCGGTGATACCGCTGTTTGAACTCGATAGCTATGCGCCACCGCTGGTGATGATGGCCCCTGTCGACGGGGATACGCTCGATATACAGGTAGAAGCACGCTATCGCAACGCACTCTTTGGTGAGGCGGAAGGGGAGGGGATTATGCGTATTGACCGTTATGCGTTTTATGCGCGGGCACAGAAAGCGTACGCCATTGTGGTGACAGGCGAGACAGCGAAATACGGCAATATACTGTTAAAGAAAGGGGTTACGCCGTACCAATAAAAAACGCCGGGTTAAACCCGGCGTTTTCACTTCAGTCTTCTTACCAGACGTACGTCAGCAGGCTTTGTGAATCTGGCACCATGAAGTCTACGGACATCATCACGGACAGGGAGGTGATGGCGACAATCGAGAACACAAACAGCTTGCGTGCCCAGACCTTGTCATCTTCCACTTTGTAACCGCGCAGAGCCATGCCGAGCCACCAGACGCTCACCGCAGCGGCCACCACCAGATATTTATATCCGGCGTAACCGCCCAGAGAGAGCATCAGCGTTGCCACGGCAAAAGCGATGATGTACAGCGTGATGTGGTTTTTGGCAACTGAGATGCCTTTCACGACCGGCAGAACCGGAATGTTCGCTGCCTGATAATCCTTAAAGCGGAAAATCGCGATGGCGTAGGAGTGCGGCATCTGCCACAGGCTAAAGATAGCCAGCAGGATCAGCGCACCGCTGTCGAACTCGTTCGTGACGGCGCAGTAGCCAATCACCGGCGGCGCAGCGCCGGAGAGAGAACCAATCAGCGTGCCGTAGACGGAGTGGCGTTTCATATACAGGCTGTAGACGCCTACATACACCACGAACCCCATCACCCCCAGCCAGCAGGCCAGCGGGTTAGCACCAAACCACAGCAGCATAAAGCCAGCAATACCCAGCAAGGTGGCGTACACCAGCGAGACGGAAGGAGCAATCAGGCCTTTAACCAGCACCCGATTTTTGGTCCTTTCCATCTTCTTGTCGATATCCATGTCGATGTAGTTGTTAAATACACAACCGGACGCAACCACCAGTGACACACCGACCAGCGTGTAAATAAAGAGGGTGTAATCAATGCTGCCTTTAGAGGCCAGCAGGAACCCTCCGATTACGGAGATCAGGTTGCCAAAGATGATGCCTGGTTTCGTGACTTGCAGGTATTGCTTAAACATACTCGCCGCTCTTAGTGAACCATCATGTTGTAGTTAAGGTTCCACATAATCCAGATGGAACCGACTACCAGGATAGCGATGATAATCACGGTAAAGATAAAGGCCGTCATGTTCCAGCCTTCATCGGACTTGGTGTTCATGTGCAGGAAGCAAACCAGATGCACCAGAATCTGAATCACCGCGGTCACCAGGATTGCGCCCAGGATAACCGGCTTAGATGCAGAACCGTTCATCACCATCCAGAACGGGATCAACGTCAGGATGATCGACAGGATGAAACCTGTCATGTAGGTTTTTACGCTGCCGTGGGAAGCGCCATGATCGTTAGAATGACTCATTACATCGCCCCCATCAGATAGACAACAGAGAACACACAGATCCATACCACGTCCAGGAAGTGCCAGAACAGGCTCAGGCACATGATACGGGTACGGTTAGTACTGGTCAGGCCGCGACGGGAGATCTGGAACATCAGCACTGCCATCCAGATCAGACCCGAGGTCACGTGCAGACCGTGGGTGCCGACCAGCGCGAAGAACGCTGACAGGAAGCCACTGCGATCCGGACCAAAGCCTTCCGCAATCAGGTGATGGAATTCATAGATTTCCATCCCGATAAAGCCAGCACCAAACAACCAGGTCAACGCCAGCCAGGAAACAACCTGGCTTTTGTTGTTTTTGTACATGGCGATAGCCGCCATGCCGTAGGTGATGGAGCTGAATAACAGCAGTGCGGTTTCAACCAGAACGAACGGCAGCTCAAAGATGTCCTTACCGGTCGGGCCGCCCGCTGTGCCGTTCACCAGAACGGCATAGGTTGCGAACAGACAGCAGAACAGGATGCAGTCGCTCATCAGGTAGATCCAGAAACCGAAGACTTTCGTCGGTCCTGTATCATGGTGCGCATGTTCATGCGCGTGGGCAGTCGAGTGCGCCAGAGTATCAGTTGCCATTTTTCAGCCCCGCTTTAGAAATCTCGTCAAAATGCTGGTTTTCCAGCTTTTCAACTTCACGGA
This sequence comes from Enterobacter sp. MGH 4, assembly GCF_000534735.1. Classification (NCBI taxonomy): domain Bacteria; kingdom Pseudomonadati; phylum Pseudomonadota; class Gammaproteobacteria; order Enterobacterales; family Enterobacteriaceae; genus Enterobacter; species Enterobacter sp. MGH 4. The sequence continues at coordinate 2,290,990 of NZ_KI973289.1, read as the reverse complement.
CTGGTACGTAGTAGTCCACGTCCTCGTCAAAGCTCTTCACAATCCAGCTGATTACGATGCCAGCGAAGCCAACAATCGCCATCCACCAGATGTGCCAGATCATTGCGAAACCAAATACCGTTGCGAAGGCGGCAATCACGATGCCCGCACCGCTGTTTTTCGGCATATGGATCTCTTCGTAATGTTCAGGTTGCTTGTACGCTTCACCTTTTTCTTTCATTTCCCAGAATGCGTCACGCTCATGAATGTGCGGCACTACGGCAAAGTTATAGAACGGAGGTGGAGAAGAGGTAGACCACTCCAGCGTACGGCCACCCCACGGGTCACCGGTCAGGTCGCGGTTCAGGTTACGGTCACGGATAGACACGTAGTACTGAATCAGCTGGCACAGGATACCGCAGGCAATCAGCGCGGCGCCGCCCGCTGCAATCATCAGCATCGGATGGAACTGCGGATCGATCTGCTGGCTCAGACGACGGGTCATCCCCATGAAGCCCAGCACGTACAGCGGCATAAACGCCACGAAGAAGCCGATGATCCAGAACCAGAAGGCGCGTTTGCCCCATTTTTCGTTCAGGGTGAAACCGAACGCTTTTGGCCACCAGTAGGTCACACCTGCGAAGCAGCCGAAGACGACGCCGCCGATGATAACGTTATGGAAGTGCGCAATCAGGAACAGACTGTTGTGCAGGACAAAGTCAGCGCCCGGAACCGCCAGCAGCACGCCGGTCATCCCACCTACGGAGAAGGTCACGATGAAGCCGATGGTCCACAGCATCGCTGAGTGGAACTGGATACGGCCCTGGTACATGGTGAACAGCCAGTTGAAGATCTTAACCCCGGTCGGGATCGCGATAATCATAGTGGTAATACCGAAGAAGGCGTTTACGTTGGCGCCCGCACCCATGGTGAAGAAGTGGTGCAGCCAGACGATGAACGACAGGACGGTAATACACACGGTTGCCCACACCAGAGAGGTGTAACCAAACAGACGTTTACGCGAGAAGGTTGCCGCGATTTCGGAGAACACACCGAACACCGGCAGAACCAGGATGTACACTTCCGGGTGACCCCAGGCCCAAATCAGGTTGATGTACATCATCATGTTGCCACCCATATCATTCGTGAAGAAATGGGTACCCAGATAGCGATCCAGGGTCAGCAGCGCGATGGTGACGGTCAGAATTGGGAACGACGCGATAATCAGGACGTTGGCGCACAGAGATGCCCAGGTAAATACTGGCATCTTGAACATCGTCATACCTGGTGCACGCATCTTCAGGATGGTCACGAAGAAGTTAATACCGGTCAGGGTGGTACCGACACCGGAGAGCTGAAGCGCCCAAATCCAGTAGTCAACGCCCACGCCCGGACTGTACTCAATTCCCGAAAGTGGCGGGTAGGCCAGCCAGCCGGTCTGAGCAAATTCGCCCACACCCAGTGACAGGTTAACCAGGATAACGCCGACAACGGTGAACCAGAAGCTCAGGTTATTCAGGAACGGGAACGCAACGTCGCGCGCGCCGATTTGCAGCGGAACGACAACGTTCATCAGACCGATTACCAGCGGCATCGCCACGAAGAAGATCATGATAACGCCGTGAGCGGTAAAGATCTGATCGTAGTGGTGCGGTGGCAGGAATCCGGCTTCGCCCGCAGACGCAAGCGCCTGCTGGCTACGCATCATGATTGCATCCGCAAAGCCACGAATTAACATGACGATACCGACGATGCAGTACATGATGCCGAGTTTTTTGTGGTCAACCGAAGTCAGCCACTCGTTCCACAGGTAGCTCCACTTACCGAAGTAAGTGATCAGGCCAACTAAGGCCGCGCCACCAATGATAATTGCAGCAATCGTAACCATGATAATGGGTTCATGGTACGGCACCGCATCCAATGTCAATTTTCCGAACATTTTCTTCCTCGGCCCCTTAGTGAGCGGTTTCCGCGTGGCTCATGTCCATGCCTTCCATACCCTGGTGCGTGTTGTGCTCGCCTTCAGGCTGGGTCATGTCCATGCTCATGCCGTGATCCATAAATTTGCCAATAACATCTTTGAACAGATTCGGTTTCACGTTAGAGAAGTACTCCACCTTGTTGTATTCGCTAGGTGCAGCCACTTTTTCGAACGCCGCCATGTCAGACATGGTGTTTGGAGACTGCTTCGCTTTTGCAACCCACTGGTCGAAAGTCGCGCGGTCTGGCGTAGCGATAGCTTTGAACTTCATACCCGAGAAGCCCGGGCCACTATAGCTGGCGGAGATACCGTCGTAGGTGCCTGCTTCATTCGCAATCAGATGCAGGTTAGTCTGCATACCGGCCATCGCGTAAATCTGGCTGCCCAGACGTGGGATGAAGAAGGAGTTCATTACGGAGTTGGAGGTCACTTTGAACTGAACCGGAGTGTTCGCCGGGAAGGCGATTTCATTCACGGTAGCAATGCCCTGTTCTGGATAGATGAAGAACCATTTCCAGTCCATGGAGACCACTTCAATGGTAATGGGTTTTTCATCGTGAACCAGCGGTTTGCTCGGCTCAAGTGCGTGAGTGGTTTTCCAGGTCAGTACAGCAAGGAACAGGATGATCAGAATAGGTACCGTCCAGACCACAGCTTCCACTTTATTGGAGTGTGACCAGTTAGGGCTATACTTCGCATCTTTATTGCTCGCACGATACTTCCAGGCGAAACCAACAGCCATCAAGATGGCAGGAATAACCACAATCAACATCAGGCCAAAAGCCGTCAGTATCAATGAACGTTGTTCCAGTCCAATCTGTCCTTTGGGGTCTAGTAGTGCAGAATCGCAGCCACTGAGTAATACAGTGCCTGCGAATAATGACAACCATCCCAAACTTTTATTGTATTTCCTGAGTCTCATTTAACGACCTCAATTCCACGGGAGTCTGGTGGCGTTTAAAGTGTGGGGGCATTTTACGGGAAGGTTACATTACTGTAAACATCATTAGCCCTGTGTCAGGAAGGTGTTACCGGGTTCTGCCGCACATGTCACAAGTGTTGCAAATTATGTCGCGTTTCCAGACGGAAGCCGCACGGAGTGGGCGTTATAACGAAAGGGTGTCCCAGCATACCGCAAAAGGGACAATTGGTATAACCATTGCGAAAAACACACAATTAGTTAACAATTAATTATCAATAAAAAGACAACTAAAAAACGAAAATTCAATGTTTCGAATGCTGAATCGTTTAATGAAAAATAGCGTAGCGAAATAAGCTCCAATAATTTCCGAATGCTATCCCGCACAAAACAACAAATATTTTTTTTGTCGATGGCGGTTATTTCACCGTTATAATTTCGGGCTGTTATTACAACGGGAAATAACCTTTCGCTTTTTACTTCATGTCATCTGCGTCTTTCGTAATGACATGAAATCCAGCATCCCACCCGTCAGGATCCCCGCCAGGGCGAGAAACACACCTGCATCAAGCAGAAGGGTTTCAAAAGGAAGTGACAAGTCGGTAGTCGCATTCATGATGAGCACCGTGAGCCACCCTACCAGGGCAAGACAACCTGCCATTAGCAGACGCAGGGCAAACCGATAGGCAGCGTGATATTCCGTGCGCGGCATGAAGTGTTCCGTCCGCTGGGTATATTCCAGCGTCTGGCGACAGACCAGCAGCAATAAAATCCCCGGCACGGCCGCCGCCACCGAGAAGAGATAAAAGGTCGGCCAACCGTAGGCTTCAACAAACCAGCCCGCGACGGGGCCAACGTATACGCGCCCGACGGCGGAAAGGGCAGAGAGCAGCGCAAACTGGGTAGCGGAAAATGACTTATTGCACAGCGTCATCAGCAGGGCGACAAATGCCGCAGTGCCCATACCGCCGCACAGGTTCTCAAAGAATACCGCCGTCCCCATACTGATCATATTCTTGTCGGTGATCGACAGCAGCCAGTAACCGGCATTCGATGCGCCCTGAAGGATGCCAAATATCAGCAGAGCGCGGAACAGCGTCAGGCGCTGCATCAATACGCCGCCGTACAGCGCGCCGACAATCGTGGCAAACAGCCCCAGGGTTTTGTTCACCACGCCGACCTCGCCCGCATCAAACCCGACGCCGCGGATCAGGAAGGTAGTGGTCAGACTCATGGCGAAAGCGTCGCCAAGCTTATAAAGGACAATAAGCAGCAGGATCAGCCAGGCATTATTGCGACCAAAGAAGTCGCGCAGCGGTGCGGCGACGGCCTGCTCCAGCGAGCGTGGAACCGGGATCACATCGCTCGGTTCAGGCGCGAACAGAGTGGCAATAATGCAGGGGATCAGCAGTGCGGCCATCAGCCAGTACATGCCCTGCCAGCCGAGATAGCGGTCAGCAAGCCACAGTGCGAGTCCGCCGGAAACCAGCATACCCAGGCGGTAGCCGAGCACGCTGATTGCCGCACCGGCGCCACGCTCTTCTGCTGGCAGGACGTCCGTTTTCCAGGCGTCAAAAACAATGTCCTGCGAGGCGGAGCAGAAGGCGATGACCACCGCAAGCGCGGCCATCCAGCGCAGCTGCGTTGACGGTTCAAGGAAACCCATTGCGGCAATGGCGAGCAACAGCAGCACCTGCGTCATCACTAACCAGCCGCGACGGCGCCCGAGGAACGGTGGGGTATAGCGATCCATCACTGGCGACCACAGGAACTTAAAGACGTAAGCCTGGCCGACGAGCGAGAAGAAACCAATGGTTTTAAGATCGATGTTCTCAACCGTCATCCACGCCTGTAACGTGCCGGAGGTGAGCGCAAGGGGTAAACCGGAGGCGAAACCCAGGATCAGCAGAATAGCTGATTTCGGTTGCTGGAAAATGCGTAAGTAGTGACTGGACATGTTCTTATGAACTGACCCGGTGAAGCACCGGGTCAGTCAGCAGGATTAACGTGCGTTCTGCTTGATGAAGTCGTGAATGCTGGTGTCCTGTGCCATGTCGGCAATGGTGTCAGTCAGCACGCTGTTAACCGCGTTAGCGATATTTTTGTTGGAGGCCTGGAATGCGCCTTCAACGGAATAGCTTGCACGGTAGTTTTTGTTCATCTTGTTGCCGTTCTTCGCGGTAGCGATGATGGAGATATCGGCTTTGGTCGCAATGTTGTAGCGAACGTTACCCTGGGAGACGTCAGCGTACAGGTTGTTCACGATGATTTGCAGATCAACCGCGCCGCTTGGGCCAATCATGTAGCCACGGGAGGTCATCTGTTTTTCCAGTACTTCCTGCAACAGGAAGCGCAGGTCGCGGGAAGCGGTCAGCGTAACCTGCTGGTTGTCGCGAGTCACTTTCGCCAGCGCCTGGTCCTGACGCTGATCGGCACCATTAATGCTGACCGTCACGCCCATCAGGCTTGGATCCTGCTGAGGCAGGGTAATTTTTGGTGAAACGTCAATGGTCGTCGGCGGGGTTGCGCAACCGGCGAGCATAAAGAGTGCTACCAACGGAAAGAAGATTTTTTTTAACATTTTCGGGTTCTCAACGAATCGTAAGCAAAGAGAGAAAAATTGCCGCCATCATAACATCGCCAACGGCCAGGGGAAGTGGTCAACGCATGTAAATTCATCGCCTTGTCCGAAAACTGACCACCTTGCCGCTTTTCTCTGCCTGTAAGTGACAAAACGTATGAACCTCATAGTGAACTTCATCCGTTTGGATGAGAAAATCAGACGAAAGCTAAATATTTGTTGTCACGGTGTAATGGAACCGGTAAAAGCGGCTAATATTTAAAGGGATGGGTGACATCTTAGCGTTGTCGGAGGAGTGATTTCATGATGATACGTGAACAGATAGAAGAAAAATTAAGGGCAGCGTTCAACCCTGTGTTTCTCGAAGTTGTCGACGAAAGCTATCGTCATAACGTGCCGGCAGGTTCTGAAAGCCACTTCAAAGTGGTTCTGGTCAGCGATCGCTTCACGGGAGAACGTTTCCTGAACCGACACCGCTTGATCTACAGCACCTTGACGGAAGAACTCTCCACAACCGTACATGCGCTGGCGCTGCATACCTACACCATTAAGGAATGGGAAGGGCTGCAGGATACGGTATTCGCATCACCGCCTTGTCGGGGGGCAGGCACCATCGCCTGATAAATCGGATTTGCAACCGCCGGAGTTTTTCCAGTATGTTGCTTACAGATTTCGTCAAAACGGCCTTCGGGCCGTTTTGTTTTGTCTGAGTTTTGAGCGGATGGCGCGTTTTTAAGGCTAAAAATAGCCTTAAAGTGTGAAAAAAGCCGCAGCAACATGCTCCAACCGTTCTCGACTCACCTAAGTGATGCCGCTATAATGCCGCGTCTTATTGAATGTCTTCGGGATGATTCTGGCGACAGGGAATGTGAATCTGCACATAAGAGAGCATCCCGGTATAACAGACAGATTCAGAGTTGACCGAGCACTGTGATTTTTTTGAGGTAACAAGATGCAAGTTTCAGTTGAAACCACTCAAGGCCTTGGCCGCCGTGTAACGATTACTATCGCTGCTGACAGCATCGAAACTGCTGTGAAAAGCGAGCTGGTCAACGTAGCAAAAAAAGTACGTATTGACGGCTTCCGCAAGGGCAAAGTACCAATGAATGTTGTTGCTCAGCGTTATGGCGCTTCCGTGCGTCAGGATGTGCTGGGTGAACTGATGAGCCGCAACTTTATCGACGCGATCATCAAAGAAAAAATCAATCCAGCCGGCGCGCCAAACTACGTTCCAGGTGAATACAAGCAGGGCGAAGACTTCACCTATTCCGTAGAGTTCGAAGTGTACCCGGAAGTTGAGCTGAAAGGTCTAGAATCAATCGAAGTTGAAAAACCGATCGTTTCCGTGACTGACGAAGACGTTGACGGCATGCTGGATACCCTGCGTAAGCAGCAGGCGAACTGGAAAGAGAAAGAAGGCGCTGTTGACGCGGAAGACCGCGTAACCATCGACTTCACCGGTTCAGTAGACGGCGAAGAGTTCGAAGGCGGTAAAGCGTCTGATTTCGTACTGGCGATGGGCCAGGGTCGTATGATCCCAGGCTTCGAAGACGGTATCAAAGGCCACAAAGCAGGCGAAGAGTTCACCATCGACGTGACCTTCCCTGAAGAATACCACGCTGAAAACCTGAAAGGTAAAGCAGCGAAGTTCGTCATCAACCTGAAGAAAGTTGAAGAGCGCGAACTGCCAGAACTGACTGAAGAATTCATCAAGCGTTTCGGCGTGGAAGATGGTTCTGTTGTGGGTCTGCGTGCTGAAGTGCGTAAAAACATGGAGCGCGAGCTGAACGGCGCTGTACGTAACCGCGTGAAGTCTCAGGCGATTGAAGGTCTGGTGAAAGCGAACGACATCGACGTTCCTGCTGCCCTGATCGACAGCGAAATCGACGTTCTGCGCCGTCAGGCTGCACAGCGCTTCGGTGGCAACCAGCAGCAAGCGATGGAACTGCCACGCGAGCTGTTCGAAGAGCAAGCGAAACGTCGCGTTGTTGTTGGCCTGCTGCTGGGCGAAGTGATTCGTACCCACGAGCTGAAAGCTGACGAAGAGCGTGTGAAAGGCCTGATCGAAGAGATGGCTTCTGCATACGAAGATCCATCAGAAGTGATCGAGTTCTACGGTAAGAACAAAGAGCTGATGGACAACATGCGCAACGTTGCACTGGAAGAGCAGGCTGTTGAAGCGGTACTGGCGAAAGCGAAAGTAACCGAAAAAGAGACCTCTTTCACCGAACTGATGAACCAGCAGGCGTAATTTCGCCCCAACGGTTTAAAGTTTGAACAAAAAACCCGTTGCCCTCCGGCGACGGGTTTTTTTTATCACAGCTTTAGTCCTGGAAGGGTGCTAAAACGCCCTTTCAGTGTTAGCGTTACAACAAAACGTTGTTATGCTTGAAATAGGGCATGGCGACCCCCATTAGTATGTAATCACGATGATTGAGACTGGCTGATAATCCGTCCATAAGGTTACAATCAGTACAGCAGGTGTTTTCAATTTTGAACCAGGAGACGGAAATGTCATACAGTGGCGAACGAGATAACTTTGCACCCCATATGGCGCTGGTGCCAATGGTTATTGAACAGACCTCACGCGGTGAGCGATCTTTCGATATCTATTCCCGTCTGCTCAAGGAACGCGTTATCTTTCTGACCGGCCAGGTGGAAGACCATATGGCTAACCTGATCGTGGCGCAGATGCTGTTCCTGGAAGCGGAAAACCCGGAAAAAGACATTTACCTGTACATCAACTCGCCGGGCGGTGTGATTACGGCGGGCATGTCTATTTATGACACCATGCAATTCATCAAGCCGGATGTCAGCACCATCTGTATGGGACAGGCAGCGTCCATGGGGGCTTTCCTGTTAACCGCAGGGGCGAAAGGTAAGCGTTTCTGCCTGCCTAACTCCCGCGTGATGATTCACCAGCCGCTGGGTGGTTACCAGGGCCAGGCGACGGATATTGAAATCCACGCCCGAGAAATTCTGAAAGTAAAAGCGCGCATGAATGAACTTATGGCGCAGCATACGGGTCAACCACTCGAGCAGATCGAGCGCGATACCGAGCGCGATCGCTTCCTGTCTGCACCAGAGGCAGTTGAGTACGGCTTAGTCGACTCCATTTTGACCCATCGTAATTGATGCCCGCGACGCGAGTGTGCCGCTATACTAATTTAGGGCGGCACGTTGCCTGTAAGCAGCTTGCGTCTGAGTATGGCATTTGCGTCGTCATGTGCGGCACATAGAACTTAAAAAGAGGTTTGGACTCATGACAGATAAACGCAAAGATGGTTCGGGCAAACTGCTGTACTGCTCTTTTTGCGGCAAAAGCCAGCATGAAGTGCGTAAACTGATTGCCGGGCCGTCCGTGTATATCTGCGACGAATGCGTCGATTTATGTAACGACATCATTCGCGAAGAGATTAAAGAAGTCGCGCCGCACCGTGAGCGCAGCGCGTTACCAACGCCACACGAGATTCGCCACCACCTGGACGACTATGTCATTGGTCAGGAGCAGGCGAAAAAAGTGCTGGCGGTGGCGGTATACAACCACTACAAGCGTCTGCGTAACGGCGATACCAGCAATGGCGTGGAACTGGGCAAAAGTAACATTCTGCTGATCGGGCCTACGGGTTCCGGTAAAACGTTGCTGGCGGAAACGCTGGCGCGCCTGCTGGATGTTCCGTTCACCATGGCGGATGCCACCACCCTGACCGAAGCCGGTTATGTGGGTGAAGACGTTGAAAATATTATCCAGAAGCTGCTCCAGAAGTGCGATTACGACGTACAGAAAGCCCAGCGCGGGATCGTCTATATCGATGAGATTGACAAAATCTCCCGTAAATCAGACAACCCATCCATCACCCGTGACGTCTCGGGCGAAGGCGTGCAGCAGGCGCTCCTGAAGCTGATTGAAGGTACGGTTGCGGCTGTTCCACCGCAGGGTGGGCGTAAACATCCGCAGCAGGAATTCTTGCAGGTTGATACCTCCAAGATCCTGTTTATCTGTGGTGGTGCGTTTGCAGGCCTGGATAAAGTGATCTCTCACCGTGTGGAAACCGGCTCCGGCATTGGTTTTGGCGCAACGGTGAAAGCTACGTCTGAAAAACCAAACGAAGGCCAGCTGCTGGCGCAGGTTGAACCGGAGGATCTGATCAAATTTGGTTTGATTCCGGAATTTATCGGCCGTCTGCCGGTTGTGGCGACCCTGAACGAACTGAGCGAAGACGCGCTGATTCAGATCCTGAAAGAGCCGAAAAACGCGCTGACCAAGCAGTATCAGGCGCTGTTTAATCTGGAAGGCGTTGAGCTGGAATTCCGTGACGAAGCACTGGACGCGATTGCCAAGAAAGCGATGGCGCGTAAAACCGGTGCCCGTGGCCTGCGTTCTATCGTGGAAGCAGCATTGCTCGACACGATGTACGATCTTCCTTCTATGGAAGATGTCGAAAAAGTCGTGATCGACGAGTCCGTCATTGGTGGCCAGACCAAGCCGTTACTGATTTACGGTAAACCGGAAGCGCAGCAGGCATCTGGCGAATAATTCACCATTTCATACAATCAGTTAATCAAAAAGGGGGGATTTTATCTCCCCTTTACTTTTTCCGTATTCATGGCGTTGAATGTATGGGAAACATCCCCATATACTGGATTACATGTTAATGGTTGTGTGAAGCACAGTTACATGACCAGTTTACCTGGCGGACACTAAACTAAGAGAGAGCTCTATGAATCCTGAGCGTTCTGAACGCATTGAAATCCCCGTATTGCCGTTGCGCGATGTGGTGGTTTATCCGCACATGGTCATACCCTTATTTGTAGGGCGGGAAAAATCTATCCGTTGCCTCGAAGCCGCCATGGATCATGATAAAAAAATCATGTTGGTTGCGCAGAAGGAAGCATCAACGGATGAGCCGGGTGTAAACGATCTTTTCACCGTCGGGACCGTGGCCTCTATTTTGCAGATGCTGAAGCTGCCAGATGGCACCGTGAAGGTGCTGGTGGAAGGCTTACAGCGCGCGCGTATTACCACTCTGTCAGACGATGGCGAGCACTTCTCTGCGAAGGCAGAGTACCTTGATTCACCGGAACTTGATGAGCGCGAGCAGGAAGTGCTGGTACGCACCGCGATCAGCCAGTTTGAAGGCTACATCAAGCTGAACAAGAAAATCCCACCTGAAGTGCTGACGTCGCTGAACAGCATCGACGATCCTGCACGTCTGGCGGATACCATCGCTGCGCACATGCCGCTGAAGCTGGCTGACAAACAGTCCGTGCTGGAAATGTCCGACGTTAACGAACGTCTGGAATACCTGATGGCGATGATGGAGTCTGAGATCGATCTGCTCCAGGTTGAGAAGCGCATTCGCAACCGCGTCAAAAAGCAGATGGAAAAATCGCAGCGTGAGTACTATCTGAACGAGCAAATGAAAGCCATTCAGAAAGAGCTCGGCGAGATGGACGATGCGCCGGATGAAAACGAAGCGCTGAAGCGTAAGATCGACGCGGCGAAGATGCCGAAAGAGGCGAAAGAGAAAGCCGAAGCTGAGTTGCAGAAGCTGAAAATGATGTCTCCGATGTCGGCGGAAGCGACCGTTGTACGCGGCTACATTGAGTGGATGGTTCAGGTTCCATGGAATGCCCGCAGCAAGGTCAAAAAAGACCTGCGTCAGGCACAGGAAATCCTTGATACCGACCACTATGGCCTGGAACGTGTGAAAGACCGCATTCTTGAGTACCTCGCGGTACAGAGCCGTGTGAACAAAATCAAAGGTCCAATCTTGTGCCTGGTAGGGCCTCCAGGGGTGGGTAAAACCTCTCTGGGCCAGTCCATCGCCAAAGCGACCGGACGTAAGTACATCCGTATGGCGCTGGGCGGCGTGCGTGATGAAGCGGAAATCCGCGGTCACCGCCGTACCTATATCGGTTCTATGCCGGGCAAGCTGATCCAGAAGATGGCGAAAGTGGGCGTCAAAAACCCGCTGTTCCTCCTCGACGAGATCGACAAAATGTCTTCGGACATGCGTGGCGATCCGGCGTCGGCGCTGCTTGAAGTGCTTGATCCAGAGCAGAACGTGGCGTTCAGCGATCACTATCTGGAGGTCGACTACGACCTGAGCGATGTGATGTTCGTGGCGACGTCGAATTCCATGAACATTCCGGCACCGCTGCTGGACCGTATGGAAGTGATCCGTCTGTCCGGTTATACCGAAGACGAGAAGCTGAACATTGCTAAGCAGCACCTGCTGCCGAAGCAGATTGAACGTAACGCGCTGAAAGCTAACGAGCTGACCGTTGAGGACAGCGCTATTGTCGGCATTATTCGTTACTACACCCGTGAAGCGGGCGTGCGTAGCCTTGAGCGTGAGATCTCTAAACTGTGCCGTAAGGCGGTTAAGCAGCTGCTGCTGGATAAGAGCCTGAAGCACATCGTGATTAACGGCGACAATCTGCATGCTTACCTCGGCGTTCAGCGCTTCGACTATGGCCATGCGGACAACGAAAACCGCGTTGGTCAGGTGACTGGACTGGCGTGGACGGAAGTGGGTGGCGATCTGCTGACCATTGAAACCGCCTGTGTACCGGGTAAAGGCAAGCTGACCTACACTGGCTCGCTCGGTGAAGTGATGCAGGAGTCCATCCAGGCAGCGTTGACCGTGGTGCGTGCGCGCGCGGAAAAACTGGGTATCAACCCGGATTTCTACGAAAAACGCGACATTCACGTTCACGTTCCGGAAGGGGCGACGCCGAAAGATGGCCCAAGCGCGGGTATTGCTATGTGTACGGCGCTGGTTTCCTGCCTGACGGGGAACCCGGTCCGTGCTGATGTGGCCATGACTGGTGAAATTACGCTGCGTGGTCAGGTACTGCCCATCGGCGGGTTAAAAGAAAAACTGCTGGCGGCACACCGTGGTGGGATCAAAACCGTATTGATTCCTTACGAGAATAAACGCGATCTGGAAGAGATTCCGGACAACGTTATTGCCGATTTGCAGATCCATCCGGTGAAACGCATTGAGGAAGTTCTGACTCTCGCACTGCAAAATGAACCGTCCGGAATGCAGGTTGTAACCGCAAAATAGTGACCTCGCGCAAAGAGCGCTAATAAAAACAAGGCTGGTAAGTCATTTCGTACTTGCCAGCCTTTTTTTGTATAGCTAATTTAGATTGCTGATTGGGTTAGCCATCAACAACGGGTGTTGTAAGGTCATAGCAGGACTGATATAACTGCTGCGCGGTCGCGCTGTGAAGGATTCAGGTGCGATATAAATTATAAAGAGAGGAAGAGAACAGTGAATAAATCTCAACTGATTGACAAAATTGCTGCGGGTGCTGATATTTCTAAAGCTGCAGCTGGACGTGCTTTAGATGCTTTAATTGCTTCTGTTACTGAATCTCTGCAAGCTGGGGACGACGTTGCACTGGTAGGCTTCGGTACTTTTGCGGTTAAAGAGCGTGCTGCCCGTACTGGCCGCAACCCGCAGACCGGTAAAGAGATCACCATTGCTGCCGCTAAAGTGCCGGGTTTCCGTGCAGGTAAGGCGCTGAAAGACGCAGTAAATTGATTGCTTTCCCGCTCCAGGGAAGCTGAAAAGTACAAGGGCGCATCGTTTGATGTGCCTTTTTTGTTTGTCCAGACCTGATTTGTGCGAGTTTATGCGAGTTGTGGGCTGACAATTGCCCTGTTTTCTTGTCACAATACGCCTTTACGCGCGACGGTCAGGATTTTCCGTCAGCGTCAGGTAACCAGTCACCTACAGCGGAGTGTTGTTACACCATGATGGACAGCTTACGCACGGCTGCTAACAGTCTCGTGCTCAAGATTATTTTCGGTATCATTATCGTGTCGTTCATATTGACCGGTGTGAGTAGTTACCTCATCGGCGGTGGCGCGAACTACGCCGCAAAAGTGAATGGCCAGGAAATTAGCCGTGGGCAGTTCGAGAACGCTTTTGCTGGTGAACGTAACCGCATGCAGCAACAGCTGGGCGACCAATACTCTGAACTTGCAGCCAACGAAGGCTATATGAAAAACCTGCGTCAGCAGACGCTGAACCGCCTTATCGACGAAGCGCTGCTGGACCAGTACGCGAAAAGCCTCGGTCTGGGCATCAGCGATGAGCAGGTTAAAAAAGCCATCTTCTCGACGCAGGCTTTCCAGTCTAATGGGAAGTTCGACAACGCGCGTTACAACAGCATTGTTAACCAGATGGGGATGACGGCTGACCAGTACGCACAGGCGCTGCGTAACCAGTTGACCACGCAACAGCTGATCAACGCGGTGGTGGGCACCGATTTCATGCTGAAAGGCGAAACTGAAGCGCTGGCGGCACTGGTGGCTCAGCAACGCGTGGTGCGTGAAGCGACGATTGATGTCAATGCACTGGCGGCGAAACAGCAGGTTAGCGACGCTGAAGTTAATGCTTACTATGAGCAAAACAAGAACAACTTCATCTCTCCTGAACAGTTCCGCGTAAGCTATATCAAGCTGGATGCAGCTGCGATGCAGAAAAACGCGACTGACGCCGAGATCCAGTCTTATTACGACCAGCATCAGGATCAGTTCACTCAGCCGCAGCGTAACCGTTACAGCGTGATCCAGACCAAAACGGAAGCAGAAGCAAAAGCCGTGCTGGACGAGCTGAACAAAGGCGCTGATTTCGCGACCGTGGCGAAAGCAAAATCCACCGACATTATTTCTGCCAAAAACGGTGGTGATATGGGCTGGCTGGAAGATTCCACTACCCCGGACGAGCTGAAAAATGCGGGTCTTAAAGAGAAAGGCCAACTGTCTGGTGTAATCAAATCCTCCGTTGGCTTCCTGGTGGCGCGTCTGGACGATGTCGTGGCGGCGAAAACCAAGCCGCTGGCTGACGTTCGTGATGATATCGCTGCGAAAGTGAAGCAGGAGAAAGCGCTGGACGCCTTCTATGCTCTGCAACAGAAAGTGAGCGATGCCGCAAGCAACGACAACGAATCACTGGCGGGCGCTGAGCAGGCTGCTGGCGTGAAAGCGGTTGAGACGGGCTGGTTCAGCCATGAAAATCTGCCGGAAGAACTGAACTTCAAACCGGTTTCAGATGCCATTTTCAATGGTGGTCTGGTAGGTGAGAACGGTACGCCGGGCAGCAACTCAGACATCATTACCGTTGACGGTGACCGTGCGTTCGTACTGCGCGTCAGCGAGCATAAAGCCGAGGCAGTGAAGCCCCTGGAGGAAGTGAAAGATCAGGTGGTGGCGCTGGTGAAACACAACAAAGCGGCACAGCAGGCAAAACTGGATGCAGAGAAAATTCTGGCCGACCTGAAAGCCGGTAAGAACGATGCGCTGAAAGCGGCTGGCCTGAGCTTTGGCGAAGCCAAAACGCTGAGCCGTACCGGTCAGGATCCTGTCAGCCAGGCGGCGTTTGGTCTGAGCCTGCCGGCGAAAGACAAACCTGTCTTTGGCACCACGACCGATATGCAGGGTAACGTGGTGGTTCTGGCGCTGGATGAAGTGAAAGCCGGCACGCTGCCAGACGCGCAGAAGAAGGCCATGGTTCAGGGAATTACCCAGAACAATGCCCAGATTGCTTTCGAAGCGTTGATGAGCAACCTGCGTAAAGAAGCCAAAATCAAGCTGGGTGATGTGGTCACTCAGGAGCAATAATTACGTACCTGCTCGCAGATTTTCGTAACGCTCTGCAAAAACTAAAGGCCGCTTTCGCGGCCTTTTCCATTTCTGCAATCTGCTGTTTGTCCCTGTTTTCTCGTACGGCTATCGTGGCGTGGCTGTCAACAAACAAGGAGAAAACAGCATGAAATGTGGAATCAAAGCACTGTTAATTACACTGGCTATTGCCACTTCCGGGATGAGTGCGGGAGCGCTGGCGGCGTCGCCCTCGGCTAAAGCGCAGGCTGCACAGACCAAAACAGACTCAGCTGCGCAGGCTCATACGCAATCAAAAGCGACTGAGGCCGGTAAAAGTGCAGAGGATGACGGTACGCGAGTCAGCATCAATTCGGCATCGGCAGAAGAGCTCGCGCGCGTGATGAACGGTGTGGGACTTAAAAAAGCCCATGTAGATTCAATCTGTCAATGCAACACCCCTTTCAATTATCTCTTTCGGTGTTTTGAACTTCAGTGTCTTTCTCGGTCTGTTGTTTAGCTGAGCAGCAACCAGATCTAGTTCATGTTGAGTATATTGGGCAAGACATGTCTTTTTAGGAAAGTACTGCCGAATTAGCCCATTTGTGTTCTCATTTGTTCCCCGCTGCCAAGGACTCTGAGGATCGCAGAAGTAAACTTTAACGCCGGTGCTGACAGTAAATTCTAGATGTCTGGCCAGTTCCATTCCTCTGTCCCATGTCAGTGATTTTCTGAGTTCTGACGGTAAACTCAGGAATTTGTCGGTAAGAGCCTGATTTACTGAGACAGAATCTTTGCCCCTGAGTCTAAGGATGATCGTATAACGTGATTTTCGGTCTACAAGTGTGGCTATATGAGAGTTTTTTGTACCTGAGACTAAATCGCCCTCCCAATGCCCCAGAGAGCGTCTGTTATCGATATTTCGGGAACGTTCGTGAATTGGTGTTCCGTTCACTATGTTAATCGTACCTCTTTCGCCTTTGCGGGTATGACGCCTGCCATGGCGAAGGCTATGCGACCGTCGCAGATGCTGTATATTCAGGTGGTGTAGCGCTTCACGGCTACGAAAGTACAGCGTTTTATAAATTGTCTCAGGTGATATTCGCAGCGTTTTTTGACGTGGTTTTGTTCGCCTTAACCATCCTGATATTTGCTCTGGAGACCATTTCATCTCCAGCTTTTCCAGAACAAGCTTTCGCAATGGTAAATTTTGATCCAGTAAGCACGGTTTTGGCCTTTTCGCCATTCTGTTGGCTCGGTTATTAGCATCAACAGCTTTGTAATAGCGTCTGCCCCGATTACGCTGAACTTCACGTGAGATCGTCGAAGGACTGCGATTCAGCGCAGTAGCTATCGCACGAATGCTCATTTTGGCTGACAAACCAGCTCGTATCTCCTCGCGCTCAGACAGTGTCAGGTGAGCTACAGCCCGCTTACGCTCATGGGGTTTTATGCCGCCAGTATCCCTTAACATAGTGAAGATCGTTCCGGGTTTTGAACCCAGGATATTCGCTATTTCACTGAAGCCTGTTCCGTTCTTCCATAGTTCAAAAACAGAGGCTTTTTCCTCTGCTGTAAATGTTCGTCTCATTCAAAAAACCTCCGCAACCCCATGTTTTCACATAACTGTTGCGTTGACCAATTGAATCTACACAGGCCATTGTTAGCTACCGCGAGGAGTACGGTCCTTTTAAAACCCTTGACGATCTCAAGCAGGTGCCGGGTATGGGCAGCGCGCTGGTTGAGCGCAATCTCGCACACCTGACGCTGTAATCGCGTAATCACTTGCACTGCGGCAAAAATTTGCCAGGATAAAGAGGTCATACCAGTTATGACCTCTGAACCTATAACAACGAAAGGCTATTGCGCTATGCAGACACAAATCAAAGTCCGTGGTTATCACCTCGATGTTTACCAGCACGTCAATAACGCCCGCTACCTTGAATTTCTTGAAGAGGCGCGCTGGGATGGCCTGGAGAACAGCGAAAGCTTCCAGTGGCTGACCGCACACAACATCGCGTTTGTGGTCGTCAACATCAACATTAACTACCGCCGCCCGGCTGTGCTTGGGGATGTGCTCACCGTGACCAGTGAGGTCCAACAACTGAATGGCAAAAGTGGTGTATTGAGCCAGGTCGTCACGCTTGAGCCAGAAGGGCAGGTGGTGGCCGATGCGCTGATCACCTTTGTCTGTATCGATCTCAAAACCCAGAAAGCGTTGCCGCTGGAAGGGGAGTTGCGCGAAAAGCTGGAGCTGATGATCGCATAAGTAATATTCAGGAATGCCCGCGCTGTCGACTCCTGTTGTACGACAGCGCGGACAGTTAGCCCTTATTTCAGACCGGTCTTTTTCTGCATCGCGGCCATCACGCCCGCTTTATCCGCAAGATAATGATTCAGACCGTTCGCGCGCAGGTTACAGGCGGCACACTGCCCGCAGCCGTCCCCTTTAATGCCGTTGTAGCAGGTCAGGGTCTCGTTGCGAACGATATCCAGCTTGCCCCAGTAGTCGGCCAGCGCCCAGGTTTCGGCTTTATCCAGCCACATCAGCGGCGTTTCGAAGCGGGTCTCTTTTGCCATACCCAGATCGACGGCGTGATTGAGTGCTTTCACGAATTCATCCCGACAGTCCGGGTAGCCAGAGAAGTCGGTCTCACATACGCCCGTGATCACCGCTTCGGCTTTCACCTGGTAGGCATAGATTGCCGTCAGGGTCAGGAAGAGAATATTACGCCCAGGTACGAAAGTATTCGGAATGCCGCTGGCATCCGGTTCGTAATCAGGAACCGGAATGCTGTCGCGGGTGAGGCTGCTGACGGCCAGTTCATTTAACAGCGTCACGTCCAGCACTTTATGAGCGCGGGCGCCCAGTTTGAGGGCCAGTTCACGAGCGACATCGATTTCAGCGCGATGACGCTGACCATAATCAAAAGTGACGCAATGCACTTCATCATACTGGTGAAGTGCCTGAATCAGGCAGGTTGTGGAATCTTGTCCTCCGCTGAACACGACGACGGCACGTTTCATAGATCATCTCGACAGTTACGGTAAAAGCGTCATGTTAACGCCTGGCTAAAGCGGCGACCAGCTTCTTCACGCGTTTGGTGGAGGAAGCCAGGCTTCGGTGAAGTCAAACCAGCCGCGAGTGTTAAGGCGTATTCCGTTGACGCCCGGAGGAGCGCTGATTTGATACTGGTAGTTAAAGAGCGGTGTCAGGACGGCTGTCTCCATTAATCGGCTGAAGATAGCCTGAAGTCCTGCGTGTCGGTCACGTTCGTCGGCCTGCGTCTGCACCGCATCCAGCGTGGCCTGCAAATGGGCGTATGCCGGTGCGCTCAACAGATGCGGCCAGAGCGCATCGCAGCGGAGCCATTGCTCAAGGGTGTACGCTGGCGCTTCGCCAATCAGTCTGTCTCCCATCATGATGTCTGCATCGGCAAGCTGCTGGCAACCGTCCCACGTCTTGGCGTCGTGAAAGATGACGGTCAGTTCACACCCCTGCCGCGCAAGGTATGCTTTTAACTGACTGGCCATGGTGTGAAGCTCAACCGGCAGGTGGTAGACAAGCGTCAATGCCTCTGGCAGCACAACGTCGGTTAAATCAGTCCACTGGGGGATCGCCCAGCCGGGAAGCAGTTCCTCGGTAGGAGTGATGAGCCCTTCGTTCAGGGGAAGCGTGTGCAGCAGCGTTGAGAGATGAATGATATTAATCAGCCGCTTTGCCTGAAGTTCGCTCAGACGCGGACTTTGTTTCAGCGTGAGGTAGCAGAAGCCCAGACTGGTGCTGTTACTCACCAGCCGCAGGCTGGCCAGCTCGTCGGCCTCGCCAATGGCGATTTGCACCGGGTGGCGACAGCTGGTGCCCAGACTGTAGTCAAAAAGCTGGGGCGTGATCCAGTACTCGATAGCCTTAAGCAACGGATGGCCAAGATGATACTGCTCGTGGCTTTCCAGACGCACCAGTTCAGGCTCAAAAACGCTCAGCCGAAAGGGACCGCTGCCCACCACGGGGTAATCAGGATGCGCCAGACGGCTACAGTAGGTTGCCAGCCTGTGCGCCAGCCAATAGTCAGGTTGATGCAGAATAAACGTCAGGCTTTGCGGATGCGTGGTTTCGATACGTAAGACGCTGCGGAAAAGCGTGTCCATGCCGGGCTGCGATAGCAGCGCCGTCAGGCTTTGCCTGAGCTGTGCCGTCTCTATTTTATCGCCGTTATGCCAGTGCAGGGTGGAGCGTATGTAGAAATGCCAACGCAGGCCGTCAGCAGAGACTTCCCAGTGATGCGCCAGATCGCCCGTGGGTTCACTGCTGTTACCATTAAAACGCATCAAACCAGAGAATACCTGTCCCGCCAGATGCTGCTCCGCCCGGCCAGGGAGAAACCCCGGCTGAAGCGGCTCCAGCGAGCGATAGTAGGGAATACGCAGCGTCGGCGTATCGTTCTGCCATTGCCCGCCCATAAACGGATGCAGCAGCGATCGCAAATCTTCAGGCGCGAGCTGGGCCAGCTCCAGCGCGTTGTGCTGCTGTCCACTTTTCAGGGCCTCTTCCATCATCGTATTACGCAACGAATCCGGGGTGACGTGAAAGCGTAATTCCCCACGCTTTCCTCGTCCGGAGCGGGCGTTCCAGCTTAGCCAGCCCGCCTCCTGCGCCTGGCGCAGCAGGGTGCGTACATGTCGCTCGCTGCAAAAGCAGCGGCTGGCAAGTTCACTGATGGTCACCTGCTGCGTTGCGCCGGCGGAGGGGTGCCACAGACGCTGATACTGGTTAAGACGGTTAAGCTGGCGCATGAAAAACCCGGAACAATAATTATCATCTATTCACTATTACTTCCGTATATCTCACGTAATACTGATGCACAAGTTAACTGCATCACATTTCGGGAGTAATTATGGCTCGGCTCGCTGCATTTGATATGGACGGCACGCTGTTAATGCCGGATCACCGTTTAGGGGAGAAAACCCTGAACACACTTAAGCGCCTGCGCGAGCGTGAAGTCACCCTGACGTTTGCCACTGGTCGTCATGTGCTGGAGATGCGCCATCTGCTGGGAACATTTGCCCTCGATGCGTTCCTGATCACCGGCAACGGGACGCGCATTCACTCCGTCGAGGGCGATGTGCTGCACCGTCAGGATCTGGATCCGGAAGTGGCGGACATCGTCCTGCACAGCACCTGGGATACGCAGGCCAGCGTGCATGTTTTTAACGATGAAGGCTGGTTTACCGGGCGTGAGATCCCGGCCTTGCTGCACGCTCACGTTTACAGCGGCTTTAAATATCAGCTCATCGATTTGCACCGCATTCCGGCACACAAGGTAACCAAGATCTGCTTCTGCGGCGATCACGACGATCTCTGCCGCCTGCGTATTCAGCTTAACGAGGCGCTGGGTGACCGGGCGCACCTGACCTTCTCGGCGGTGGACTGTCTTGAAGTGCTGCCGGTGGGCTGTAACAAAGGATCTGCGCTGGCGGTGCTGAGCGATCGTCTGGGGCTGACGATGCAGGACTGTATGGCCTTTGGTGACGCCATGAACGACCACGAGATGCTGAGCAGCGTAGGCCGTGGTCTGATTATGGGGAACGCGATGCCGCAACTTATCGCCGCGCTCCCGCATTTACCGGTTATCGGACACTGTCGTAACGAAGCGGTGTCCCATTTTTTGACGCATTGGCTGGACAAAAATAACCTCCCATATTCCCCCGAATAGCGAGATCCTTCCAGCAAGCCAGGCTAAAGCCTGGCTTTTTTTTATTTCACCAGATGCAAAATCTGCGCTTTCCACGGCTCAACATCGCCAATATTGGCCTGCACCCATTCTGCGTTGTAATAGGTGTCCAGGTAGCGCTCCCCGCTGTCGCACAGCAGCGTGACGACAGAGCCGCTAAGGCCTTCTTCACGCATTCTCGCGGCCAGTTGTAGCGCCCCCCACATATTGGTGCCGGTAGAGGCTCCGACCTTACGGCCAAGCTGTGTCTCCAGCCAGTGCGCCGTCGCGACGCTGGCGGCGTCCGGCACGCGGAGCATCTCATCCACAACGTCCGGAATGAACGAGGGTTCGACGCGCGGGCGACCAATTCCTTCGATCTTGCTCCCCACAGGGCTGCGCAGGCTGGCATCGCGAGATTGCCAGTAATCAAGGAACACCGAGTTCTGAGGGTCAACCACCATCAGCTGCGTATCATAACCCTGACAGCGGATATAACGTCCGATGGTGGCGGAGGTTCCGCCCGTGCCCGCGCTCATGACAATGTAAGAGGGGACGGGATGTGGCTCGTGGGTCATCTGGCGGAAAATGCTGTCCGCAATGTTATTATTGCCGCGCCAGTCGGTGGCGCGCTCGGCGAAGGTGAACTGGTCCATATAGTGACCATTTAGTTCGCGGGCCAGCATTTCGGAGGCCGCATATATTTCGCAGGCGCTTTCCACAAAGTGGCAGCGTCCGCCGTAAAATTCGATCTGTTCAACTTTACGTTTCGCCGTGCAGGAGGGCATCACAGCGATAAACGGCAGGCCCAGCAGGCGGGCAAAGTAGGCCTCTGAGACGGCAGTTGATCCGGACGACGATTCAATAATCGTGGTGCCTTCTTTAATCCAGCCGTTACATAAACCGTATAAAAAGAGTGAACGCGCCAGGCGATGCTTCAGGCTGCCGGTAGGATGGGTACTTTCATCCTTCAGGTAAAGCTGAATGCCGGGAAATCCAGGCAAAGGCAGGCGGATCAAATGGGTATCTGCCGAGCGCTGATAGTCGGCATTTATTTCGCTGATGGCATGTTTAACCCAGGTGCTATTCATCGTAGTTATCCGTTTGTCATTTTGTGCCCAGCATAGCGAAAAGCACAGAAAAAATTGTTGCTATCTGGCCTTTAAAATAGAATGTAAGGAGAATAATTTTCTCTGGGAGGTGGATATGCTAGATAAAATTGACCGCAAGCTGCTTTCTTTGCTGCAAAGCGACTGCACCCTCTCTTTGCAGGCGCTGGCAGATGCCGTTAATCTGACCACCACACCGTGCTGGAAGCGCCTCAAGAAGCTGGAAGACGATGGCATTCTGCTGGGACGTGTGGCGCTGCTGGACCCCGAAAAACTGGGGCTTGGACTGACCGCCTTCGTCCTGATAAAAACGCAGCATCACAGCAGCGAATGGTACAGCCGCTTCGTCACCCAGGTTTCCGACATGCCCGAGGTGCTCGGCTTCTGGCGCATGGCGGGGGAATACGACTATCTGATGCGTGTTCAGGTGGCAGACATGAAGCGCTACGATGATTTTTACAAGCGGCTGGTCAATAGCGTACCGGGCTTGTCCGATGTCACCTCCAGTTTCGCCATGGAACAGATTAAATACACCACAGCGTTACCCATTGAATAACTTCATAAAATATCTTCAGGAAAAGACCGCGTGCGATTATTTGCCCAAATAAGCTGGTACTTTCGTCGGGAGTGGCAACGCTACCTCGGCGCGGTGGCCCTGCTTATTATCATTGCCATTTTGCAACTGATCCCGCCCAAAGTGGTGGGATACGTCGTGGATGGTGTTACGGAACAACATTACACCGCCGCACGGGTGATGATGTGGGTCGGTACGCTGGTGTTGACGGCCGTGGTGGTTTACCTGCTGCGTTATGTCTGGCGCGTGCTGCTGTTCGGCGCGTCCTATCAGCTTGCCGTTGAGCTGCGCGAGGACTTTTACCGCCAGCTGAGCCGCCAGCACCCTGAGTTTTATCTGCGTCACCGTACCGGGGATCTCATCGCCCGCGCCACTAACGATGTGGACCGTGTGGTGTTTGCCGCCGGTGAAGGGGTGTTAACGCTGGTGGATTCCCTGGTGATGGGCTGTGCGGTACTGATTGTGATGTCTACGCAAATTAGCTGGGAGCTCACGCTGCTGGCGTTGCTGCCGATGCCGCTGATGGCGCTGGCGATTAACCGCTACGGCGAGCAGCTCCATGAACGCTTTAAGCTGGCGCAGGCGGCGTTCTCGTCGTTAAACGATCGCACCCAGGAGAGCATGACCAGCATCCGCATGATCAAAGCGTTTGGTCTGGAAGACAGGCAGTCCGCGCTGTTTGCGGCCGACGCCGCCGATACCGGTGCGAAAAACATGCGCGTGGCGCGTATAGACGCCCGCTTTGATCCGACAATTTATATTGCGATTGGCATGGCGAACCTGCTGGCGGTGGGCGGCGGCAGCTGGATGGTGGTGCGAGGCACCATGACCCTCGGGCAGTTAACCAGCTTTGCGATGTACCTCGGGCTGATGATTTGGCCGATGCTGGCGCTGGCCTGGATGTTTAACATCGTTGAACGTGGGAGCGCCGCCTACAGCCGTATCCGCGCCATGCTGGCGGAAGTGCCGGTAGTGAACGATGGCAGCGAGCCGGTACCGGAAGGTCCGGGTGTTCTGAAGGCTGATATCCGCGTCTTTATCTACCCGCAAACGGAACATCCGGTGCTTGAAAACGTCAGTTTCACGCTGCGTCCTGGTCAGATGCTGGGCATCTGCGGCCCGACGGGCTCCGGTAAAAGCACCATTCTGTCACTGATTCAGCGCCATTTTGACGTGAGCGAAGGCGATATCCGTTTCCATGACGTCCCCCTGCCACGTCTGCTGCTGGATGACTGGCGCAGCCGCCTGGCGGTCGTCAGCCAGACGCCGTTTTTGTTTTCAGACACCATAGCCAACAATATCGCGCTCGGGTGCCCGACGGCGACACAGGACCAGATCGAGCATGTGGCGCGCTTAGCCAGCGTCCATGAGGATATTCTGCGCCTGCCACAGGGCTACGACACAGAAGTGGGTGAGCGGGGCGTTATGCTCTCCGGTGGACAAAAACAGCGTATCTCTATTGCCCGCGCGCTGCTGCTGGACGCTGAGATCCTGATTCTGGATGATGCGCTGTCCGCGGTTGATGGACGTACCGAGCATCAAATTCTGCATAACCTTCGCCAGTGGGGGGAGGGGCGCACGGTCATCATCAGCGCGCACCGTCTGTCGGCCCTTACCGAAGCCAGTGAAATTCTGGTGCTTCAGCACGGGCATATTGCTCAGCGTGGTCAGCATGAGCAGCTTGCCGGGCAGGCCGGCTGGTATCGGGATATGTACCGCTATCAACAGCTTGAAGCTGCGCTGGATGAGGAGGTCACCGATGCGTAAGTTTGGACAGATGTGGCCGACGTTAAAACGGCTGCTCGCCTATGGCTCACCGTGGCGCAAACCGCTTTCCATCGCCGTACTGTTACTGTGGATCGCCGCGATTGCGGAGGTGACCGGTCCGCTGCTTATCAGCTATTTTATCGATAACATGGTGGCGAAAAGCTATCTGCCGCTGGGGCTGGTGGCGGGGCTGGGTGTGGCGTATGTCGGGCTACAGCTGACGGCGGCGGGGCTGCACTATGCGCAGTCGCTGCTGTTTAACCGGGCCGCCGTGGGCGTGGTCCAGCAGCTACGCACGGATGTGATGGATGCCGCGCTGCGCCAGCCGCTGAGCGAGTTTGATACCCAGCCGGTCGGGCAGGTTATTTCGCGCGTCACCAATGACACCGAGGTGATCCGCGACCTTTATGTGACCGTTGTCGCAACGGTTCTGCGCAGTGCCGCATTGATTGGCGCGATGCTGGTGGCGATGTTCAGTCTGGACTGGCGGATGGCGCTGGTGGCGATCTCTATTTTCCCGGCGGTGCTGATTGTGATGGTAATTTACCAGCGCTACAGCACGCCGATTGTTCGTCGCGTGCGCGCTTACCTTGCAGACATCAATGATGGCTTCAACGAAGTGATCAACGGCATGAGCGTTATCCAGCAGTTTCGCCAGCAGGCGCGTTTTGGCGAGCGGATGGGAGAAGCCAGCCGTTCGCACTATATGGCGCGGATGCAGACGTTACGTCTGGACGGCTTCCTGTTACGCCCGCTGCTGAGCCTCTTCTCTGCGCTGGTGCTGTGCGGGATGTTGATGCTGTTTGGCCTGACGACGCGTGGAACCATTGAGGTGGGAGTGCTGTACGCGTTTATCAGTTACCTTGGCCGTCTTAACGAACCGCTGATTGAACTCACTACGCAGCAATCGATGCTGCAACAGGCGGTAGTCGCGGGTGAGCGTGTGTTTGAGCTGATGGACAGGCCGCGTCAGACCTATGGCGATGATGAACGTCCGCTGGAAAGTGGATCCATAGCGTTTGATCATGTCTCGTTTGCCTACCGCGACGATCAGCTTGTCTTGCAGGATATCAACCTCGAGGTACCGTCGCGCGGTTTTGTCGCACTGGTTGGGCATACCGGCAGCGGCAAAAGCACGCTCGCCAGTTTGCTGATGGGCTACTATCCGTTGACGCAGGGGGAGATCCGTCTGGATGGACGGCCTCTTTCCGCGCTTAGCCACAACGCGTTGCGTAAAGGCGTCGCGATGGTGCAGCAGGATCCGGTAGTGCTGGCGGATACCTTTTATGCCAACGTGACGCTGGGACGATCTTTCACGCCTGAGCAGGTATGGGAGGTGCTGGAAACGGTGCAGCTGGCAGATCTGGCGCGCGGGTTAAGCGAGGGGATCAATACCCGGTTGGGCGAGCAAGGCAATAACCTCTCTGTCGGGCAAAAGCAGCTCCTGGCGCTGGCGCGCGTGCTGATTGAGACGCCGCAGGTGTTGATTCTGGATGAAGCGACCGCAAGCATCGACTCCGGTACCGAACAGGCGATCCAGCTGGCGCTGGCTGCCGTGCGGGATCGCACTACGCTGGTGGTGATCGCTCACCGCCTCTCAACGATCGTCGATGCCGATACCATTCTGGTGCTGCACCGTGGCCAGGCCGTTGAACGGGGTACGCACAAAGCGCTGCTCGAGGCGAAAGGACGCTACTGGCAGATGTATCAGTTGCAGCTGGCAGGCGACGAGCTGGCCGCCAGCGTGCGCGAGGAGGAGTCGCTCAGCGCCTGATGCACCATAACAAGGCAATGCGCTAACAGTCTTAACCGTTGGTGCAAAACTGAAACGCACCCTGCACTGCCATGGTGCGTTTTTTTTCACCCCTTCGCGGCGCATGCGCGCCGCGGCGCTTTCCTCCTCACATTTCACTTCTGGCACACCCTTTGCAATATCCCTCTCGTGTTAGCTGCGGCCATTACCGAATTCTGACTGGAGGGGATATATGAAGCTGGTTACGGTGGTAATCAAACCATTCAAACTCGAAGACGTGCGTGAAGCGCTGTCTTCCATGGGTATTCAGGGGCTGACTGTCACCGAAGTGAAAGGCTTTGGGCGTCAGAAAGGTCATGCCGAGCTTTATCGCGGGGCGGAATACAGCGTTAACTTCCTGCCAAAAGTGAAGATTGATGTGGCGATTGCCGACGATCAGCTTGATGAGGTGATTGATGTCGTCAGCAAAGCGGCCTACACCGGAAAAATTGGCGACGGCAAAATTTTCGTTGCCGAACTACAGCGCGTCATTCGCATCCGTACCGGCGAATCTGACGAAGCGGCGTTGTAAGTAACTCCTGGCACACAGTGATAGGGATCGAGAAAATGATGAAAGCAACAATGAAAACAGGTCTGGGTTCGCTGGCACTGCTGCCGGGCCTGGCAATGGCTGCACCTGCTGTGGCAGACAAAGCCGATAATGCCTTTATGATGATTTGCACCGCGCTGGTGCTGTTCATGACGATTCCGGGGATCGCGCTGTTTTACGGAGGCCTGATCCGCGGCAAGAACGTACTCTCCATGCTGACGCAGGTTGCCGTCACGTTCGCGCTGGTGTGCGTGCTGTGGGTGGTTTACGGTTACTCGCTGGCCTTCGGGGAGGGTAACGCCTTCTTCGGCAACGTTAACTGGGCGATGCTGAAAAATATCGAACTGACCGCGGTAATGGGCAGCTTCTATCAGTATATTCATGTCGCGTTCCAGGGCTCATTCGCGTGCATCACCGTGGGGCTGATTGTGGGCGCGCTGGCTGAGCGTATCCGCTTCTCAGCGGTACTGATTTTCGTGGTGGTCTGGCTGACGCTCTCCTATGTCCCGATTGCGCATATGGTCTGGGGCGGTGGTCTGTTGGCTTCCCATGGCGCTCTGGACTTTGCGGGCGGCACCGTTGTTCACATCAACGCCGCCGTAGCCGGCCTGGTAGGCGCATACCTGATTGGCAAGCGCGTGGGCTTCGGGAAAGAAGCATTTAAGCCGCACAACCTGCCGATGGTCTTTACCGGCACCGCCATCCTCTACTTTGGCTGGTTCGGCTTCAACGCAGGTTCAGCCAGCGCCGCTAACGAAATCGCCGCGCTGGCCTTCGTGAATACCGTGGTGGCAACTGCCGGGGCCATCCTCTCATGGGTATTTGGCGAGTGGGCCGTTCGCGGCAAGCCATCCCTGCTGGGTGCCTGTTCTGGGGCGATTGCCGGTCTGGTAGGTATTACGCCAGCATGCGGTTACGTGGGCGTGGGCGGCGCATTGCTGATCGGTATCGTCGCGGGTCTGGCGGGGCTGTGGGGCGTTACCGCACTGAAACGTATTCTGCGCGTTGACGATCCGTGTGATGTATTCGGCGTACACGGTGTGTGCGGCATTATCGGCTGTATCATGACCGGTATCTTTGCTGCACAATCTTTGGGCGGCGTGGGTTATGCTGAAGGCGTGACCATGATGCATCAGGTGCTGGTCCAGCTTGAAAGTATCGCGATTACGGTTGTCTGGTCGGGCGTTGTAGCCTTTATCGGCTACAAGCTGGCCGATATGACCGTGGGGCTGCGCGTACCGGAAGAGCAGGAGCGCGAAGGTCTGGACGTCAACAGCCACGGCGAGAATGCGTACAACGCATAATTTGAGTGCCTTGCCGGGTGGTGGCTTCGCCTTACCCGGCCTGAAAAAGTGAAATTTGCAGGCCCGGTAAGCGTAGCGACCGGGCTTTTTACCTCACCCGCGATTACGCATCACACCTTCCTGCACGGTAGAAGCCACCAGCACACCATCCTGGGTGTAAAACTCCCCGCGAACAAAACCGCGTGCGCTGGACGCAGAGGTACTTTCTACGCTGTAAAGCAGCCACTCGTTCATGTCGAAAGGACGATGGAACCACATGGAATGGTCAATCGTGGCGACCTGCATCCCTTTTTCCAGGAATCCCACGCCGTGCGGCTGTAGCGCAACCGGCAGGAAGTTGAAATCCGACGCATAACCCAGCAGATACTGATGCACGCGCAAGTCTGCCGGTACGCTGCCGTTGGCGCGGATCCACACCTGGCGGGTGGGCTCAGCAGTATGCCCCTTCATTGGGTTATGAAATTCGACCGGGCGGATCTCCAGCGGTTTATCGCACAGAAACTTCTCTTTTACCTGCGGCGGCAGTAGATGTGCGAGTGCGCGGGCAATTTCGGTTTCCGATTTCAGATCGTCCGGCGATGGGGCGGACGGCATCTGTTTTTGATGCTCATAGCCCGGCTCTGGCGCCTGGAAGGAGGCGGTCATGTAGAAGATGGGTTTCCCATGCTGGATGGCCGCCACACGGCGAGCGCTGAAGCTTTGGCCGTCACGCAGAACTTCCACGTCGTACACAATCGGTTTAGCGCTGTCACCGGGGCGTAAAAAGTAGCTGTGGAATGAGTGCACCAGACGGTCTGCCGGAACGGTCTCCTTAGCGGCATATAGCGCTTGCCCCACGACCTGGCCCCCAAAAACCTGGCGTAAGCCTAAATCTTCGCTCTGTCCGCGAAAAAGCCCTTCTTCTATTTTTTCCAGGTTCAGCAATGTCAGCAGATTGTTCAGTGCCTGACTCATAGTGGTCCTCAATAAACGCCGTGGCGAAAGATACGCTGAGTATAACGCAGAAACGATAGTGGTCCGATGGGTAGAATTATCTTAATACCTGGGCAAAATTAGGCATAAATCCGTGATTTGTGCCACACTTGTTTACGTTATGTGAATAAAACGACATCGGATGGGATCGATCCCGCCGGTGCATTGATGATAAGGAGACTTCAATGAAACTCGTGCCTATGTTAAGCGGTGTTGCAATGGCGGTGGCGTTGTCCGCCTGTGCGGATAAGAGTGCCGATGTAGCGGTACCAACGGCGACCCCAAACGGGATTAACACCCTTTCACAGCAAGCTATTCGACAGCCTAACGTGTCCGGTACCATCTGGATCAAACAGAAAGTCGCTCTGCCGCCTGACGCGGTTTTAACGGTCACGTTATCCGATGCGTCTCTGGCGGATGCACCGTCTAAAGTCCTTGCACAGCGTGCAGTTCGTACAGAGGGTAAACAGGCGCCGTTCAGCTTCGTGCTGCCGTACAACCCGTCTGACGTTCAGCCTAACGCGCGTATCCTCCTGAGCGCGGCGGTAACGATCAACGATAAGCTGGTCTTTATCACCGATACCGTGCAGGAAGCGGTCAACAAAGGGGGCACCAAAATCGACCTGACCCTGGTCCCGGTGCAGCAGACTGAAGTGCCTGTGGCAACGCAGACCAATCAGCCGACCTTGCCTACACCGCCAACACAGTTGTAACTTTCTTTCGCCCTCTTCATCTTGACGGGAGAGGGCGTCAGTATTCCCAGCGATACTTCTGCATATCTATCTGTCCCGTCCCGGACACCTGTACCCCTTCTGAGAGTAATGCCTGACGCTGGCGCTGCAAGTCTGGCCCGGTGAGGGAAATGGCACCATGGCGATTAACGACCCGGTGCCATGGTAACGTACTTCCCTCCGGAAGCCTTCTTAGCACGCCGCCAACCTGACGCGCTGCGCGCGGAGAGCCCGCCAGTCGGGCGACTTCCCCATAGGTCGTAACACAGCCTTCCGGAATCGAGGCCACGATTTGCCACACTCGCTGTGGGAAAGAGTCGTGTTCGTCCATTGTTTCTCCAGCGGGAATTCAGCGAAGGGTAATGTTATACGAAGATAAAGAAGATTGTCGGGTCAGTTTGCGCAATAATCCAGCATCCAGTTGCCAGCGGCTTGCAATTGAGGTGCTCCACAGGGATAATGCGCCAGCGCGTTGGTTATCAACGCTCTCAATGGGGGCTCTGTTGGTTCTCCCGCAACGCTACTCTGTTCACCAGGTCAGGTCCGGAAGGAAGCAGCCAGGGCAGACGACGTGGGTGCCGGGATGTAGCTGGCAGGGCCCCCACCCATTTGTGTTCTTCTCTGAAGTTTCCCCCCTATATAAACCTTCTCAATTATGTGCCTATTTTGTTCGTGCAATATATCCTTCATTGAACTGAAATAATAATGTCATAAACCTGTAATAATAGACTGTCATTTTATTATCGGGCGTCTTTTTGTTGTCATAAGCAAAAAAATATATATCTGGATAACAAACTTATCTTCGTGTATTAAATTAAACACGTGTTCCGAAAGGATGTGACAATCATGGTAACTGCGGTTTTAAACGTTAAAATTGATGAAGCGCTAAAAGAAAGACTCCGCCACTATGCGGAAGACAATAATGAGAATTTAAGCGTGACCACAGAGAAACTGCTGCTGCTGGCATTTGAAGCAGTAGAAGAGGCGGGAGTATCGGAAGAGGATGTTGATAATCAGCATACGGAAGAAGAGAGTGTAAATCCATTTACTCCTAAAGAAATCAAAGCACTACGTAAACTTCTGAAGAAGAGAAAATGAAACAACAACTATCGACAGCCAGCGATTACAACGAGGCCTGCAATCTGTTACGTTCGGGCTATGTGAAACATGTTCGTCTTGGCTGGAATGTAGGAAGCGATGAGTTCTTTCGAATTGCGTCTGACTGGTGTGATACCGGTGCAAAAATAAAGAAAGAAGGTGAAAATTTCATTATTTCGCTGAAAGGCTTCCCGATTCCTCCTCAACATTAAGTTGTTCTTCATGAAAACAGCTGACTGCATGCGTTACAGTCAGCTGTTTTTATTGTTTCTGGCGAATAATTTACACCAGGCTCCGTTTTACTGGCGGTGTACTTTTATTTAAGGCAAGCCACAGCGGTTTGATACGCAGTAATGCCTCTTCAAGTTCTGGCGAATTGAGTGAGAAGGGCATACGCAGGTAGCGGTCAAACGCGCCTGAAAGCCCAAAGCGCGTGCCGGTGCCCATAATGATGCCTGTCGTTTCCGCACGTGCCGCCAGTTGAGTCGCCAGCATGCCGGGTAGTTCAATCCAGTATGAAAGTCCTCCCTCCGCTTCCTGAAACCGCCATTCGGGGAAATGCTCCCGTAACATCTGGCCGCAGCGGTCACGCCGTTCTGCCAGCATTTGCCGCCGGGCAGGCAGGAAGGTTTCACTGTTTTCGATAAGCCACAGCGTGGCCAGCTGTTCCAGCACCGGAGAGCCCAGATCCAGCGTATCGCGCGTCTGTGCGAGCGTGGCGATAGTGCGGGACGAGGCGCGGATCCAGCCGAGACGAAGCCCACCCCAGAAGCTTTTGCCTGCGGAACCCAGCGTAATCACTGCGGCCTCCTGGTTAAAGGCGGCCAGCGGCGGCGGCGGGGGAGCATCGAACCAGAGATCGACCATGGTTTCATCCACCACCAGCGTGGTGCGGGTTTGCGCGGCGATGTCGGTTATGGTCTGACGCGTCGCGGCATCCATGCAGCGCCCGGTCGGATTATGAAAATCCGGCATTAGATAGGCCAGACGCGGGGCTGTCTGGGCAAGCGTTGCGGCAAAACCATCGGTATCCCAGCCCGTTTCTGGCAGCGAGACGCCCACGGGCCGGCATTGCGCCCCCTGAATCGCGGCTATCGCCAGCGGGTAGGTGGGATGATCCACCACCACGCGATCCCCGGGCCCGGTCATCATTCTTAAGATCAGGGCGAAGCCGCTGACGGCACCGTTCACCACCATCACTTCGTCTGCCCGGGTGGGCAGACCGCGTGCGGTATAGCGGGCGGCGATAGCTTCACGCAGCGCTGGAAGCCCAAGCTGATCGTAGCCGGTCAGCGCCAGATTCGGCGTAATGGTCGTCAGCGCGTGGGTGTAGGCCTGATGGATCTCTGGCCCTGCGTTGAGCGCGGCGGTTGAGAGATCCAGCGCCGCGCTGGCAGTGGAAAGCGTGGGCACGGCCCGGCTGTCTGGCAGGATCGCCCGGGAACCGCTGCCGTGACGGCTCTCCAGAAAACCCTCTTCACGCAGATGCGCCAGCGCGCTGCTGATGGTGGTGCGGCTGACGTCCAGTGCGGCGGCCAGTTCCCGCTCTCCGGGCAGGCGCGTGTTTAGCGCCAGCCTGCCATCCAGAATTAACAGGCGTAACGCGTCAGCCAGCTGGCGCCACCGCGGGGTGCGGGAAGAGGTTTGCTGCCAGTGCCCTAACAGGCGAACCAGAGACTGGCTTCCAAAACGTCGTGATGACATGTGCAGTCCACTATTTGAAAACTGGACATTAATCATAGTGCCATTTTCAGCGAAGATGGAAGCTGGTTCTTCGGAGAAGAGAAAATGGTGCGTCGTCTGGTACAACTTTATGTCGGTTTAGCCCTTTACGGACTTTCAACCGCGATGTTTATTCGTTCGGATCTGGGTGTTGATCCCTGGAATGTTTTTCACCTTGGCGTCGCCATCCAGGCCGGAATGAGCATCGGCACGGTGATGATTTTAACCGGGGCTGCGGTGCTGCTGCTATGGATCCCGCTGCGTCAGCTTCCGGGGCTGGGTACGGTCAGTAACGTGATTTGTATTGGCCTGGCGGCAGATGCGTCAATGGCATTGATCCCGGAACTCACCTCGCTGCCCGTGCGCATCACCCTGCTGGTTTCCGGCATTGTGGTTAACGCCCTTGCCACCGGAATGTATATCGGCGCGGGTTTTGGCGCAGGCCCGCGCGACGGTCTGATGACCGGCATACACGCCCGGCTGGGCTGGTCGATCCGCAGCGTGCGTACCGCAATCGAGGTGACCGTGTTGATCGTCGGCTATCTCCTCGGGGGAGCGTTTGGCGTCGGAACCGTGCTATATGCGTTAACCATCGGCCCGCTGATCCAGCTTTGTTTGCCGTGGTTTCGCCAGAGACCGCGCATGCAGAAAGCCGCGCAGCCGGAGCGGATTGCTTAATTTTGCGAAGCGCTCACAGGCTATAATGGCGTAACTGTGTCAGAATAGTGACTACCTTTTACGACGCCAGAATCTATGAAAGCGATCACTCTTTATGACGTTGCCCGCGTAGCGGGCGTTTCTTATCAGACCGTTTCCCGGGTGATTAACGACGCGGAACACGTTTCTGCCCGTACGCGGGAAAAGGTCCGACAGGCCATGGCGGCGCTACACTATGTACCTAACCGTGGCGCGCAGCAGCTGGCCGGAAAACGCACCCGCACGCTGGGGCTGATGACCAGCGATCTGGCGCTGCATGCGCCGTCGCAAATCGCCTCAGCTGTAAAATCCCGGGCAGTGGAGCAGGGGGCTGGCGTGCTCATCTCTATGGTGGAGCAGCCCGCGCAGTGTCAGGCTGCTTTGCAGGAGTTACTGGCGCAGCGCGTGGAGGCGCTGCTGGTGAACGTTCCGCTGGAAGATGCTCAGGCAGAAATGCTTCAGGAAATGGCCTCGCCGACCCCGGTTCTTTTTCTTGATGTTTCCCCCACAGCTCGGGTTAACAGCCTCGTTTTCAATGCTGAACAGGGCGCTGGCCTGGGGGCGGAGCATCTGCTTTCGCTGGGGCACCGGCGAATTGCGCTGCTCGCCGGGCCGGAAAGTTCTGTCTCTGCCCGGGCTCGTCTGGCGGGATGGAAAACTACGCTGGCTCAGGCTGGCGTTGAGGCGTTTGCGGTGGCGCAGGGCGACTGGAGCGCGGCCTCGGGCTACGAGAAAGGGCATCAGCTTCTGGCGGGCGCACAGCTGCCGGAAGCGATCCTTGTGGCGAACGATCAGATGGCGCTTGGCGTTTTACGCGCCTGTGCGGAAAAAGGCGTTGCGGTACCGGGGCAGATCTCGGTTGTCGGGTTTGATGATACGGCTGACAGCGCGTGGTTTTCCCCTCCGCTGACCACAGTTCGGCAGGCGTTCCGCGAGGCCGGTGAACGCAGCGTGGAGTGGCTCCTGGCAACTGCCCGTCACGCCGAACCCTGGCAACAACAACTTCCCGTTACGTTGATCGTTCGTCATTCCACCGCGCCGCGCGCCGTACAACAGGCCGATCGTGAAGAGCTGGCGCAACAGCTAAGAACGCTGGCGCTGCTGGCGGAGAAACTGGCGCGCAGCTAGCGCTTTTGTGATCGTGCTCGCCTGGTGACGATCAAAGTCTTTACCGCCACCGTTTACCATGGCATGTTGACTAAAATTGTGAGCGCTTCGCAAAGAGGTTGATATGTCTTCCACATTGCCGCTGACCCTCAGCGCAATTCTGGCTCGTCGTGACTGGGAAAACCCGGGCGTGACGCAGTGGAATCGTCTGGCCGCACACGCGCCTTTTCATAGCTGGCGCGATGAAACCCTCGCCCGGGAGGATAAGCCTTCGCTGAGCAAGCGTCTGCTTAACGGCATCTGGCGATTCAGCTTTTTCCCGGCACCAGAGCAGGTGCCCGAGGCATGGGTAACGGACGATCTGTCTGATGCCGTTGAGATGCCCGTGCCGTCGAACTGGCAGATGGAGGGATTCGATACCCCCATCTACACCAACGTTACCTATCCGATAAATGTGAACCCGCCCTATGTTCCGGCTGAAAACCCAACCGGTTGTTACTCGCTCACATTTGAGATGGATGATGCCTGGCTGCTCAGCGGGCAAACCCGCATTATCTTTGATGGGGTGAATTCAGCTTTTCATCTGTGGTGTAACGGCCAGTGGATGGGCTATTCCCAGGACAGCCGTCTGCCTGCGGAGTTCGACCTCAGCGCGGTGCTGCGACCGGGGCAGAACCGCCTGGCGGTGATGGTGTTACGCTGGTGCGACGGAAGCTACCTGGAAGATCAGGACATGTGGCGGATGAGCGGCATTTTCCGTGACGTCTCGCTGCTGCACAAGCCGGAAACGCAGATTGCCGATTATCAGATCGTGACCGATCTGAATGCCGAATGCGATCGGGCGCTGCTCCGGGTTGACGTTGCGCTGGAAGGCTTACGCTATGCCGAATGCGAGGTGGCGTTTACCCTGTGGCGTAGCGGCGAAGCCTGCGCGCGAACCACGCAGCAGCCCGGATCGGCCATCGTGGACGAACGCGGCAGTTGGGCTGAACGGCTTACGGTGGCGATACCCGTGAACGCTCCCGCGCTGTGGAGCGCTGAAACACCGGAATGCTATCGGCTGACAATGTCGCTTCGGGATGCGCAGGGTAACGTGCTGGAAACTGAAGCCTGCGATGTCGGTTTCAGACGCGTCGAAATCAGCAACGGCCTGCTGAAGCTTAACGGCAAACCGCTGCTGATCCGCGGCGTGAACCGTCACGAACATCATCCTGAGAAGGGGCAGGTGATGGATGAGGCGACCATGCGCCGCGACATCGAACTGATGAAGCAGCATAACTTCAACGCCGTGCGCTGCTCGCATTATCCGAACCATCCTCTGTGGTACACGCTTTGCGATCGCTACGGCCTGTACGTGGTCGATGAGGCGAATATTGAAACCCATGGCATGGTACCGATGAGCCGTCTGGCGGACGATCCGCGCTGGCTGCCTGCCATGAGCGAACGCGTAACGCGTATGGTGCAGCGGGACCGGAATCATCCGTCCATCATCATCTGGTCCCTGGGGAATGAGTCCGGGCATGGGGCGAACCACGATGCGCTGTACCGCTGGCTGAAAACCAGCGATCCCACGCGGCCGGTGCAGTACGAAGGCGGGGGGGCCAGTACGGCGGCAACCGATATTATTTGCCCGATGTATGCCCGCGTCGATCAGGATCAGCCGTTCCCGGCGGTGCCAAAGTGGTCGATTAAAAAATGGATTGGTATGCCGGACGAAACCCGTCCGCTGATCCTGTGCGAGTATGCCCACGCGATGGGTAACAGCTTTGGCGGCTTTGCCAGCTACTGGCAGGCATTCCGCAGCCATCCCCGGTTGCAGGGCGGCTTTGTCTGGGACTGGGTCGATCAGGCACTGACGAAAAAAGCGGAAGACGGCACGGCATTCTGGGCCTACGGCGGCGATTTTGGCGATAAGCCCAACGATCGTCAGTTCTGCCTCAACGGGCTGGTGTTTCCCGAACGCACCCCGCATCCCGCCCTTTACGAGGCACAGCGTGCCCAGCAGTTCTTTACCTTTACGCTGGTGAGCACCGCTCCGCTGGTCGTCGATATCCAGAGCGATTATCTGTTCCGTCATACTGACAACGAAAGTCTGCGATGGTCGGTGGCGCGTGACGGTGTGGTGTTGGCTTCCGGCGAAATAACCCTTTCTGTTGCGCCCCAGGGGACACAGCGCGTGGAGATCCCGCAGCCTGAACTTGTCGCTGAGCCGGGCGAGGTCTGGCTCAACGTGGAGATCGTTCAGCCGCAGGCCACGCCGTGGTCGCCGTCCGGCCACCGTTGTGCCTGGGATCAGTGGCCCCTCCCGGCTCCGCTGTACCTTACGCCACCGAAAGCAGACGGAACCCCACCACAGTTAACGGTGCTGGAAGAGGTGCTGGACATCACTCATCAGCAGCAGCGCTGGCAGTTTAGCCGTCTCACCGGCAACCTGACCCAGTGGTGGAACGCGGGCGCTGAAACGCTCCGTTCCCCGCTAACGGATAACTTTACCCGGGCGCCGCTGGATAATGACATTGGCGTCAGCGAGGCGACCCGCATCGATCCGAACGCGTGGGTGGAACGCTGGAAAGCGGCAGGGATGTATGAGATATCCTCGCGCCTTATCCAGTGTGAAGCGGAACAGCATGCCCGTGAGGTGGTGGTGACCACGCAGCACGTCTGGGAGCATCAGGGTAAAGCGCTGTTTATCAGCTACAAGGTCTGGCGGATTGATGACCACGGGTTACTGCACGGTGATGTGCAGGTGACGGTGGCGTCTGACATTCCTGAACCCGCTCGCGTGGGCCTGAGCGTTATGCTGGCGGATATCCCGCAAACGGTGCGCTGGCTGGGGCTGGGCCCGCTGGAGAATTATCCGGACAGAAAACTGGTGGCGCAGCAGGGGCGCTGGGCGTTACCGCTGGACGCCATGCAGACGCCGTATATCTTCCCGACGGAGAACGGTTTACGCTGCGACACCCGTGAGCTGACGTTTGGCTCACATCACTTCCAGGGACAGTTCCATTTCTCCCTGAGCCGTTACAGCCAGCAGCAACTGCATACGACAACGCATCACCATTTGCTACGGGAAGAGGATGGCTGCTGGTTGAATCTTGATGCGTTCCACATGGGCGTGGGGGGGGACGACTCATGGAGCCCGAGCGTAGCACCCGCCTTCATTCTGCAAAACCGTCGGCTGCGCTACACGTTTAGCTGGCAGCAGAACGGCTGAGCCGAAACGTGCGGCCACTGTCGTGGCCGCACGTAACACCGCGTAATGGGTTTATTTCCTGA
The DNA here is from genome assembly GCF_000534735.1 of Enterobacter sp. MGH 4. Classification (NCBI taxonomy): domain Bacteria; kingdom Pseudomonadati; phylum Pseudomonadota; class Gammaproteobacteria; order Enterobacterales; family Enterobacteriaceae; genus Enterobacter; species Enterobacter sp. MGH 4. Next base: position 2,253,499 of record NZ_KI973289.1, on the reverse strand, counting down.
GGTTGTGCTCGGCCCAGCGAATGAAATCTTCTTTAGGCAGCGCCTTGCTGAAATACCAGCCCTGTCCGTACTGCACGCCGTGGCGATGCAACCATTCGAGCTGCCCTTCAGTTTCAATGCCTTCTGCGACCATCGCCAGCTTAAGCGATTTGGCCATTTCGATGATGTGGGGAGTCACGTTCTTATACTCCAGCGCGTCCACAAAGGATTTATCAATCTTCAGGGTATCGACATCAAGATCCTGCAAATAGCTCAGGCTGGAGTAACCCGTACCAAAATCATCAATGTAGATGGCATGCCCGGAGCGCCGAAACGCAGCGATGGCAGGGGCGCTGACGGCAGGATCGGCAAAGCCGCGCTCGGTCAATTCAAGGGTGATCTGGCGCGGGTGGACGCCCCATTTGTTGAGCAATTGACTCAGCAGGCGAGGCAGCTCGGGGGACGTTAAATCGGCTGGCGCAAGGTTGACAGAAATGTGCAGTTCCGGGTGATGATGCAGCCAGGCACCTAAATCCTCAAACACCTTATTCACTACTAGCTGCGTCAGCGTTGAAATAAGCCCCGTCTGCTCCGCCAGGGGAACAAAGAGATTAGGCGACAGGTCACTGCCATCTGGCTGCGGCCAGCGCATCAGCGCTTCTGCACCCACCAGTTTTCCACTGCATAGCGCCACAATGGGCTGATAGTGAACCTCGATCTCCCGGTTGTTGATCGCGTCGATCAGCCGGTTACGCGGGGAAAGCAAACGGCGGAGGATGCGAAGCACAATAAGGGCTGCAACCAGGCTTATCAGTATGCCAGCCGGTAGCCAGATGATCAGCTGCTGATGCCAGGATGCCGCGAGCGGTTTTAACGATGCCCAGGCAATAACCGTAAGCCCCAGTTCTGGCACCGGTTTTAACACGTACATCGAGCCGTTGTATTGCACGCGCTTAACGTCCTGCTGCTCCTTAACGACAGAAAGAATATACGGGTCGAGAATATTGCTTCTGGCAAATATCCGATGGGTTTCGCTTCCCACCAGGGCGGCATCCATCGAAATGTCACCGAACGGGACAACATCCACAAGCGACGCCGGATCGACCATTACCAGATAATGTCCTTTCCCCAGAACGGCCATATAACGGTGAATGCCGAGGTCGTTTTGCGAGGTGAGCCACGCGCTATATCCGTCTGCGGTGATCCGCATCGGGGGCGGTAAGATCGCCGTATTACTGGATTGTTCCAGAGAGGAGCAGAGCGGCTTCAGGTTATCGATATACATCACTTCCTGAATATAGCGCCATGAGAACGCGACACGACGCATTTCGCGTAAGTGCGGAGGAGTGCAGGGCGGGGCGTTGAACAACTGTAGGTGCGTGAGCGCCTGTTTTGCCTGCGCAACGACTCTGTCGGTACGGATCAGGGCGCGCGAGGCATATCTGTCCAGTGCATCCACAAATTTCGCCTCTGCCTGACGATGCGCCAGCCAGATACTGAGGCACACAGGGACCAGCACAGAGAAGATCAGTACGCCTGTCACCAGGCTGACCAGATGTCGGGTTCGCATGCTGCTGTATCCTTTCCATATGCCCGACCAGGGCATGGAGTTTGCGCGCCAGAGGAAAAATTTTTTATCGCTAAATGATATAGTTATAGCATGTAACAGTCTCTGGCAGTATTTGAAAACCTTTCAAAAACAGGCTGTGCGTCACAGGGGTTGTTTTTGCAGCAAAGCTCAGATAGTATTTTGTTATGTTATAACAATACATGAAGGCCAGAGATGAAACCGAATATCCATCCAACCTATCGCACCGTTGTGTTTCACGACACCACGGCTAATGAATATTTTAAAGTTGGCTCAACGATTAAGACAGACCGTGAAATTGAACTTGAGGGGAAAACGTATCCCTACGTTACTCTTGATGTCTCCTCTAAATCACATCCGTTTTATACCGGGAAGCAGAAGACCTTCTCGACGGATGGCAGCGCGGCACGCTTCCGCAAACGTTTTGGCGGCTTTCTTGATGCGAAGCGAGGCTAATCATGCAGGTGCTTAACTCATTGCGCAGTGCAAAACAGCGTCACCCGGATTGCCAGATAGTCAAACGCAAGGGACGCTTATACGTGATTTGTAAATCTAACCCGCGCTTTAAGGCGGTGCAGGGGCGTAAAAAAAGACGCTAGAGGCGCGTTTCTCGCCAGCTTTCCAGGGATCTTTTCTGTTTGCCATCGACGGTAAAATTGTCGGTGGCAAGCCAGCTTTCAAACGCGCTCGCCAGCGCTGACCACTCTTTGTCGAGAATTGAAAACCAGTCGGTGTCCCGGTTTCGGCCTTTAATGACCAGCGCCTGGCGAAAACGCCCTTCAAACTGAAAGCCAAGACGCAGGGCCGCTTTGCGGGAGGGTTCGTTCAGGCTGTCGCACTTCCATTCATAACGTCGGTAGCCCAGGGTATCGAACACGTACCGCATCAGTAGATACTGCGCTTCTGTCGACATGGGCGTGCGGCTTAACAGTGACGAGAAGTGAACATGTCCCACTTCTACAACGCCGTTTTTAGGATCGATCCGCATAAGGGACAGCGTCCCGACAGGAGATTGGGTCTGGTTATCGATAACGCTAAAGTGGATGGGATCGGATAATTTGCTCACGCTCGCCACCCATTCGGCAAACTCCTCTGCGGTGGCATCGGGTTCACGCAGCAGCCACGTCCAGCTTCGGGTATCTCCGGCCAGGGAATACGCAGCGAACAACGCGTGGGCATGCTCCACGCGCAGCGGCTCAAGCCGACAATAGCGACCCTGAAGTACCACCCGGGACGGGTGCGGGCGAGGCTGCCAGTCGGTAAGGCTTTCCCCTACAGGTTGTCCAAACTCATTGAATACACTCATCTTTATTTCCACGATGTTGAAAAGATCTCCAGATTAGTGAATTACTGGTTCCTTAAAAAGAACCACCAGGCTATGTTTTGCTGGTACCACGAGGAGGTAAAGATGAATATACCGGGTGATGAGCTATACACCCTGCTCCATGCTGCGCTGAAAAAACGTGGGGAAGAAACGCTCCAGCGCGCGCTCTACCTTGCTTTGCGGGAGGCCATACTGTGCGGAAGGCTTCGGTCCGGCAGTCATTTGCCCGGCTCGCGAACGCTGGCGCAGCAGATCTCGGTGTCCCGAAACACCGTTAATGCGGCGCTGGACCAGCTCACGCTCGAAGGTTATTTGCTGCGTAGCCGCCAGGGTACGCGGGTGGGGCAATTCGCGCATCGTACGATTGCCCGGACATTACCGGACCCGGACGTCAGGCTGACAAAACGTGTTGCCCTGCTGCCCGCGCCTGTGCCGCGCGACACTCCGGTGATGGCATTTACGCCAGGAACGCCTGCCATCAACTATTTCCCCTTGCCGCTGTGGCGGCGGTTATACGATCGCGTCCTGCGCGAGGAGGGGAGCGCCCTGTTAGGGTATGGCGACCCGGCCGGCGAGCCGACGCTACGGGCCGCCATTGCCCGCCATCTTGCGCTCTCCCGCGGCATTGACTGCGATGCCAGCCAGATTGTGATAACCGAAGGGGCACTGGAGGGCGTCAATCTGTGCACGATGCTGTTAAGCGAGCCGGGGGATGTCGCCTGGGTGGAAAATCCTGGCTATAGCGGCGCCAAAAGCGCTTTCGTCAAAACCGGCCTGGCGATGACCGGCATACCGGTGGATGACGAGGGGATGTGCTGGGAAGGGCTGTGTGCGCCTTCACCCGCGCTGATTTTTACCTCGCCATCGCATCAGTTCCCTTACGGAAGCGTGCTCAGCGCGCGGCGGCGTCTGGCGCTGCTGGAACTGGCCCGGCAGCACAGCGCGTGGATCATTGAGGACGATTACGACAGCGAATTCCGTTATGCCGGTGAGCCCGTACCGGCGATGCTGGGAATGGTCAACAATGCGCCCGTTGTGTATCTGGGGACGTTCAGCAAAACGCTGTTTCCGTCGCTCAGAATGGGGTTCATGGTATTACCGCCAGCGCTGGCGAAGGCGGCGCGTCCGGCCATCGGCTCGCTGCTGCGCGGCGGGCATCGCGCTGAACAGCGCACCCTGGCGCTATTTATTGAGGAAGGCCACTATGCGCGACATCTTGCCGCCATGCGCCGACTTTATCGTAAGCGATACCGCCAGCTGCGGGAGGTGCTAAGCGCAGAGCTTCATACGCCGCACCGTGTTCTTGCCGGAGAAGGAGGGATGCACCTGGCGCTGGCGATTGACGGTATCGACGACCAGCGGCTGGTGGAGCAGGCAAGAGCATTTCAGCTGGCACCCGCTGCACTGAGCGGGTACTACCTTGAGACGACGCAGGGGCAAACCGGTCTGGTTTTAGGTTACGGCAATACCTCTGCTTCGCAGTTTGCGCCGGGTATTCGACGTCTTCAGGCGCTCATTACACAGCAGCGGGGCGGGAAAGGGTAAAGACATCATAAAAAGAGAGCTGGCCCTTGGTGATGACCATTTTCTGCAACTTCTCTTTTTGCCCGGCTTCGACAGCCGGCGAGTGCAGGATGCTGTCGATCAGCTCCTTCGGCACGTAACGCGTGTTGTACCACTCCCCGTTGTAGCAGACGCGGAAATCGAGTACGTCGATATCTTCATACCGGTAACGCGGATTGACGTCGAAAAAGAAAAACGCGTTAAACACCACGAACAGCACAACCAGCAGCCAGACGGAATCGACCAGCGTTTCAGACTTCAGCATGACGATAAGCGTTGCCAGCCAGGCGGCGTACATGGCGACGAACAATCCGGGATGTTTGCGAATAAAGCTGATGCTAAAGCGCGGACGATTGTCGCGCTTTTCGCGGGTATTGAGCTCGTCGATGGTGGCGGTAAGCAGGCGCTGTATCTCTGTCATTTTTTGCCTTTATGATTGTTAAAAATACAGGTGATCTGACTATTTTATGAGAGGGGTTTATGCGATGAAAGTAACAGTTATGCCAGGAAAAAGCATAACAGTTACTCAGGATGCGCTTAGATCATTTTAATGATTTTCGCCGGATTCCCGCCCACTACCGCATTGGCCGGCACGTCTTTGGTCACTACCGCGCCGGAAGCGATAACCGCATTATCGCCAATGGTCACGCCCGGATTAATCACCGCACGTCCGCCGATCCAGACGTTATGGCCTATGGTGACCGATTTACCGTACTCCAGCCCGCTGTTACGTTCGGTCGCGTCCAGAGGATGCGTGGCCGTATAAATGTGCACCCCCGGTGCGAGCATACAGTTATCGCCAATGCGGATAGGGCAGACGTCCAGCATGACGCAGTCGAAGTTGGCGTAAAAATTGTTGCCCAGATAGATGTTATAGCCGTAGTCGCAGCGGAAGCTCGGCTCAATATAAGCGCCTTCGCTTTGACCCAGCAGGTCAGCTAATAAGGCGCGACGTTCGGCCTTCTCATCGGGTGCGGTATGGTTATAGCGGTGAACAATATGACGAGCGCGTAAACGGTCAGCCCTCAGCGTGTCATCGCCGGGGCGATAATATTCACCGGCAATCATCTTCTGTTTTTCTTCACTCATGGGAACCTCTCTGGAATCGTTTTACGTAGCGTAAAGAGGATTAGCCAGAAAGGGAACGTTCCCTAAAAGTGGCTGTGACAGGAGTCACAACATTCTTGCGTATAAATACGTTTTATACGGGGACCTGGCGTTTGCACTTGAAGCGTAATACGAAAGGTAAATTCAGCTTAACAACGGGCGTAGTGCCTTAAAGTCTCTCTTCAACGACTAACGAACAAATTTCCATACCGAAGAGGGGATCTTGTCATAGAGTTTATTCATGGTCAGTTCAGCAAGACGATGGTCGGCAGCTGAATAAAATACCGCCAGTTCATTATCAGACAGCTCGTATTTATTTTTCTCAATAACACGCTCGAGCGTGTCAATTGACTGACAGCGTCGCAGGCGCATCAAATAATCGACTTTAGTTAATGGTTTATCAGACATAAAATTCACCTTAGTATTTGTAATAATTTTAACAGGAAAGACTAACCGGATTAGCTCTGCTGACATTCGTGAAACAGCGAAATAGACGGTTTCCTGATTTACGCCATTTCTGCAAATCCTGTGCGTTAATGCCGTAGCTGCTGAACAACATAAAGGTGTCGTCCAGGTATTCATCAATTTGCTCTATCAACTTATTATCTTCATTGTACTTAATTTTATAATTAAGTGCGAAGGTTGCGATATGCTCGATCAGCTCATTAAGCTGTAAATTGATAGCAGACGTTGGATCGTTCACCCAGCCATGGTTACTTTCTTCAAGATTGGCAAGGCAGTCATGGTACAAGGATTCGCAGAGAAATTTCAACTGCGCGATATCATGCCTTTTTGGCGAGTACTCGTCCATAGCGCATCCCCTTCTGAGTGATTTTTTACTCACCGAACATCATGTCGGGATGGATACAACTTGCTTAGCCACACGGGAGCTGTGTTCCTGATAACTCTAACTATAAGCCACTCTGATCAGGATTTCACCGCGCTATTACGAAAAATTACAATTAAAACGTTTCCTTGCGAGCGCTTACGCAAATGTGACCTCAGACGCGAACACTTTTATCGAGAGAAACCCTTTTTTTAATCCGTTCCTTAAGATTCATTGAGTTAGCGCAATGTTTCATTTGAAGTCCGGATTCAGATGTCTTCGGCATTTACGATGATTTAGGATTTGTCCGAATATTTTAGGCGATGAATTGATATTAAAAGAATGCTGAATTCTACGATTAGCTTATCGGATTATTATGATAAGTCTTATCAGGACGGGTGAAAATAAATAAAACGACAATAAGACTATTTTATGAATTTTTCTGAAAATGAAAAAGGCCGCAAATGCGGCCTTTTTATCATGTGAAACCGGTATCAGTGATGTTCTACCGAATGATTGTGCTCCACATCTTCATTTTTGCGGCTAAAGCGGCGACGTACCACCACGAAGAACACCGGTACAAAGAAGATGGCGAGAACGGTCGCAGTGACCATACCACCCATTACACCGGTACCTACCGCGTTCTGTGCGCCGGAGCCTGCGCCTGAGCTGATAACCAGCGGCATAACGCCGAGGATAAACGCCAGGGACGTCATCAGGATTGGACGCAGACGCATACGAACGGCTTCAAGCGTTGCTTCAATCAGGCCTTTACCTTCTTTCTCCATCAGATCTTTGGCGAATTCGACGATAAGTATCGCGTTCTTCGCCGACAAGCCAATGGTTGTCAGCAGGCCCACCTGGAAGTAAACGTCGTTAGTCAGCCCACGGAAGGTTGCGGCAAGCAGCGCACCGATAACCCCCAGCGGAACCACGAGCATAACGGAGAACGGAATCGACCAGCTCTCATACAATGCCGCCAGACACAGGAACACCACAATCAGTGAAATAGCGTACAGGGCAGGGGCCTGGTTACCGGACAGACGTTCCTGATAGGACATACCGGTCCAGTCGTAGCCAATACCCGCAGGCAGTTTGCTGGCCAACTCTTCCATCAGGTTCATGGCTTCACCGGTGCTTCGGCCCGGCGCCGCCTGACCGAGGATCTCCATCGAAGGCAAGCCGTTATAACGCTCCAGACGCGGCGAACCGTATTCCCAGCGCGAAGTTGAGAAGGCGGAGAACGGCACCATCTGGCCATCGCTGCCGCGAACGTACCAGTTGTTGATATCGTTCGGCAGCATACGGTATTGCGCTTCGGACATGACGTACACTTTCTTCACGCGACCACGGTCGATGAAGTCGTTGACGTAGCTGCCACCCCAGGCTGCACCCAGCGTGGTATTGATGTCACTGATGGACACACCCAGCGCCTGTGCTTTTTCCTGGTCGATATCGATCTTGTACTGCGGCGTATCTTCCAGACCGTTAGGACGCACGCCCACCAGCAGGTCAGGGTGTTTAGCCACCTCGCCAAATAGCTGGTTACGCGCCTGAGTCAGTTTTTCGTGGCCCAGACCGCCCTGGTCAATCAGCTGGAAGTCGAAGCCGGTTGCCGTACCCAGTTCAACAATCGCTGGCAGGTTAAAGGCGAAGACCATCGCATCTTTAATCTGTGAGAAGGTACCCATGGCCCGGTTGGTAATGGCTTCAACTTTGTTCTCATCCCCCGGGCGTTCGGACCAGTCTTTCAGAGAAACGAAGGCAATACCGGTGTTCTGACCACGACCCGCGAAGCCAAAGCCGTTAACCGCAAACACGGATTCGACGTTGTCTTTCTCTTTGGTCAGGAAGTAGTCGGTCATCTCATCCAGCACTTTTTGCGTACGTTCTTGCGTCGCACCCGCCGGAAGCTGAGCCATGCTCAGGAACACGCCCTGGTCTTCATCTGGCAGGAACGAGCTTGGCAGACGAACAAACAGGAAAGCCATGCCCACCACGATGATGATATAGAGCAGCAGATAACGACCGGTGCTGCGGAGGATGTTCCCCACGCTGTCGGTGTAGTGATGCGTACTCTTATCAAACATGCGGTTAAACCAGCCGAAGAACCCTTTGTGCTCGCCGTGGCCACCTTTCTTAATCGGCTTCAGCATGGTCGCACACAGGGCTGGCGTCAGGATCAGGGCTACCAGCACCGACAGCGCCATCGCGGAAACGATGGTAATAGAGAACTGACGGTAAATCGCACCGGTTGAACCCCCGAAGAAGGCCATCGGGATAAATACCGCAGACAGAACCATCGCGATACCGACCAGCGCGCCCTGGATCTGGCCCATTGATTTACGGGTTGCTTCCTTCGGCGGCAGGCCTTCTTCCGCCATCACACGCTCAACGTTTTCGACCACTACGATGGCGTCATCCACCAGCAGGCCGATGGCGAGCACCATCCCGAACATCGTCAGGGTGTTTATCGAATAGCCAAATATCGCCAGAACCGCGAAGGTGCCGAGCAGTACAACCGGCACGGCGATGGTTGGGATCAGCGTTGCGCGGAAGTTTTGCAGGAACAGGTACATTACCAGGAAGACGAGGATGATCGCCTCAACCAGGGTTTTTACCACTTCGTGAATCGAAATTTTAACGAACGGCGTGGTGTCATACGGGTAAACAATTTTCAGACCTGACGGGAAGAAAGGTTCCATCTTCTTCAGTTCTGCACGGATAGCCGTCGCGGTGTCCAGGGCGTTCGCCCCAGTCGCCAGTTTGATACCTAAACCGGAAGCCGGTTTACCGTTGAACTTCGCAATAACGTCGTAGTTCTCGCCACCCAGCTCCACTTTCGCCACGTCACGCAGGCGAACCTGCGAACCGTCCTGATTCACCTTCAGCAGAATTTTACTGAACTCATCCGCCGAGGTCAGACGCGTTTGCGCGATGATAGACGCGTTAAGCTGCTGGCCTTTCACCGGCGGCGTGCCGCCTAACTGACCGGCTGCAACCTGGGCGTTTTGCGCTTTAATTGCGCTGATCACGTCAACCGGGGTCAGCTGGAAGTTGTTCAGCTTATTCGGATCCATCCAGATACGCATCGCGTACTGTGAACCGAACAGCTGAACGTCACCCACACCAGACGTACGGCTGATGGCGTCCTTCATGTTGGCGCCCACGTAGTCGGAAATATCTTCCTGCGTCATGGTGCCATCGGTGTTAATCACGCCGACAACCATCAGGAAGCTACTGGACGATTTCTCGACGCTCACACCCTGTTGTTGCACTTCCTGCGGCAGCAGGGGCATCGCCAGCTGCAGTTTGTTCTGCACCTGAACCTGCGCAATGTCCGCATCCGTACCTGATTCAAAGGTCAGGGTAATCTGAACTGTACCGGTTGAGTCACTGTTTGAGGACATGTACATCAGGTTATCGATACCGTTCATGTTCTGTTCGATAACCTGCGTAACGGTGTCCTGCACCGTTTTGGCATCAGCGCCCGGGTAGGTTGCGGAGATCGTCACTGCCGGCGGCGCAATCGTTGGATATTGCGCAACAGGCAGCTTAAGGATCGCAAGTCCCCCGGCCAGCATGATGATAATGGCGATCACCCACGCAAATATGGGGCGATCGATAAAGAAATTAGGCATGTCTTAACGGCTCCTGTTTAAGTTAAGACTTGGTTTGTTCTGACTGGCCAGCGGCCGATGCTTGTTGTTTGTCGTCAGATTTCACTTCCTGAGCTTTGACCTGCGCGCCAGGACGAACTTTTTGCAAACCAGTAATAATCACGCGATCGCCATCTTTCAGACCTTCCGTTACCAGCCACTTGTCGCCAATCGCCTGCGTTGCAGTGATATTGCGTGTTTCGACTTTGTTATCGGCACCCACAACCAGCGCGCTCGCATCGCCGCGTGGCGTACGGGTCACACCTTGCTGCGGAACCAGAATGGCGCTTGGGTTAGTCCCTTCTTCAAGACGGGCGCGTACGAACATACCCGGCAGCAGGGTTTTATCCGGATTCGGGAAAATAGCCCGGATGGTGATAGAGCCGGTGGTCTGATCGACGGTCACATCAGAAAATTCCAGTGTGCCTGTCTGTGAGAACTTGATACCGTCGTTGGTAACCAGTTCAACTTTGGCTTTACCGTTTTCCTGTTTCAGTTGTCCGCTGGCAAGCTCCTGTTTGAGACGCAGGAAATCGTTGCTGGACTGTGTAACGTCAACGTAGATCGGGTCAAGCTGCTGCACGGTGGCCAGCGCGTTGGTTTGACCGTTCTGCACCAGCGCACCTTCGGTGACGGCTGATTTACCAATACGACCGCTGATAGGGGAGGTCACTTTGGTGTAGGCGAGGTTAATACGCGCGGTTTCTACCGCCGCTTTCGCCGCCACAACGGCTGCATTGGCTTGCTGTGCATCGGCCAGGGCAGAATCGTAATCCTGTTGACTGATGTACTGCGTGCCGAGCAGTTTCTTGTAACGATTCAACGTCAGTTGCGAAATTTTGGCTGCCGCTTCTGCTTTCGCCAGATCGCCTTTAGCGCTCTCATAAGACGCCTGATAGGTTGCTGGATCAATCTGATAAAGAGACTCACCTGCTTTCACATCACCGCCTTCGGTGAAGTTACGTTTCAGGATGATACCGCTCACCTGCGGACGTACTTCTGCAATGCGATAGGCGCTGGTGCGGCCCGGTAGTTCTGTTGTCATCTGGAGAGGTTCGGATTTGAGCGTCACGACGCCAACTTCTGGCACCTGCTGAGCTCCTTGTTGAGCCTCTTTGTCGTCACATCCTGTAAGCGCTAAGCTGCCTGAGAGCATCAGAACGACCGCCAGAGGCGTTAACCCTCTGTTTTTGTTCATATGTAAACCTCGAGTGTCCGATTTCAAATTGATCAAGGGTCCTGAGTCTAAAAACCCATTGCTGCGTTTATATTATCGTCATGCTATGGTACATACATTCATAAATGTATGTAAATCTGACTCCTGTAAATTCATCAACGTATGGCACGAAAAACCAAACAACAAGCGCTGGAAACCCGACAACACATTCTGGATGTGGCAATGCGTTTGTTCTCACAGCAGGGTGTTTCGGCAACCTCGCTGGCGCAGATTGCTCAGGCCGCGGGCGTCACGCGGGGAGCGATTTACTGGCATTTTAAAGACAAGTCAGATCTGTTTGGTGAAATCTGGGAGCTTTCAGAGTCCAGCATCAGCGATCTTGAGAGTGAGTATCGGGCAAAATTCCCTCACGATCCACTCTCAGTATTAAGAGAAATATTAGTATATATCCTTGAAGCGACTGTTGTGGAAGAACGCCGACGTCTGATGATGGAAATCATCTTCCATAAATGTGAGTTTGTTGGCGAAATGGCGGTGGTTCAGCAGGCGCAGCGCGACCTGTGTCTGGAAAGCTACGATCGCATCGAGCAAGTTCTTAAGGAATGTATGCAGGCCGACATGCTTCCCGCTACGCTGTTAACGCGCCGGGCGGCGATCCTGATGCGCAGTTATATTTCCGGCCTGATGGAAAACTGGCTTTTCGCCCCGCAGTCGTTCGATCTGAAATCAGAGGCGCGCAGCTACGTCGCGATTTTCCTGGAGATGTGCCAGCTTTGCCCGACCCTTCGCAGCGAGGGAGCGCCGCTTACTGCCTGAATCTTTCCAGGAAATGTCTTAGAGGATTACCTTCCCGCTATTCTGCTTTAGCCGGGCGTGATATTCTTCACGCCCGACTATTTTCGGTCATTTCTCAGATCACATTCACGACTATGCTGCACACCTATCGCTCGACACATTCTGTTCTGGCCGTTTTTTTGATCCTGCTGTTTTTCTTTGCAGCCGCACCGCATTCCTGGGCCCGTGCAGACAACGGCAGTGACGTCCCGACGCGTGCCGAGGTTCAGTCGCAACTCGACACCCTGAATAAACAAAAAGATCTCTCCGCCCAGGAAAAGCTCGTTCAGCAGGACCTGACGGAAACCCTGGATACGCTGGATAAGATCGATCGCATCAAAGCCGAAACGGCCCAGTTGCGGCAGAAGGTCGCTCAGGCGCCGGAGAACATGCGTAAAGCAACGGAGGCCCTGAACGCGCTTAGCGACGTTGATAACGACGATGAAACCCGAAAAACGCTTGCCACGCTTTCGTTGCGCCAGCTCGAGTCGCGCGTGGCGCAGCTGTTGGACGATCTGCAAACGGCGCAGTCCGATCTCTCGACCTATAACAGCCAGCTGGTTTCGCTGCAAACCCAGCCTGAGCGCGTGCAGAACGCCATGTATTCTGCATCGCAACAGCTACAGCAGATACGTAACCGTCTGAATGGCATTACCGTGGGGGAAGGGGCGCTTCGACCGACCCAGCAAACGCTGCTGAACATCCAGCAGACGCTGCTGAACGCGGAGATTGAACAGCAGCGTAAGAGTCTGGAAGGAAACACGGTGTTGCAGGATGCGCTGCAAAAACAGCGTGACTACGTGAACGCGAATATCAACCGGCTCGAGCATCAGCTTCAGCTGTTGCAGGAGGCGGTGAACAGCAAGCGCCTGACGCTGACCGAAAAAACGGCGCAGGAAGCGGTCTCGCCAGACGAAACGGCGCGTATCCAGGCCAATCCGCTGGTGAAGCAGGAGCTGGAAATTAACCATCAGCTGAGCGAGCGCCTGATTCAGGCGACTGAAAGCGGCAGCGCGCTGGTGCAGCAGAATATTAAAGTCAAAAACTGGCTGGATCGCGCTTTGCAGGCTGAGCGCAATGTCAAAGAGCAGATTGCCGTCCTGAAGGGAAGCCTGCTGCTGTCGCGCATTCTTTACCAGCAGCAGCAGACGCTGCCGTCCGCCGACGAGCTGGAAGACATGACAAACCGCATTGCGGATTTGCGTCTTGAACAGTTTGACGTTAACCAGCAGCGCGATGCCCTGTTCCAGAGCGATACGTTTGTTGCCAAAGTGGAAGAAGGCCATTCAAGTGAAGTAAACGGTGAAGTTCACGACGCGCTGTTGCAGGTTGTGGATATGCGCCGCGAGCTGCTCGATCAGCTTAATAAGCAGCTGGGCAACCAGCTGATGATGGCGATTAACCTGCAAATCAACCAGCAGCAGCTGGTGAGCGTATCTAAAAGCCTCCAGGAGATCCTGACCCAGCAGATTTTCTGGGTGAACAGCAACAAACCCATGGACTGGGACTGGTTTAAATCTTTCCCTGAAACGCTGAAATCCCAGATCAAAAGCATGAAAATTACCGTGAACTGGGAGAAAGCCTGGCCTGCGGTAATGATTGCCTTCCTTGCGGGTCTGCCTTTGCTGCTCATCGCCGGAGTAATACGCTGGCGTTTGAAATGGCTGAAGCAGTACCAGGCGAAGCTGGCCTCGGAAGTGGGGCAACTGCGTAACGACAGCCAGCTGCACACCCCGAAAGCGATCCTGATCGATCTGATCCGTGCTCTGCCGATCTGCCTGCTGATCCTCGCCGTCGGCCTGATCCTGTTGACCATGCAGCTCAATATCAGCGACCTGCTGTGGGCGTTCAGCAAAAAGCTGGCGCTGTTCTGGCTGGTGTTTGGTCTGTGCTGGAAAGTGCTGGAAAAAGACGGCGTCGCGGTCCGACACTTCAACATGCCGGAAAAACTCACCAGCCACTGGCGTCGCCAGATTGTACGTATCAGCCTCGCGCTGTTGCCGCTGCACTTCTGGTCCGTTGTGGCCGAGCTTTCGCCGCTGCATCTGATGGATGACGTGCTGGGACAGCTGGTAATTATGCTGAACCTGCTGCTGATAGCCGTCCTGATGTGGCCGATGTGCCGCGACAGCTGGCGTGATAAAGAGTCCCACAATCTTCGTCTGGTTACCGTAACGGTGCTGGCGATCATTCCGCTGGCGCTGATGGTGCTGACGGCAACGGGTTACTTCTATACCACGCTTCGTCTGTCAGGCCGATGGATTGAAACCGTGTATCTGGTGATCCTGTGGAACCTGTTGTTCCAGACCGTGCTGCGCGGTTTGAGCGTGGCGGCGCGCCGCATTGCGTATCGTCGCGCTGTTGCCCGTCGACAGCATCAGGTTAAAGAGGGGGCTGAAGGGGCTGAGCCCCAGGAAGAGCCGACCATTGCCCTGGAGCAGGTAAACCAGCAAACGATGCGTATTACCATGCTGGTGATGATTGCGCTGTTTGCGGTGATGTTCTGGGCCATCTGGTCTGATTTAATTACCGTCTTCGCCTACCTCGACAGTATCACCCTCTGGCAATACAACGGTACCGAAGCGGGCGCTGCGGTAATGAAAAGCGTCACCATGGGCAGCCTGCTCTTTGCGCTGGTGTCGTCGGTGGTGGCCTGGGCGTTGATCCGCAACCTGCCTGGTCTGCTGGAAGTGCTGGTGCTCTCAAGGCTGAACCTGCGTCAGGGGGCGTCGTATGCCATTACCACCATCCTGAACTACGTCATTATTATTGTCGGGGCGATGACGGTATTCGGCTCGCTGGGCGTCTCGTGGGATAAACTCCAGTGGCTGGCGGCGGCGCTGTCGGTAGGTCTGGGCTTCGGCTTGCAGGAGATCTTCGGTAACTTTGTTTCTGGCCTGATAATCCTGTTCGAACGTCCGGTGCGTATCGGCGATACCGTCACCATCGGCACCTTCTCCGGGACCGTCAGCAAGATCCGTATTCGTGCGACCACCATCACTGACTTCGATCGTAAAGAGGTGATCATCCCGAACAAAGCCTTCGTGACCGAGCGACTGATCAACTGGTCGCTTTCGGATACTACGACGCGCGTGGTGGTCCGACTCGGGGTGGCCTATGGTTCAGATCTGGATAAAGTGAAAGAGGTCCTGCTGGAAGCCGCGAAATCACATCCTAAAGTGATGCACGATCCTGCGCCTGACGTGTTCTTCACCACCTTCGGGCCAAGCACGCTGGATCATGAGCTGCGCCTGTACGTACGCGAACTACGCGATCGCAGCTACACCGTCGATGAGCTGAACCGCACCATTGACCGTCTGTGCCGTGAAAACAACATTAATATCGCCTTCAACCAGCTTGAAGTTCACCTGCGTAACGAGAAAGGTGACGAACATACGGAAGTGAAGCGTAAGATTAAGGGTGACGAAAACTCCGCCCCTCACCCTGCCCTCTCCCCAGAGGGGAGAGGGTAAAAAGCGAATCAGGGCAGATCTTTCGAACCGCACCTAACGGTCCCCTCTCCCTCCAGGGAGAGGGCTAGGGTGAGGGTGAGGGCAACCGGCCTTCACCTTTCCCTCAAAATCCCGCCGCACAATCTCCAGCGCTTTCAGCACCGTCTCCGCCGGGATCTCGTGATTCTCCAGCAGCATAATTAAATCGACGGCCAGCTTGACCTCGTCGGGGGCATTTTCCAGTGACATTAGTGGCTCCTGTTAACGGGTCAGGCGTTCAATGACGCGTTCAATCTCATCCAGCGCCTGACGGCAGCGGACGATGCGGCCTTCCAGCGCGCTGATTTCACGCATTAATAACTGCTGCTCTTGCAGCGTTTCGCTGGTGGTCAGGCGGGCTTCGCGCTCACACTTCATCTCAAACAGACGCCGCTCAAACTCCTGGTTCTCCAGCCGCTTGCGCTGCCATTTTCCGAGCCCAGGCGAGGCGCTGTCCCACGCCCGTAGCGGCCAGGCGGCGATTTCGCGGTGCAGGGCGGTGATCTGCTCGGTAAGATGCTCCGCAAGCCACACCACCTGTTCCTGCTGTTCACTCTCAACCGCGTGGCGAAGCTCGTCGAGGTTGGTCTGCATTTCAGCAAGGTAATCCTGAATGACGGTACTGCGGGTGCGGAAGAGCTGCCGATCAAAGCGCGGTTTCAGCGTAGCATGTCCCATCAGCGGTGTGGCCTGCGCCCGCAGCGCGATCAGCTGATTTTGCAGCCTCTCAAGAAGCAGTGCTGTTTTCAATGCGCTCTCCAGTGGTAAAGTAGCCGTTCAGTTTGATAACGATTCGCATTATGCAGCGTACTATTTTAATCATCATTGGCTGGCTCGCGGTAGTGCTGGGTACGCTGGGCATCGTATTGCCCTTGCTGCCGACCACCCCGTTCATCCTGTTGGCCGCCTGGTGCTTCGCCCGCTCGTCGCCGCGTTTTCACCACTGGCTCCTGTACCGTTCGTGGTTTGGCGGCTACCTGCGGCACTGGCAAAAACACCGGGCCATGCCGCCCGGGGCCAAGCCGCGCGCCATTGCCTTCATCCTGATCACCTTCGCCGTCTCGTTATGGCTGGTGAAAATGATGTGGGTGCGCATTCTGCTGCTGGCGATCCTGGTCTGCCTGCTGATCTTCATGTGGCGGATCCCCGTGGTTGATGAAAAGCAACAAAAGCACTGAAGCCTCATCATGGCGGTTGCAATTATGGCGCACAGCCAGTAAATTCGACCGTTTTCGAGCACAGGTGCGCCTGGTCAAAGGTTAAACAACTGTTACTTTGACCGACTCGTCGCGCGCCGTGAGTAACACTGTTTCATTTAGGCACAAACCGATGACCGCAACTGCACAGCAGCTTGAATATCTGAAAAATAGCATCAAAAGTATCCAGGATTATCCAAAGCCTGGCATTCTTTTCCGTGATGTCACCAGCTTGCTGGAAGACCCGAAAGCGTACGCCCTCAGCATTGAACTGCTGGTTGAGCGTTATAAAAACGCCGGGATCACCAAAGTAGTAGGTACCGAAGCCCGTGGCTTCCTGTTCGGCGCACCGGTTGCGCTGGCGATGGGCGTGGGTTTTGTGCCGGTGCGTAAGCCGCGCAAACTGCCGCGTGAAACCATTGCTGAGAGCTATGAGCTGGAATACGGCACCGATCAGCTGGAAATTCACGTTGATGCCATCAAGCCAGGCGACAAAGTGCTGGTGGTGGACGATCTGCTGGCAACCGGCGGCACCATCGAAGCGACCGTGAAGTTGATCCGTCGTCTGGGCGGGGAAGTGACCGACGCGGCATTCATCATCAACCTGTTCGATCTCGGCGGCGAGCAGCGCCTGGAAAAACAGGGTATTACCAGCTACAGCCTGGTGCCTTTCCCGGGACATTAATCCCGTATCTCACAACCTCGCTCAATGGGTGAGGTTGTGATAGCATTCCCCTCCATTAATTCACCTTCCAGCGTTGCAGAGCCTGCCCATGAGTTATCAGGTGTTAGCCCGTAAATGGCGACCACAAACCTTTGCTGACGTTGTCGGTCAGGAACATGTGCTGACGGCCCTGGCGAACGGCTTGTCGCTAGGTCGCATCCATCACGCCTATCTTTTCTCCGGCACCCGCGGCGTCGGTAAAACCTCTATTGCCCGCCTGCTGGCAAAAGGTCTGAACTGCGAAACCGGGATCACCGCCACCCCGTGCGGCGTATGTGACAACTGCCGCGAGATCGAGCAGGGGCGTTTTGTCGATCTGATCGAGATCGACGCCGCCTCGCGCACCAAGGTGGAAGACACCCGCGATCTGCTCGACAACGTGCAGTACGCCCCGGCGCGCGGCCGCTTCAAGGTCTATCTGATCGATGAAGTGCACATGCTGTCGCGCCACAGCTTCAACGCCCTGCTGAAAACGCTGGAAGAGCCGCCTGCGCATGTAAAATTCCTGCTGGCGACCACCGATCCGCAAAAGCTGCCGGTCACGATCCTGTCGCGCTGCCTGCAATTCCATCTGAAGGCGCTGGACGTTGAGCAGATCCGCGCTCAGCTTGAACACATTCTTGATGAAGAAAAGATCGTTCACGAGCCGCGCGCCCTGCAGCTGCTGGCCCGCGCGGCGGACGGCAGCCTGCGTGATGCGCTGAGCCTGACTGACCAGGCAATTGCCAGCGGTGACGGTAAGCTTTCCACTGACGCGGTCAGCACCATGCTCGGCACGCTGGATGACGATCAGGCGCTGTCGCTTATCGAAGCGATGATCGCCGCCAACGGTGAGCGGGTAATGACCCTCGTCAACGATGCCGCCGCCCGTGGCATTGAATGGGAAGCGCTGCTGGTCGAGATGCTCAGCCTGCTGCATCGCGTGGCGATGCTGCAATTGTCTCCGTCGGCCATTGGCGCGGACATGGCGACCATTGAACAGCGGATGCGTGAACTTGCGCGCACCGTGCCGCCGGCTGATGTTCAGCTTTATTATCAAACCCTGCTGATTGGCCGCAAAGAGCTGCCGTTTGCACCGGATCGCCGGATGGGCGTTGAAATGACGCTGCTGCGCGCGCTGGCCTTCCATCCGCGCAAGCCATTGCCGGAGCCGGAAACCCCCCGGCAGTCCTTTGCGCCGGTTGCGCCGACCGCGGTAATGTCACCGCAGCAGGTGCCACCGCAACCGGCATCGCCGCCGCCGCAGAACGTGCCGCTGTCGGATGCCACCAGTTCGGTGCTTGCCGCGCGAAGCCAGTTGCAACGTGCGCAGGGAGCAACCAAACCAAAAAAGAGTGAACCGGCAGCGCCTGCAAGAGCGCGGCCGGTGAACAACGCCGCGCTTGAACGACTGGCCTCGGTAACGGAGCGCGTGCAGTCGCGTCCGGCACCGTCCGCGCTCGAGCAAAAAGCCCCGGCGAAAGAAGAGGCATACCGCTGGAAGGCGACTACCGTTGTTGAAACGGTCAAGGAAGTGGTCGCCACGCCAAAAGCGCTGAAAAAGGCGCTTGAGCATGAAAAAACGCCGGAGCTGTCCGCGAAGCTCGCGGAAGAGTCCATCGAGCGCGACGCCTGGGCCGCTGAGGTCAGCAAACTTCAGCTGCCGAAGCTGGTGGAGCAGGTCGCGCTGAATGCCTGGAAAGAGCAGGAAGGCAATCAGGTGCGTCTGCACCTGCGCCCTGGCCAGCGGCACCTCAACTCCCCAGGCGCGCAAAAGGCGCTGGCCGAGGCGCTTACCGCCTTACAGGGTGTGCCGGTTGAATTGACTATCATTGAAGATGATAATCCGGCGGTGAAAACGCCGCTCGAGTGGCGACAGGCGATTTATGAAGAGAAGCTCGCGCAGGCGCGCGAGTCGATTATCGCGGATAACAACATCCAGACCCTGCGCCGGTTCTTCGACGCCGATCTGGATGAAGAGAGTATTCGCCCCCTTTGATCGTGAGTCTGACTTACGGTTGTAATCCTTAACGTGAAAGAAGAGAGAAGCCTATGTTTGGTGGAAAAGGCGGTCTGGGTGGCCTGATGAAGCAGGCTCAGCAGATGCAGGAAAAAATGCAGAAGATGCAGGAAGAGATCGCTCAGCTGGAAGTCACGGGTGAATCCGGTGCCGGTCTGGTCAAGGTGACCATCAACGGTGCGCATAACTGCCGTCGCGTTGAAATCGACCCGAGCCTGCTCGAAGACGATAAAGAGATGCTGGAAGATCTGGTTGCAGCCGCGTTTAACGATGCCGCTCGCCGTATCGACGAAACCCAGAAAGAGAAAATGGCCTCTGTTTCCAGCGGTATGCAACTGCCGCCGGGCTTTAAGATGCCATTCTGATGCAAACCAGTCCGCTGCTCACGCAGTTAATGGAAGCACTGCGCTGCCTGCCGGGCGTTGGCCCGAAGTCGGCGCAGCGTATGGCGTTTACGCTATTGCAGCGCGACCGCAGCGGCGGGATGCGCCTGGCGCAGGCTCTGACCCGCGCCATGTCAGAAATTGGTCACTGTGCGGATTGCCGGACCTTTACCGAGCAGGACGTCTGTAACATCTGCACGAACCCGCGTCGTCAGGAAAACGGTCAGATTTGCGTGGTGGAGAGTCCGGCGGACATCTACGCCATCGAACAAACCGGGCAGTTTTCCGGCCGCTATTTCGTGCTGATGGGGCATCTCTCCCCGCTGGACGGCATCGGCCCGGATGATATCGGTCTCGATCGTCTTGAACAGCGTCTTGAGTCCGAGACGATCAAAGAGGTGATCCTCGCCACCAACCCGACGGTGGAAGGGGAGGCAACCGCCAACTACATCGCCGAGCTGTGCGCGCAGTACGGCGTTGACGCCAGCCGCATCGCCCACGGCGTGCCGGTCGGCGGTGAGCTGGAGATGGTCGACGGCACCACGCTGTCGCACTCGCTGGCCGGACGACACAAGATTATTTTCTGACCAAACGGAGGCTGCGTGCGCGGCCTCCGCTTGAAAATTCCCCCCCTTATCCCCATCTCTCACTCAACGTTTTACAACCCCATTAAATGGCATTGTTGAGGTCGACTTAGATGAAAGGACAAGAAACCCGTGGTTTCCAGTCAGAAGTAAAACAGCTTCTGCACCTGATGATCCATTCCCTGTATTCCAACAAAGAAATCTTCCTGCGTGAGCTGATTTCCAACGCCTCCGATGCGGCGGACAAGCTGCGCTTCCGCGCGCTGTCCAACCCGGATCTGTACGAAGGCGATGGCGAACTGCGCGTGCGCGTCTCTTTTAATAAAGAGAACCGCACCCTGACGATTGCCGATAATGGCATCGGGATGAACCGCGACGAGGTGATCGACCATCTCGGCACCATCGCTAAATCCGGCACCAAAGCGTTCCTCGAGTCCATGGGCTCTGACCAGGCGAAAGACAGCCAGCTGATCGGTCAGTTCGGCGTAGGCTTCTACTCGGCATTCATCGTGGCGGATAAAGTCACCGTGCGCACCCGCGCCGCGGGCGACAGCGCCGAAAACGGCGTGCTGTGGGAATCCAAAGGGGAAGGCGAATACACCGTTGATGATATCACCAAAGCGGATCGCGGCACCGAAATCACTCTGCACCTGCGCGAAGGCGAAGACGATTTCCTGAACGACTGGCGCGTACGCTCCATCATCAGCAAATATTCTGACCACATCGCGCTGCCGGTTGAGATTGAAAAACAGGAAGAGAAAGACGGCGAAACCGTGGTTTCCTGGGAGAAAATCAACAAGGCGCAGGCGCTGTGGACGCGCAACAAAGCTGAAATTAAAGACGACGAGTACAACGAGTTTTACAAGCACATCGCCCACGACTTTACCGACCCGCTGACCTGGAGCCACAACCGTGTGGAAGGGAAGCAGGAGTACACCAGCCTGCTGTACATTCCGGCGCAGGCGCCGTGGGACATGTGGAACCGCGATCACAAGCACGGCCTGAAGCTGTACGTGCAGCGCGTCTTCATCATGGACGACGCCGAGCAGTTCATGCCGAACTACCTGCGCTTTGTGCGTGGCCTGATAGATTCCAACGATCTGCCGCTGAACGTCTCCCGTGAAATTCTCCAGGACAGCACCGTCACCCGTAACCTGCGTAACGCCCTGACCAAGCGAGCGTTGCAGATGCTGGAAAAACTGGCGAAAGACGATGCGGAAAAATACCAGACCTTCTGGAAACAGTTCGGCCTGGTGCTGAAAGAAGGCCCGGCGGAAGACACCGCGAACGTGGAAGCTATCGCTAAACTGCTGCGCTTCGCCTCTACGCACAACGACTCCTCCGCCCAGACCGTGTCGCTGGAAGAGTACGTCTCCCGCATGAAAGAAGGGCAGGAGAAGATCTACTACATCACCGCCGACAGCTATGCGGCAGCGAAGAGCAGTCCGCATCTGGAGCTGCTGCGTAAGAAAGGCATCGAAGTGCTGCTGCTGTCTGACCGCATCGACGAGTGGATGATGAACTACCTGACCGAGTTCGACGGTAAATCCTTCCAGTCCGTTGCTAAAGCCGACGAGTCTATCGATAAGCTGGCGGATGAAGTGGACGACAGCGCGAAGGAAGCCGAGAAGGCGCTGGAGCCGTTCGTTGAGCGCGTGAAAACCCTGCTGGGCGACCGCGTGAAAGAGGTGCGCTTCACGCACCGTCTGACCGATACGCCAGCCATTGTCACCACCGATGCGGACGAAATGAGCACCCAGATGGCGAAACTGTTCGCTGCGGCGGGCCAGGCCGTGCCGGAAGTGAAATATATCTTTGAGCTTAATCCGGATCATCCGCTGGTGAAACGCGCGGCGGATACCCAGGACGACGCCCGCTTTGCGGAGTGGGTTGAACTGCTGCTGGATCAGTCCCTGCTGGCCGAGCGCGGCACCCTGGAAGATCCTAACCTGTTCATTAAACGTGTGAATGCGCTGCTGCTGGCGTAATACAAAACCTACCCCTCACCCTGGCCCTCTCCCCAAAGGGGAGAGGGTTTAATCGTCCCCTCTCCCCTTTGGGGAGAGGGTTAGGGTGAGGGGGCATTCTCGCACTAACCCAAATAATCTCCCCCCGTTAACCGTTTCAGCCTCCCCGCCTTCCTTGAGCGATACCCGTTCTGGTGGTATTGTTTAGCGCTTTTGAAAAATTGAATCGACATTTGAGGGGATTTTCGCAATGCGTATTATTCTGCTTGGCGCTCCGGGCGCGGGTAAGGGAACTCAGGCTCAGTTCATCATGGAGAAATACGGTATTCCGCAAATCTCTACTGGTGACATGCTGCGTGCCGCTGTTAAATCTGGCTCCGAGCTGGGCAAACAAGCTAAAGACATCATGGACGCAGGCAAGCTGGTGACCGACGAACTGGTTATCGCGCTGGTAAAAGAGCGCATTGCTCAGGAAGACTGCCGCAATGGTTTCCTGCTGGACGGCTTCCCACGCACCATTCCTCAGGCTGACGCCATGAAAGAAGCTGGCATCAACGTGGATTACGTGCTGGAGTTCGATGTACCGGACGAACTGATCGTTGACCGTATCGTTGGCCGTCGCGTGCACGCTGCCTCTGGCCGCGTTTACCACATCAAATTCAACCCGCCTAAGGTTGAAGGCAAAGACGACGTGACCGGCGAAGAGCTGACCACCCGTAAAGACGATCAGGAAGAAACCGTGCGTAAACGCCTGGTGGAATACCATCAGATGACCGCACCGCTGATCGGCTACTACTCCAAAGAGGCGCAGGCGGGTAACACCAAATACGCGAAAGTTGACGGCACCAAAGCCGTGGCTGACGTACGTGCAGAGCTGGAAAAAATCCTCGGCTAAGCGCACCTCTCTCACCCGGAGCCCCGGGTGAGAAAAATTCTCATCTTACCTATTACAGCAATGGGTTTCGTTTAAACGCATTTCCGCTACAATTGACAGCCTATCAAATGGTTAAGAGGCGTGAATGAGTCAGGCGAAAACCGGCATCCTGCTTGCCAATCTGGGCACCCCAGAAGCACCTACTCCAGCGGCGGTAAAACGCTACCTGCGACAATTTTTAAGCGACACGCGCGTCGTGGATACCCCAAGACTGCTGTGGTGGCCACTGCTGCGTGGTGTCATTCTGCCGATTCGTTCTCCGCGTGTAGCAAAGCTCTATCAGTCCGTGTGGATGGAAGAAGGCTCGCCGCTGATGGTCTACAGCCGTCGTCAGGAGAAGGCGCTGGCCGCCCGTCTGCCGGACATGCCCGTTGCGCTCGGTATGAGCTACGGTAAGCCATCCCTGGAAAGCGCCGTCGACTCTCTGCTGGCGCAGGGCGTTGAACACATTGTGGTGCTGGCCCTTTATCCGCAGTATTCGTGCTCCACGGTGGCTGCCGTCTGGGACGAACTGGCACGCATTCTGGCGACCCGCCGCCGTATACCGGGCATCACCTTTATCCGCGACTACGCCGATAACGAGCTGTACATTCAGGCGCTTGCCAGCAGCGCGCGCGCGTCGTTTGAAAAACACGGCGAGCCGGATCTGCTGCTGCTCTCCTATCACGGTATTCCGCAGCGTTTCGCGAACGAAGGGGACGATTACCCCCAGCGTTGCCGCGATACCACCCGCGAGCTGGTCTCCGCCCTCGGCCTGCCGCCTGAGAAGGTGATGATGACCTTCCAGTCGCGCTTCGGTCGTGAACCGTGGTTGACCCCGTATACTGATGAAACGCTAAAAATGCTGGGCGAGAAGGGCGTGAAGCACATTCAGGTTATGTCGCCGGGCTTCTCGGCGGATTGTCTGGAAACGCTGGAAGAGATTGCCGTCCAGAACAAAGAGTTCTTCATGGAGGCCGGCGGAACGAAATACGAATACATTCCTGCGCTTAACGACTCCCCTGAACACATCGATATGATGGTGTCACTGGTCACCACCCGCCGCTGATCGCGTTACGGGCCGGGTTTGTGCTACCATTCCCGGCCCGTATTCTTTGCACAGTTCAGACCATGAAATTTCCCGGTAAACGTAAGTCCAAACACTATTTCCCCGTCGATGCCCGCGATCCGCTGTTACAGCAAATTCAGCAGGAAAGCGAAACCAGCGCTGCCTGGGTGGTCGGTATCGATCAGACGCTGGTGGACATTGAAGCCAAAGTGGATGATGCGTTTGTCGCACGTTACGGTCTGAGCGCCGGGCACTCGCTGGTGATTGAGGATGACGTTGCCGAAGCGCTGTATCAGGAACTGATGCGCGAAAATCTTATCACCCACCAGTTTGCTGGCGGCACCATCGGTAACACCATGCACAACTACTCTGTTCTGGCAGACGACCGCTCGGTACTGCTTGGCGTGATGTGCAGCAATATCGAAATCGGTGGCTACGCCTACCGCTACCTGTGCAATACCTCCAGCCGCACCGATCTGAACTATTTGCAGGGCGTTGACGGGCCGATTGGTCGTTGCTTTACGCTGATAAGCGATTCCGGCGAGCGTACCTTTGCCATCAGCCCCGGCCATATGAACAAGCTACGCGCTGAAAGTATTCCGGAAGAGGTGATCGCGGGCGCGTCTGCGCTGGTGTTGACGTCTTATCTGGTGCGCTGCAAGCCGGGCGAACCAATGCCGGACGCAACCATGAAGGCAATTGAGTATGCGAAGAAATACAACGTGCCTGTGGTTCTGACGCTGGGCACCAAATTCGTGATTGCCGACAACCCGGAGTGGTGGCAGGCCTTCCTGAAAGAACACGTCTCGATTCTGGCGATGAATGAAGAAGAAGCCGAAGCGCTGACCGGAGAAAGCGATCCGCTGCTGGCGTCTGATAAGGCGCTGGACTGGGTGGATCTGGTGCTCTGCACCGCCGGGCCGGTCGGGCTGTACATGGCGGGCTTCACGGAAGAAGAGAGCAAGCGGAAAACCCAGCACCCGCTGCTGCCGGGCGCTATCGCCGAATTTAACCAGTACGAGTTCAGCCGCGCCATGCGTCATAAAGACTGCATCAACCCGCTGCGTATCTTCTCCCACATTGCACCGTATATGGGTGGCCCCGAGAAGATCATGAACACCAACGGCGCGGGCGACGGCGCGCTGGCCGCGCTGCTGCACGACATCACCGCTAACGCCTACCACAAAACCAATGTGCCGAATTCCAGCAAACACACCTTCAACTGGCTGACCTATTCCTCGCTGGCGCAGGTGTGCAAGTACGCGAACCGCGTGAGTTATCAGGTGCTGAACCAGCATTCACCGCGCTTAACGCGTGGGCTGCCGGAACGGGAAGACAGCCTCGAAGAGGCGTATTGGGACAGGTAAAAGAAGACCCCTCACCCTGGCCCTCTCCCCAAAGGGGAGAGGGAACTTGAACACCCTCTCCCCTTTGGGGAGAGGGCTGGGGTGAGGGGACCAGGCCGCACAAAATTTACCCCGTCACCGCCTCTTCAACCGGCGGCTTCGTCAGCATTGTCAGCATCGTATTCGCAATCTCACGCTCACCCATCACCACCTGATTCGCGCCGCGCTCGGTAATGTACTCCACTTCGTCATCATAATGGGCGCGGGCTATGATTTCGATATGCGGGCATTTTTCACGGGCTGTGGCGACAATCTCGCCAGCCTCGTAACCGTTCGGGATAGTGAGCAGCAGCCAGCGAGCACAGTCCAGATGCGCCAGATTCATAATCTCTTCGTTAGCAGCGTTGCCCAGCACCGCGCGGATGCCGCGCTCGCGAAGCTCGTCGACGCGAGTGCGTGACGTTTCAATCACTACAAGTGGAATGCCCTGAGCCATCAGTTTTTCACCCAGCAGGCTGCCGACGCGGCCAAAACCGACCAGCAGCGCGTGGTTGCAGATATCCACCGGGATCTGTTTCTCTTCTTCTGTCGCCTCTTCCAGCGTCAGCTCTTCGAGGGTTTCGGTCTTCTCGAGATATTTCTCCAGCAGGGCAAACAATACCGGGTTCAACATGATGGAGAGGATCGCCCCCGCCAGCACCAGATTTTGCCCAGCCTGTGGCAGCAGATTCAGGGCCATTCCCAGACCAGCCAGAATAAAGGCGAACTCGCCAATCTGCGCCAGGCTGGCGGCGATGGTCAGCGCCGTGCGCGGCGAGTGACCGAACATCCGCACCAGGAAGAAGGCGGCAACGGACTTACCAAAGATGATGATTGCCAGCGTACCCAGCACGGCCAGCGGCTGCTGGATGAGGATCATCGGGTCGAACAGCATCCCGACGGAGACAAAGAACAGCACCGCGAACGCATCACGTAGTGGCAGAGTATCGTGCGCGGCACGGTGGCTCAGCTCGGACTCGTTCAGCACCATCCCGGCGAAGAACGCGCCCAGCGCAAAGGAGACGTCAAACAGCTCGACAGCGCCAAAGGCAATGCCCAGCGCCAGCGCAAGGACCGAAAGCGTGAACAGTTCACGCGAGCCGGTGGCGGCGCTGCGGGACATGATCCACGGCACCAGACGGCGGCCCACCAGCATCATGATGGCAATAAACGCCACAACCTTACCGATGGTAATGCTCATATCCAGCGCCAGCGAAGCGAAGCCGATATTCTCTTTTTCCATCATCCCGGCGACGGCGGGCAGCAGTACCAGCGTCAACACCATCACCAGATCTTCAACTATCAGCCAGCCAATCGCGATTTGCCCGCGCTGGCTGTCTATCAGCTGCCTCTCTTCAAGCGCGCGCAGCAGCACCACGGTACTGGCGGTTGAAAGACACAGCCCAAATACGATACCGGTCATGATTGACCAGCCCAGCACCGCCGAAAGCGCCATGCCCAGCAGCGTCGCCACCCCTATCTGGGCGATCGCTCCCGGTATGGCGATCGACTTTACCGCCATCAGATCCTTCAGGGAAAAATGCAGTCCGACGCCAAACATCAGCAGGATAACGCCCAGTTCCGCCAGCTCCGGTGCAAGTTTGGTATCTGCGACAAAACCCGGCGTAAAGGGTCCTGCCAGCACGCCCGCTAACAAATAGCCTACCAGGGGCGAAATACGCAGTTTGTTGGCAATCATGCCGAGGATAAAAGCGAGCACAAGTCCACCAACAATGGTGGTGATAAGCGGTGTGGCGTGGTGCATTCCGTCTCCTTTCGCGATGGGTGATCCATTTTTGGTGCAAATACCAAAAAGCCGATTAATAGTTTATGACAATTTTTACGCTTATGTTTATGAATAATTGTTGAAATCACAATAAAAAGGCAATAAGCACGAAAAAAGGCAGATTTTGATAAATTTGCTGAGGGGAGGGAGAGGGAAGCCTTATGGCATCAGGTTATCCGGCTGCCAAAGTTTAACTTTGGCAGCCATGTAGTTACGCTTTATGACGGTTGTCAGGCAGGAATATGGTCAACATCCCCAGAAGTGGCAGGAAAGCGCAGATTTTATAGACCAGGAAGATGCTGGTGTGGTCTGCAACCATCCCTAACACGGCGGCGCCAAGGCCGCCCATGCCAAAGGCAAAACCGAAAAAGAGACCGGAAACCATACCGATACGTCCCGGCAGCAGCTCTTGCGCATAGACCAGAATGGCTGAAAACGCCGACGCGAGAATAAAACCAATTATCACTGTCAATATTCCGGTCCATTCCAGTGTTGCGTACGGTAAAACAAGCGTAAACGGCGCAACGCCGAGGATAGAGCCCCAAATCACATATTTACGTCCGATTTTATCTCCCACAGGGCCGCCAATCACCGTGCCTGCCGCCACCGCAAACAGGAAGGCAAAGAGATGGAACTGGGCGTTTTGTACCGATAATCCGAATTTTTGCATCAGATAGAAGGTGTAATAGCTGCTAATGCTCGCCATATAGAAATATTTCGAGAAAATCAGCACCAGCAGCACGCTGACGGCAAGGATCACCTTATTACGCGGAAGGGGATTAGTTATCTTTGCGACAGGTTTTCCCTTATTTACGCGATGCTGCGCGGCATACCAGCGGCTGATTTGCGCCAGGACGACAATCGCCAGCAGCGCGGCCAGCACAAACCACGCCACGTTGCCTTTGCCGTAAGGCGCGATAATTACCGCCGCCAGCAGAGGACCGAGGGAGCTACCAAAGTTCCCCCCCACCTGGAACAGAGACTGCGCCAGCCCGTGGCGTCCGCCGGAGGCCATACGCGCCACGCGGGACGATTCCGGATGGAACACCGATGAACCGGTTCCTACCAGCGCCGCGGCAACCAGTACCGCCTCAAAGCTGCCCGCCATGGCCAGCAGCACCAGCCCGCTCAGGGTGAAGCACATCCCAATGGGCAGCGACCATGGCATCGGGTATTTGTCCGTCCAGTAGCCCACCACCGGCTGTAGCAGCGAAGAGGCCAGCTGGAAGGTCAGGGTAATCATCCCGATCTGCACGAAGGTTAATGAGAACTCAGACTGCAACAGCGGGTAGATCGCCAGAATCAGCGACTGGATCATGTCGTTGAGCAGATGAGAGAGACTGATTGCGCCTAATACTTTGAAGGAAGTGCGCGATTTCGGCGGAGACGCCGGAACGCCCTGAACAGGCTGGGTTGATTCACTGATTGCCATAAATACCACGTCAATTTGTAATTAGAGATGCAGGGAGTAATTATTATCCGACTAACATACTCGTCCGTGACATTTGAAGAAAGTCGCAATTCTGAAAACTTATTTGTCTATTCTTGTGAGTCACTGTAATTTTTGCGTTTGTCTATGGGTCAGGGAGAGAGAAGATGAAGTTAATAAAGCGTGGCGTCGCGCTGGCGCTCATCGCCGCATGGGGGCTGACAAGCCTGCCCGCGCAGGCGTATGAAAAAGATAAAACCTATAAAATTACCATTCTGCATACTAACGATCATCACGGCCATTTCTGGCGCAGCGAATACGGTGAATATGGCCTGGCGGCGCAAAAAACGCTGGTGGACGGCATTCGTAAAGAGGTCTCGGCTCAGGGCGGCAGCGTGCTGTTGCTGTCGGGCGGGGATATTAATACCGGCGTACCGGAATCTGATTTGCAGGATGCCGAGCCTGATTTCCGCGGCATGAATTTAATTGGTTACGACGCGATGGCGGTCGGAAACCACGAGTTTGATAACCCGCTGAGCGTATTGCGCCAGCAGGAAAAGTGGTCCAAATTTCCGTTCCTTTCCGCCAATATTTATCAGAAAAGCACCGGCGAGCGCCTGTTTAAACCGTGGGCGCTGTTTAAGCGTCAGGATCTGAAGATCGCGGTCATCGGCTTAACCACCGACGATACGGCCAAAATTGGCAACCCTGAATTTTTCACCGACATCGAATTCCGTAAACCGGCGGACGAAGCGAAGCTGGTGATCCAGGAGTTGCAGCAGAATGAAAAACCGGATGTGATTATCGCTACCACCCACATGGGGCATTACGACAACGGTCAGCACGGCTCTAACGCGCCGGGCGACGTGGAGATGGCGCGCAGCCTTCCTGCGGGCTCGCTGGCGATGATTGTGGGCGGTCACTCACAGGATCCGGTCTGCATGGCTTCTGAGAATAAAAAGCAGGTAGATTATGTGCCCGGCACGCCGTGCGCGCCGGATCGTCAGAACGGGATCTGGATTGTACAGGCCCACGAGTGGGGTAAATACGTAGGCCGTGCGGATTTCGAATTCCGTAACGGCGAGATGAAGCTGGTGCACTATCAGCTCATCCCGGTCAACCTGAAGAAGAAAGTAACCTACCCGGACGGCAAAAGCGAGCGGGTACTCTACACGCCAGAGATCGCTGAAAACCAGCAGATGCTCTCCCTGCTGACGCCGTTCCAGAGCAAAGGGAAAGCGCAGTTGGACGTGAAGATAGGCACGCTTAACGGACGACTGGAAGGGGACCGCAGCAAAGTCCGCTTCGTACAAACCAACATGGGGCGTCTGGTGCTGGCCGCGCAGATGGCGCGCACGAATGCGGATTTCGGCGTGATGAGCGGCGGCGGTATTCGTGATTCCATCGATGGCGGAAACATCACCTATAAAGACGTGCTCAAAGTGCAGCCGTTTGGCAACGTGGTGGTGTATGCGGACATGAGCGGGAAAGAGGTGATTGACTACCTGACCGCCGTGGCGCAGATGAAGCCGGACTCCGGAGCGTATCCGCAGTTTGCTAACGTCAGCTTCGTCGCGAAGGACGGTAAGCTCAACGATCTCAAAATCAAAGGCGAACCTGTTGATCCGGCGAAAACCTACCGCCTGGCAACGTTAAGCTTTAACGCCACCGGCGGCGACGGCTATCCGCATATCGATAACAAACCGGGCTATGTAAATACCGGGTTTATTGATGCGGAAGTGTTGAAGCAGTTTATCCAGCAAAATTCACCGATTGACGTGAACGCGTATGAGCCGAAGGGCGAGGTGAGCTGGCAGTAGTGCGGGTGTGTTGTGCCGGGTGGCGGCTACGCCTTACCCGGCCTACATTCGAATCGGAGGCCCGGTAAGCGCAGCGCCACCGGGCAATTTTCTCAATCCCTGCGCGCAATATCCGCAAATTTCGCGTCCAGCATTTTCGCCAGATCGCCTGCGGCCAGTTCGATATCCAGCCCGCGTTTGCCGCCAGAAATATAGATCGTCTCAAATTCCTGCGAAGGCGCATCGATCAGGGTCGGCAGACGCTTTTTCTGGCCGAGCGGGCTGATCCCGCCGACCAGATAACCCGTAGTGCGTTGCGCAACCATCGGGTCTGCCATATCGACCTTTTTCGCTCCCAGCGCTTTGGCCACTTTCTTCAGATCAAGCTGTCCGGCGACGGGCGTCACTGCCACGGCGAGGTGCTTCATATCGCCATTCACCGCGACCAGCAGCGTTTTGTAAACCTGGTCCGCGTTCAGCCCCAGCTTGCGCACCACTTCATCACCAAAGTTGGTTTCGTTCGGATCGTGATCGTAGGTGTGGATCCGGAAAGAAATTTTGTTTTTTTCGAGTAATTTAACGGCGGGAGTCATGGCTATCCTTCTTACGACAGACGGTTCATGCCAGCAGCATACGCCTGACGTTTGTCTAAAAAATAGCACCATCTTGCGCAATAGTATTGGCAGTGATGGTTACTTTGAGCGACAATCGGCGTAGCCGAAGGTCACTTCGGTATAATAAAAACGATGAAATTCCTCTTTGACGGGCCAATAGAAATATTGGCCATTTTTTTATTTCAGCAGCGACGGCAAATTCCCTTCTCCGTACAAATGCAACGCGCCAACCGCGACAACATAACGACCGGCAGGCAGGGCATACAGCGTCTCCCGCCACGCCTGGTTGCGCGCGTTCATCAGCACATCATACAACGATTCACTGAACGTCGACGGTAATGCCAGCTTACCGTCTGCGGGCGGCGCATCCAGCCACCAGCCAATCATCGTTTGCAGCAGACGCGCGTTGGTGTGCCAGTGGGTCAGGGTATCATCCAGCAGCATCTTGCCGTCATCAGGAAGCTGGCGAAGAAGCGCAATCTGGCTGTCCGTGCCTTCCAGTTCAATGACGGACAGGTTGCACGCCCTTGCCGCATTCAGCAGTTGATAATCGATACCGTAATCGCCGCGCAGCCCCAGGCGCTGCGCCTGGGTTGCCTGTAGCACCATGGCAATTTGCCACAGGGGCAGGGTGTCGAGCATTGAGAGCGAGACGCCGGACTCATCCGCAAGACGGGTAAGCTCAGCCAGCTGCGTCTCGTTAAGACGTTCAGCCAGGGGGCGGTCGCTTTCCAGCCCGGCAAACGGCGATTCATGGCCGGAGATGTCGGCTTCGACGATCAGCGCGTCGGCGCGCTTCAGTAGTTTAATCAGGCCGGAGGGCAGGGGGGACATATCCTGCGTGCCCATATGAATGCTTCCCACCAGGTGCAGTTGCTGCCCACCCGGAAGCGAAATATCCATACCGGGCCAGGCATAACGGCGGGGAAAAAGGGCGCGAAACGATGTTTTTATACGATTAAACAGACCCATACGCGCTCCATAAACGGAAAGGTTCATGCTAGCGCGTGGGGAAGGGGGGCGCAATAGGCGAAAGCCGGGCGGCGCTGCGCTTACCCGGCCTGCTTCCGGGATTCTACGCTTTCGGTTTAAACCGCAGCAGACGGTTAGCGTTGCTCACCACGGTAATTGACGAGAGCGCCATCGCCGCACCCGCAACAACCGGGTTCAGCAGGGTGCCGGTCAGCGGCCACAAAATCCCGGCGGCAATCGGAATGCCGAGCGAGTTATAGACGAAGGCCCCCAGCAGGTTCTGCTTCATGTTGCGCAACGTGGCTTTCGAAATCGCCAGCGCATCCGCCACGCCCATCAGGCTGTGGCGCATCAGGGTGATTGCCGCGGTTTCAATGGCGACATCGCTCCCGCCGCCCATCGCAATACCTACGTCAGCCTGCGCCAGCGCCGGGGCGTCGTTGATGCCGTCGCCGACCATCGCCACCTGACGACCATCACGTTGCAATTTCCTGATGGCGTCCGCTTTGCCATCTGGCAGTACGCCGGCTATCACCTCATCAATCCCGGCTTCTCTGGCGATGGCGTTAGCGGTAGTCGGGTTATCACCGGTTAACATCACCAGGCGATAGCCCGCGTGGTGCAGGCGTTGCAAGGCATCCACGCTGTCCTGGCGTAACGGATCGCGCACGGCCAGCAGCGCCGCCACATGACCATCTTTCGCCAGCAGAACCGGCGTCGCGCCCTGAGAGGCCTGCGCGTTCAGCTCAGCGTCCAGCACGGACGTATCAACACCGTGTTCAGTTAGCAGTGCCTGGTTACCCAGCAGCAGCGTATGGCCTTCTGCTTCACCGCTGACCCCTAAACCGCGCAGGGTGCGGAAGTTGCTTACCTGCGGCAGACGGGCATCACCGGCTTTCTCAAGGATGGCGCGCGCCAGCGGGTGACTGGAGCCTTGTTCCAGCGCGGCGGCCAGGCGCAGGGCATCCGTCTCCGTACAGCCAATGGTATTAACGGCCACTACCTGCGGTTTGCCCTCGGTGAGCGTGCCGGTTTTGTCAAAGACGAGGGTGTCCAGCGTGCTTGCCCGTTGCAGGGCGTCAGCATCACGGACCAGTACGCCAAATTCGGCGGCGCGTCCGACGCCAGAGATAATCGACATCGGCGTGGCCAGACCAAGGGCACAAGGGCAGGCGATGATCAGTACCGTGGTGGCGATCACCAGGGTGTAGACAATCTGCGGCGCCGGGCCGAAGAAATACCAGATTGCCGCGCTCAGCAGGGCAATACCGACCACCACTGGCACAAAAATGGCGGAGATTTTATCGGCAAGCTGACCAATTTCCGGCTTACTGCTCTGCGCCTGGCGGACCATCCGAATGATGCGTGACAGTGTGGTATGGCTGCCAACGGCGCTGGCGCGGAACAGCACGCTGCCGTCCTGTACCACCGTACCCGCATGCACCGCATCGCCCTGAGATTTCTGCTGGGGGATCGGCTCACCGGTCAGCATGGCTTCATCAAGCCAGGCATCGCCCTGGGTGATTTCACCGTCGACGGGCACGCGGTCACCGGTGGTGAGACGAAGCGTCATACCGGGTTGTACCTCTGAGAGAGGAACGCTTTTTTCCCCATCGTCGGTGACCACGCGGGCCGTCGGCGGGGTTAAATCGAGTAATCTCTCCAGCGCTTTCGACGAGCGCTGACGCGCGCGGGCTTCGAGCATATGGCCTAAGTTAATCAGACCAATAATCATCGCGCTCGCTTCATAATAGAGATGGCGCGCCTCCATCGGGAACCACTGTGGCCAGACGTTAACGCTCATCGAATACAGCCACGCCGCGCCCGTCCCGAGCGCGACCAGCGTGTCCATCGTCGCGGTGCGGTTTTTCAGGCTCTTCCAGGCGCTGGTATAGAAATGTCCGCCTGCAAACACCATCACCGCAAGGGTAATCAGACCAATCACCAGCCACAGGGTGCGGTTGTCTGCGGTGACCATCATGTTGTCACCCATCATGCCCCACACCATCACCGGAATACCGACCAGCAGGGCGACAATCGCCTGCCAACGGAAGCGCTTCATGGTGGCGACAGCCGTTTCCTGCTGGCGCTCGCGGCGCTCGGCATCATCTTCGATGGCCTCCGCCCCGTAGCCCGCTTTCTCCACGGCCTGCACTAAATCTGCGGCGGAGGCACTGCCCATCACCAGCGCAGTACGCTCCGCCAGGTTTACCCGTGCCTGTGCGACGCCCGGTACCGCCTGTAAGGCGTTTTGTACCCGGGAGACACAGCTGGCGCAGCTCATGCCGTTGATCAGCAGCTGTTGGCTGTCATCAATATCATCAGCTACCGGAAGCTCAGGAGTGGCCGCTGTCAGTGCTTCCGACGGGGATGATGACTCTGCCAGCGGTTTAGCCTTTGGGTGGCTTAACTCCGCCCCGTAACCGGCCTGTTTAATGGTATCAATCAGCGCGTCGGCGCTGGCGCTGCCGGTCACGGCGGCATGATCGATAGTCACCTCAGCGCTTTCCACATCAGGACGCTGCTCCAGGCTTTCTTTAACACGTTTGACACAGTGGCCGCAGGAGAGGCCGTCCAGTGTCAGGTCAATAGTGTGAGACATAACAAAACTCCCGTATAATGTTCTGGTCAATTGTTGACCTTCACTCTGCTTTTCGCTAACTGTTATGAAGGTTAAACCTTCCATCAAGGGGAAGGTCAAGGGGGAAATGTGAATATCAGCGATGTTGCGAAAAAAACCGGCTTAACCAGCAAAGCGATTCGCTTTTATGAGGAAAAAGGGCTGGTGACGCCACCGTTGCGCAGTGAGAACGGCTACCGCAGCTATACGCAGCTGCATCTTGATGAACTGACGTTACTGCGCCAGGCAAGACAGGTAGGATTTAACCTTGAAGAGTGCGGCGAGCTGGTTAACCTGTTTAACGATCCGAAACGCCACAGTGCCGACGTGAAAAAACGTACGCTGGAAAAAGTGGCGGAGATCGAACGCCATATCATCGAATTACAGGCGATGCGTGAGCAACTGCTACAGCTGGCAGAATCCTGCCCGGGAGATGACAGCGCCGAGTGCCCGATTATCGACAATCTTTCCGGCTGCTGCCACCGTAAAACCCACGCCTAACAGGCTTTAACCCGCAGGGTAATGCCTTCTACCGCAATGACCTCAACCCGCGTGCCGGCGCTGAGGTCATCATCGGCCACCACCGGCCATGAACTGTCCCCCACACGCACATGACCGCGTCCGTTGATCAGCGCGTTATCAAGCGTAAAACGTTTACCCACGATCTGCTGCCCACGCTGATTGAGATGCGCGTCGACCGGCTTCTGCGCCTTCACCCGTTTGTTCAGCCAGCGCCACCACAGCCAGGCGGCCAGCAGCGTCAGCACGGCAAACAGCGCGCCCTGCCACTCCCAGCCGACAGGCAGCAGCCAGACGACCAGCCCGGTAATCACAGCGGCAACACCGCTCCACAGCAGATAACCGTTGCCGCCAAGCATCTCGGCGGCCAGCAGCAAGCCGCCAAGGCTTAGCCAGAACGCATGAGGATGTGCAACGATGAGCTCAATCATTTTTTACGCTCGTTTCCGCCGTCTTTGATCAACTCGGCAATTCCGGCGATAGATCCCATCAGACTGCTGGCATCCAGCGGCATCATCACCACTTTGCTGTTGTTCGCAGAGCCGATCTCCTTCAGCGCATCGGTATATTTTTGCGCGACGAAGTAGTTCACAGCCTGGATATCCCCGGCGGCAATCGCCTCGGAAACCATTTGCGTCGCGCGGGCTTCCGCTTCTGCCGAACGTTCACGCGCTTCTGCCTGGAGGAAGGCAGACTGACGGTCGCCCTCGGCTTTCAGGATCTGCGACTGTTTTTCCCCTTCCGCTTTCAGGATCTCGGCCTGACGCACCCCTTCGGCTTCAAGAATATAGGCGCGTTTGGTACGCTCGGCCTTCATCTGCGCATTCATGGAAGCAATCAGCTCTGCCGGTGGGCGCACGTCGCGGATCTCAATGCGGGTCACTTTGATCCCCCACGGATTGGTGGCTTCATCAACAATGTGCAGCAGGCGGGTATTAATGCTGTCGCGCTGTGAGAGCATTTCGTCCAGCTCCATCGAGCCAAGCACGGTACGGATGTTGGTCATCGTCAGGTTGACGATCGCCAGCTCCAGGTTGCTCACCTCATAGGCCGCTTTCGGCGCATCAATCACCTGAATAAAGCACACCGCATCGATGGTGACGTTGGCGTTATCCTTGGAGATGACTTCCTGGGAAGGAATATCCAGCACCTGCTCCATCATGTTGATTTTACGCCCAATTCTGTCCATGAAGGGGACGATCAGGCTTAAACCCGGCTGAAGGGTATTGGTGTAGCGACCGAAACGTTCGACGGTCCACTGGTAACCCTGCGGGACAATTTTGACGCCTGCGCCCACGATAACCAGCGCAACGAAAATAAGGACAGGAACAACGATGAGCATAAAAACCTCCTGTTTTGCATGCCGTAACGAGAAAAATTGCGTATTTGTTGAACGTAAGTATATCGGTTAACGGGCGGGATTTCGCCCCTGTAAAGAGGTGGGAACCGGACTGGTAAAATTAAAACGCCCCGCCAGGAGAGCGGGGCGCATAGCGTTACTCTTCAGACCAGGTATAGCTGAAGTCGGTGATAAACCCATCCCCGGCGTCAGCGATGGCTTTCGATAAGCCCTGATAGTATTTTTCCAGGCCGATGGCCTCTATCTGCTGGATCTGCTCGCGAACGGGAGCGCAGAACAGTACTGCATTGCCCGCTCCGACACGTTTGTTGTTCGGCGGCAGATCGCCGGTAATCCCCTTAAACCAGGTTCTGATCCCTTGCTTTAAGCTGTGCGGCGCTTTTGCAAGATCCTTCTGGCCTGTCAGCACCTGTAAGGTGGGGAACTCATTTGCATTGACGGCGGTTTTCATGCGTGCAAAGAACGCGGTAAAAAGCTCAAAAGAGCCGAGATCCGTGACGCGAGGCTTGGTGGTTTTTCCGTTTTTATTGCCCATTTTTCCGGCAGGGGCTGTAGGCGCCGGAACCACATTGACCTTATGCAGATCCAGACCAAACAGCAGATTGCAGTGCGCCCGGCGCTCTTTAAGCGGGTAGGACATTAGCACGTCAATAAACGCTGTCGCCTTCACATCGGCCAGGTCATGGTTAATCAGCCATTGCGAGCGGGCAAATTCCGCGGGGGAAACGAACCAGTCCGGCACCTCAGTAAAGCGTCTGGATTTACCCTTGCCGTCAAACTCGAGAAAGTAAGCCCCATCATCGAAAGCAAAATAGCAGTTTTTAAAGCTTCCGATCGTGGTGTTAACGATGAGCGCCTTCTTAACAAAATCGACCACCTCTGCACCCATGACAAAACGCGTGAGTTCAGAAGAATTGATGACTTCCATTAATGTTTCCACATCTGGAACACCAGGCTTCAGGGAAGAGAACTCATAAAAGATATGTGTCATGTTGCTGACTTCCTGTAGTTATAGAGGTGACAATTACCGAACAAAAAGTTTAACACTTGCGCTAGGTTAAGGCTATTCGCGCAGCGTAGCGGAAAGGATTATGCTAAAGGCTGTTCTTATCACAGCGGTTAACGGAATCGGAATGAATAATAAAAAAAATCTTCTGGATATCAGGGATGTTGGCTTTCGTGTGGGTGATAACACCATCCTTCAGCACGTCGATTTTTGTCTCTCTCCGGGCGAATTTAAACTCATAACCGGCCCCTCCGGCTGCGGCAAAAGCACCCTCCTGAAAATCGTGGCTTCGCTACTGAGTCCAACGGAGGGAACCATCCTGTTTGAAGGGAAAGATATCGCCACGCTTACACCGGAAAGCTATCGCCAGCAGGTGTCATACTGCGTGCAAACGCCGTCCCTGTTTGGCGACACGGTGTACGACAATCTGGTTTTCCCCTGGCACATCCGCAACCAAACGCCCGATCCGAAAAAGTTTGCGGACGATCTGACCCGTTTTGGGCTTCCGCCGGAGACGCTGACCAAATCGACTGCCGAACTGTCAGGCGGGGAAAAGCAGCGCGTCTCGCTGATCCGTAACCTGCAATTCCTGCCGAAGGTGCTTTTGCTGGATGAAATCACCAGCGCGCTGGATGACGCTAACAAGCGCAACGTCAATGAGATTATTCATCGCTACGTCCGTGAACAGGATATTGCCGTGCTGTGGGTGACGCACGATTCAAATGAAATTAGCCATGCGGATGATGTCATCACGCTCAGGCCGCAGGGCGGGAAAATGGAGGAGGCTCACCGTGGGTGAACATAACATAACCAACGAATCGCTGGCGTTGTCGATGGTGCTGGTGCTGGTGGCGATTGTGGTCAGCTACCGGGAGAAGCTGGGGCTGGAAAAAGATATTCTGTGGAGTATCGTTCGCGCGGTCATTCAGCTCATCATCGTCGGCTATGTGCTGAAATACATCTTCAACGTCAATCATGCCGTGCTGACCCTGATGATGGTGCTGTTTATCTGCTTTAACGCGGCATGGAACGCGCAGAAACGCAGTAAATACATCGATAAAGCGTTCCTCTCGTCGTTTATTGCCATCACTACCGGGACCGCGTTAACGCTGGCGGTACTGGTGCTCTCCGGCTCGATAGAGTTTACGCCAATGCAGGTGATCCCCATTTCCGGGATGATTGCGGGCAATGCGATGGTGGCGGTCGGGTTGTGCTACAACAATCTGGGGCAACGCTTCAGCAGTGAACAGCAACAGCTTCAGGAGAAGCTAAGCCTGGGCGCGACACCGAAGGTGGCCTCGGCGCGGTTGATCCGCGACAGCATTCGTTCTTCGCTGATCCCAACGGTGGATTCCGCCAAAACCGTGGGTCTGGTGAGCCTGCCGGGCATGATGTCGGGGCTGATTTTTGCCGGTATCGATCCGGTAAAAGCGATTAAATACCAGATTATGGTGACGTTTATGCTGCTCTCTACGGCGAGCCTGTCGACGATTATTGCCTGCTATCTGACCTATCGGAAGTTTTACAACGCGCGCCACCAGCTGGTGGTGACGCAGTTGAAAAAGACGGGGTAATATCGGCTTCTGTAGGCCCGGCAAGCGTTAGCGCCACCGGGCATTTTTGTTAGTAAAGCAATGCGTACAGCTGACGACGATACTTAGACGCTAGCGCGTCACCGGTGCCGAGCGCGGCCAGGATCTCCTGGAACATCTTTCGCGCCTGACCGTCTGCGGCGCCCAGGTCCTTCTGAAGGTGACTAAACAGCAGCTCCAGCGCCTCTTCATTACGCCCCACCTGGTGAAGCTGAAGCGCCAGCTGGCTTGCCAGCGCGGCATCCGCCGGGTTGTCCGCAACCTGCTGCTGAAGTTGCTGAATTTCAGGGGTATCCGCCGCCTGTTTCAGCAGGTCAATCTGCGCCACCAGGCCCTGATAGCGGGTGTCCTGATCCTGCATCGGCACCGTTTTCAGCACGGCTTCCGCGTCTTCGGGGCGGTGCAGCGCAATCTGGGTCTCTGCCAGCAGCAGACCAATCTGGCTGTTCTGGTTCGACAGCTGCCACGCGTCTTTTAACAGCGGCAGCGCCTCGTCGTACTTGCCTTCCTGCATCAGCGCCATGGCTTCCTGCGCTTTCAGCTCTTCTTCGCGCGGCAGGACTTTATCCAGCAGGGCGCGGATCGCCTCTTCCGGCTGCGGCCCCTGGAAGCCATCCACCGGCTGACCGTTCTGGAACAGGTAGACGGTTGGGATCGCACGCAGGCCAAACTGGGAAGCCACCATCGGTTCGGCGTCACAATCCAGCTTCGCCAGAATGAATTGACCGTTGTACTGCGCGGCAAGGCTTTCCAGGACCGGCGTCAGCTGCAGGCAGTGTTGGCTGCGTTCAGACCAGAAGTAGAACAGCACCGGTGTAGTCATTGACTGTTCGAGTGTCTGTTGCAGGTTAGCTTCAGTTATGTTGACGATATTCTGTACGGACATGCGGCATTCTCTTTTATCGGTTTACTCTTTACATGGGGGTAAGCGTCGTCGCTTCAACTCAACCCTGCAAAATTTTGTCCATCATCCGCCCCGGCAGCAGGCGTTTTAACCAGCCGACGGCATGGGTCACCAGCGTCACCGGATAGCGCATTTTAGGGGTATCGCTCTCAAATGCGTGGCGCACTTTGGCAACCACGGCTTCTGGCCCAAGCGTAAAACGCGCCGCGATACCGGGATTTTCGACCGGTTGGTCCGCCTGCGTCTGGTTAACGTTTTCCGTAAAGCGGGTGCGGATGGGGCCCGGTTCAATCAGGCTGACCTTAATGCCGCTGTGGCGCAGCTCCATGCGCAACGCATCGGACCAGGCTTCAAGCGCATATTTACTGGCAGCGTAAGCCCCGCGTCCCGGCGTGGAGATCAGGCCCATCACCGAGGAGGTCATGACAATCCGCCCTTCGCCGTGCGGCAGCATGGCGGGGAGAAGGCGCATGGTGAGCTGATGCGCCCCAAAAAAGTTTGCGGAGAACTGCTGCTCCAGCTGTTCCCGCGAGAGGGTCTGTAGCGGGCCGTACACGCCGTAGCCCGCATTGTTAAACAGACCGTAAAGACGGTTGCTGGTCAGGGCGATAACCTCATCGGCGGCCTGCTCCACGCTCTCTGGCGAATCGAGATCCAGCAGAATGCCGGTAAATCCCAGCCCTCGCATGCGTTCGACATCTTCGGGTTTGCGGCAGGCCGCCAGCACCCAAAACCCCTGACGTTTCAGTTCAAGGGCGCTCTCAAGGCCAATTCCGCTGGAACATCCTGTTATTAAGACCGATTTTTGCATAACTTTACCTGTCAGGTTCTCAGCTGTTTGACGAGTCATGTTTTACTAAAGGAGCCAGCCGGGTTGCCATCCAGTCGGCAATGAACGGCTGGGCATCGCGATTGGGGTGAATGCCATCATCCTGCATCCACTGGGGTTTCAGATAGACCTCTTCCATGAAAAATGGCAGCAGCGGAATATCAAACTCTTTGGCAAGCTTAGGATAGATCGCGCTAAACGCCTCATTATACCGACGGCCGTAGTTAGCGGGCAGGCGAATTTGCATCAGCAGCGGCTGGGCGTTAGCGGCCTTAATGGTCTGCAAAATAGTCCGCAGCGTTTGCTCCGTTTGCTGTGGCTGGAAGCCGCGCAAACCATCATTACCGCCCAGTTCGACCAGCACCCAACGCGGTTGATGCTGCTTAAGCAGGGCAGGCAGGCGCGATAAGCCTTGCTGCGACGTATCGCCGCTGATGCTGCCGTTAACGACAGACGCCCGGGACTGCCATTTATCATTGAGCAGGGCGGGCCAGGCCGCACTGGCCGCCATACGATAGCCCGCGCTCAGGCTATCGCCCAGAATCAATAACGTGTCCGCAGCCGCCGCGCGGAAGGTCATCAGCATCAAAAACAGGAAGGGCAAATGCCAGCGGAAAACATTGTTGAAGTTCATTGTCTTAAGAAGTCCGTCGGTCAGGGAGAACACGAGCTTTCCATCCTCACCGGAGTTGAACTCGTTGTCAAACGTGCCGAAACCATCGCCCTGATTGGCGAATCCGGTTCCGGTAAGTCCACGCTGCTGGCCATTCTCGCCGGGCTGGACGATGGCAGCAGCGGGGAAGTGAACCTGGTCGGCCAGCCCCTCCACGCGCTTGATGAAGAGGCGCGCGCCGCGCTGCGTGCCCGGCATATCGGGTTTGTCTTTCAGTCATTCATGCTGATTCCAACCCTCAACGCGCTGGAAAACGTTGAGCTGCCCGGCCTGCTGCGCGGTGAAAATACCCGCGAAAGCCGCGATCACGCCAAAGCGTTGCTGGAACAGCTGGGGCTGGGAAAACGTCTCGACCACCTTCCGGCGCAGCTTTCCGGCGGTGAGCAGCAGCGCGTGGCGCTGGCCCGGGCGTTTAACGGGCGCCCGGAAGTGCTGTTTGCCGATGAGCCCACGGGCAATCTCGACCGTAAAACCGGGGACAAAATTGCCGATCTGCTGTTTTCCCTCAACCGCGAGCATGGCACCACGCTGATTCTGGTTACCCACGACCCGCAGTTGGCCGCCCGCTGCGACCGCCGCCTGCGGCTGGTGAACGGTGTTCTTCAGGAGGAAGCATGATTGCCCGCTGGTTTTGGCGCGAATGGCGCTCGCCCTCGCTGCTGATTGTCTGGCTGGCGTTGAGCCTGGCGGTGGCCTGCGTGCTGGCGCTCGGCAGCGTCAGCGATCGTATGGAGAAAGGGCTTAGCCAGCAGAGTCGGGAATTTATGGCGGGGGACCGGGCTCTGCAAAGTTCTCGCCCCGTGCCGCCGGGCTGGATTGAGGAAGCGCGCAAAGAGGGGCTGAAGGTGGGAGAGCAAATCACCTTCCAGACCATGACCTTTGCGGGCGACACGCCACAGCTTGCCAGCGTAAAAGCCGTGGATGACATCTACCCGATGTATGGTGATTTACAAACCAGTCCGCCGGGGCTAAAACCGACGGCCGGTACGGTACTGCTGGCATCGCGTCTGATGGCGCTGCTGAACCTGAAACCCGGCGACAGTATCGACGTCGGCGACGCGACCCTCAAAATTGCCGGGGAAGTGGTGCAGGAACCCGACTCCGGATTTAATCCGTTCCAGCTCGCGCCGCGCCTGCTGATGAACACCGCTGATGTGGCGAAAACCAACGCCGTCCAGCCGGGTAGCCGCGTCACATGGCGCTATA
The DNA here is from genome assembly GCF_000534735.1 of Enterobacter sp. MGH 4. Lineage (NCBI taxonomy): Bacteria > Pseudomonadati > Pseudomonadota > Gammaproteobacteria > Enterobacterales > Enterobacteriaceae > Enterobacter > Enterobacter sp. MGH 4. Next base: position 2,210,422 of record NZ_KI973289.1, on the reverse strand, counting down.
AGTTTGGCGGGACGCCTGCTCAACTGGTGGCGTATGAAAAATGGCTCCTGCCTCAGCTCAAGCCGGAACATCGCTGGTACGGGCTGGAGCAGGATGACGGGGCGCTCGGCAAATCCCTCGAGCGTTCTCAGCAGTTTCTGTTGCTGTCGGCGCTGTTAACCCTGCTGCTGGCCATTGCGGCCGTTGCCGTGGCAATGGGGCACTACTGCCGCAGCCGTTACGATCTGGTGGCGATACTCAAAACCCTCGGCGCGGGCCGGGCACAGCTGCGCAAGCTGATTGTCGGCCAGTGGCTGATGGTGCTGGCGCTGTCGGCTCTGACCGGCGGGGCGATAGGGCTGCTGTTTGAAAAGCTACTGATGGTGCTGCTCAAACCGGTCCTGCCCGCTGCGCTGCCGCCTGCCAGCCTCTGGCCGTGGCTGTGGGCCATCGGCGCGATGACGACGATCTCCCTGCTGGTGGGGTTACGCCCCTACCGGCTGCTGCTCGCCACCCAGCCGCTGCGCGTGCTGCGCCGGGATGTGGTGGCCAGCGTCTGGCCGCTGAAGTTCTATCTGCCGGTGATTATTGCGGTGGCAGTCGGGCTGTTGGCCTGGCTGATGGGCGGCAGTACGCTGCTGTGGGCGGTGCTGGCGGGCGCGGTGGTGCTGGCGCTGCTGTGCGGCGTGGTGGGCTGGGTACTGCTTAATGTGCTGAGTAAGCTGACAGTTAAATCACTCCCCATACGGTTAGCGGTTAACCGACTGCTGCACCAGCCGTGGTCTACCCTCAGCCAGCTCTCGGCATTTTCGCTGTCGTTTATGCTGCTGGCGCTTCTGCTGGTGCTGCGCGGGGATCTGCTGGATCGCTGGCAGCAGCAGCTTCCGCCGGAAAGCCCGAACTATTTCCTGATCAACATTGCTCCCGAACAGGTGACGCCGCTGAAGGGTTTCCTGTCTGAGCATCACATTATTCCGGAATCGTTCTATCCGATCGTGCGCGCCCGCCTGACGCAGATCAACGGCCAGTCCACGGAGGGAAATAAGGATGAATCGCTCAACCGCGAGCTCAACCTGACCTGGCAGGCGAAACGTCCGGACCATAACCCGATCGTTGCCGGCACCTGGCCGCCGAAAGCGGGGGAAGTGTCGATGGAGGAGGGGCTGGCGACACGCCTGAACGTGAAGCTCGGCGATAGCGTGACCTTTACCGGTGATACCCAGGATTTCACCGCCAAAGTCACCAGCCTGCGCAAAGTGGACTGGGAAAGCCTGCGGCCAAATTTCTTCTTCATCTTCCCGTCGGGCGCGCTGGACGGACAGCCCCAGAGCTGGCTGACCAGCTTCCGCTGGGAAAACGGCAACGGCATGCTGACGCAACTGAACCGGGAATTTCCGACGGTGAGCCTGCTGGATATCGGCGCGATCCTCAAACAGGTCGGGCAGGTGCTGGAACAGGTGAGCCGCGCCCTGGAGGTGATGGTGGTGCTGGTGACCGTCTGCGGCCTATTGTTGCTGCTGGCGCAGGTACAGGTGGGCATGCGCCAGCGTCATCAGGAGCTGGTGGTCTACCGCACGCTGGGGGCCAGTAAACGGCTGCTGCGCGCCACGCTGTGGAGCGAATTTGCCCTGCTCGGGCTGGTGGCGGGCCTGGTGGCGGCCATCGGGGCGGAAACCGCACTGGCGGTGCTTCAGACGAAAGTCTTTGATTTTCCATGGGAGCCTGACTGGCGGCTGTGGCTCACGCTGCCTGTCTGCGGCGCGGTGCTGCTGTCCCTGTGCGGTGGCTGGCTCGGGACGCGGCTGTTGAAAGGTAAAGCGCTGTTCCGCCAGTTTGTCAGCTAGTTTACTTGCGTGATGATGACGCACCGGCATTTCTGCTGGTGTGTCATCACTTAATAGCACAAATCGTTAATGCCCATGCATTTAGTAGCACAAAACATTAAAAACCCGCCCACACAGCCCGAATCTTTCCGGTTAATATTCACCAGCTAAATATTTAGCAGCGTGTCTATCAAGGAAAAAGAATGACTATAAAAAAAACAGCGCTGGCGACAACGATCGGCGCAGCAGTGGCATTGGCTTCTTTCGCATCTCAGGCGGAAATCACCCTTCTGAAACAGGATCCGCAGGCGGGTAACCCGCTGAGCCGTCTGAACTTCACCGTTGGCGGCAGCATCCGTCCTCAGTTCCAGAACATGACCGGTGATGACGGCAAAAACGGCTACAAGCGTAACGGTTTTGACGGCGGAACCCGTTTCCGTTTCGCGGCAGACTACTACCTGTTCGATGACATCAGCTGGATCACCTACTACGAGCTGGGTGTGAACATTCCGGCGCAGTTTAACTGGGATAACCACTACGCCGACGGCGCGCACGACACCTCACGCCGTATGCTCTACACCGGTCTGAAGAGCGACACCTGGGGTACGCTGACCTTCGGCCAGCAGAACAGCGTGTACTATGACGTGGTGGGCGCGAAAACCGATATCTGGGACTACGACATGATTGGTCAGGCGTCGGGTAACGGGATCAACGGCGACTACGACGGCTCTTACCGTTCACGCCAGATGCTGAAGTACAAGAAAACCGTGGGCGATGCTGACATCTACGCCTCTTACTTGTTTGAAGACAGCGAATACCTGCCGGGCAACGGCCTGCGCTACAAGCGTAAAGGCGGCGGTTCACTGGGTATCGATTACCACCTGACCACCGATCTGACCTGGGGCGCAGCGTGGAACTACACCCGCGCGGACATGCGTAATCCGGACAACGGCGACAGCAAATCCTACGACCAGAACATTCTCGGCACCGCACTGAGCTGGACGCCGGATAACTGGACCTTCTCCGCAGGCGGCGGCTGGTATCAGAACTTCATGACCACCAAAAAAGTGTCCGTTAACGACTACTTCGCCGGTGATGCATGGGGTATTGAATACTTCGCAGGATACAAATTCCCGGTCGGTCAGTATGCGGTGAAATCCATTCAGCCGTACTTCATGGGCGACCGCATTGAGTACGTGAACGGCCGTAACTACCAGCGCATCGACAACGGCGTAGGTATCAGCGTCCAGCTGGACTACGGTTTCCGCGTGGATTACGAACACGTGTTCACCTCCAGCACCGACAACCTGGGCGACATGAACCTGGTGCGTCTGCGTTACGACTTCTGAGTTGTCATGTAGGGTGCGGCCTGATGCCTTCACCCTGACCCTCTCCCACGGGGAGAGGGAAAAAACATTAAAAACGGCAACCCAGGTTGCCGTTTTGCTTTTACCTCGCCACCCGGCTTTTTTCAGCGATCAAGCCACTCGGCAATTTCTTCGTACGTCCCGCGAAAAACAATCTTCTCCGCTTTCTTCTCCAGCTGATAGCCGTACATCGGGTCGTAATAGTCCTTCAGCAGCGGCACAAGCCAGCTGAAGTGCGCGTCAGTGCTTCCAGAGCGCTGTTGTTCCAGAAGCGCGGAATCCAATAGCGCGGTAAATTCCGCGAATCGTTGCAGCCCCAGACGACGGCGGATGGCGAACAGGCCGTGATGCAGGTATTCGCTGTAGGCTTTCCAGCCCGCTTCTTCACCGTAGGCGGCAGAAAAGTCGGCCCACATGTGGTCGAAATACTCTTCGCGCAGCCGCTCAAGACGGATCTCAAACGGATCTTCGACCACAACGACAGGCGCTTCCGCCATGCGGTCGCGCAGGCACTCCGGCAGGTGGTTAGAGCCAATCATCCGGCCCTCATCCTCCAGCACCCAGCGCGCGGCATCTTTTTTTAGCAGCTCGACGGCAAGGTGATTCTCGAAGCTCGCCTGAGAAAGTTGCGGGGTGAGCGTGCGGCCAAATGACGAGCCGCGATGGTGCGCCAGCCCTTCCAGATCGATGCCCTGCGCATGCTGCTTCACCAGCAGCGTTTTGCCGTTTCCGGTACAGCCACCGATAAGCACCATCGGTTTTTGTGACTGCTCAATCGTCACCTGAATTGCCGTCTGGCGCAGGGCCTTATAGCCGCCGCGGATCAGCGGATAATCGATTCCCGCCTCTTTAAGCCAGGCCTGGGAGATATGTGAGCGCTGGCCACCGCGCGCGCAGCAAAGGTAGCCCTTAGGATGGGCCAGGCTGGCTTCGCGCCAGGCGTTGATGCGCGCCTCTCGCGTCTCGCCGTTGACCAGGCTATGGCCGAGCGTCAGTGCGGCGTCCGGACCCTGGCGTTTATAGCAGGTGCCGACGGCGGCACGCTCGTCGTCGTTCATTAAGGGCAGGTTGAGTGCGGCGGGCATCGCACCCTGGACAAATTCGATCGGCGCGCGAACGTCGATTAAAGGGGTATCGGACGCGAGGATCGCGCGATAGTCCGTTCCATCGTTCATGGTGGTTCCAGAAGAAAGCTAAGCAGCAATGGGCGGGAATTGTACGCCGGGGAAGGGGAAGGTCAACTCCCCGGCGGGGGTTACTTACTTCAGTTTTGACTGCGCCCAGACAATCCCGCTCGCGTATTCTGGCGGTAGCAGGGGAACAATCGCTTCCAGCGTGGCGCTCAGGCGGTCCGTGTCGGTATCGTTCAGGTTCAGGTGGCCGACCTTACGACCCGGGCGCACCGCTTTGTCGTACCAGTGCAGGTGCACCAGCGGCAGCTTCAGCCAGTCGTAGTTCAGATCGGTGCCGATCAGGTTGATCATCACCGACGGGCTGGTCACCACCGGCTGCGGCAGCGGCAGGTCAGTGATGGCGCGCAGGTGCAGCTCGAACTGGCTGATGGAGGCACCGTTTTGCGTCCAGTGGCCGCTGTTGTGCACGCGCGGCGCAAGTTCGTTGATCAGCAGACCCGATGGCGTGACGAAACACTCCATCGCCATTACGCCCACATAGCCCAGCTCATGCATGATGGCAGAGAGCATCTCTTCCGCCTGCGCCTGCTGGTCAGCATTGGCCTGCGGGAAGGCGACGCTGGTGCGCAGAATCCCGTCCTGATGCAGGTTATGCGTTAGCGGGTAAAAAACGGTGTGCCCGTCATGCCCGCGCGCGCCCACCAGCGACACTTCACCGCTGAAGTTTATGCCCTGCTCAACGATGCACTCGCCGTAGCAGTCGTCCGGCAGCTCGGCGGTGTCGTTCGCGCGCAGGCGCCACTGCCCGCGACCGTCGTAGCCGCCGACACGACGCTTCACGATCGCCAGATCGCCCAGCATGGCGAAGACGTCATTCCACTCGCTTTTGTCGGACAACAGCTGCCACGGCGCGGTCGCAAGGCCGAGCTTGTCGAACAGCTGCTTTTGCGTCAGACGGTCGGCGATGATCGGGAAGACGTCGCGGTTCACAAAGGCGTTATGGCGCGCCAGCTCGCGGGTCAGGGCGGTTTCCGGCCAGCGTTCAATTTCGGCGGTGATCACGCTCTGATGGAACGGCACGGCTTCCGGCTCGGCGTCCAGCCCGACGGGCCAGACGGCAATACCCAGCGGCTCACCGGCCTGACGTAGCATCCGGCCAAGCTGACCATTACCAAGAACGCAAACCTGCTTCATGCTGCACCCCGCGGATCCGGGTTATCCAGCACCTCGTCGGTCTGGGCTTTACGCCACTCCGCCAGGCGTTGATGTAAGTCATTATCATGCGTCGCGAGGATCTGCGCGGCCAGCAGGGCGGCATTTGCGGCACCCGCCTTACCAATCGCCAGCGTACCGACAGGGATACCGCGCGGCATCTGGACGATAGAGTACAGGCTATCAACCCCGCTTAACGCGGCGCTCTGTACCGGCACGCCCAGTACCGGCACCAGGGTTTTGGCGGCAATCATGCCCGGCAGATGTGCTGCGCCGCCCGCACCGGCAATGATCACCTCGTAACCGTTCTCTTCGGCGCTTTCGGCGAAGCTGAACAGTTTATCCGGCGTACGGTGCGCGGAAACCACTTCGACGTGGTGCGGAACATTCAGGATTTCAAAGATTTCGGCGGCGAATTGCATGGTAGCCCAGTCGCTTTTGGACCCCATCACGATGGCGACACGCGCCGGATTATTGCGGGAAGACATGCGTCTTAAAACTCCTGTGGTGCGGAACACACTGCTTTCGAGGGCACAGAGAATAGCATGTAATACCGGCAAGGAAAACGGTTGCGTGGTCGGGAAATGAGCGAAAAAACGAGGAGGGTTAAAACGGGAAGGCGATCAGTTCCACACCTTCCGGCGTGACTTTGACCATCGATCCTTCGCTGTGCCAGGCGCCTAAAACCACGCGATGGGCGGGCTCGCCGTTGGCGATAAGGGAATGCACATCGGGACGATGGGTATGGCCGTGGATCAGCCACTGAACGCGATGCTTCTCCATCACGTTCACCACCGCCTGCGGGTTGACGTCCATGATGGTCATCGATTTGCTGCTGTTGGCGGCCTTGCTGCCCGCGCGCATTCTGGCGGCGATGCGGTTGCGGATAAACAGCGGCAGGGCGAGGAACACTTTCTGGATCCACGGGGTGTGAACTTTGGCGCGAAACGCCAGGTAGCCGGTATCGTCAGTGCAGAGCGTGTCGCCGTGCATGATCAGAATATTGCGGCCATAGAGGTCAAGCACCTGCTCTTCCGGGAGCAGCGTCATGCCGCTCTCGCGGGCGTAGCGCTGGCCGATCAGGAAATCACGGTTGCCGTGAATGAAATAGCAGGGGACGCCGGAATCCACCAGCGCTTTAATGGCCGCTGCCATCTCACGGTGCAGCGGGTTCGGATCGTCGTCGCCTATCCAGGCCTCAAACAGGTCACCCAGAATGTACAGCGCATCGGCGCTTTTCGCTTCACCGCGTAAAAAACGCAGAAAACCGGCGGTTATCGCCGGTTCTTCTGTTTGCAGATGCAGATCCGCAATAAAGAGTGTCGCCACGAATTACTCGCTGACGGTCACGCTTGTGATCACAACGTCTTCTTTAGGAACGTCCTGGTGCATACCGCTGCGGCCAGTAGAAACGGCTTTGATCTTGTCGACCACGTCCATGCCTTCAACCACTTCTGCGAATACGCAGTAGCCCCAGCCTTGCAGGCTTTCGCCAGAGAAGTTCAGGAAGTCGTTGTCCGCCACGTTAATGAAGAACTGTGCGGTAGCAGAGTGCGGGGCCTGAGTACGGGCCATTGCCAGCGTACCGCGGGTGTTTTTCAGGCCGTTGTTCGCTTCGTTTTTGATCGCTTCTTTCGTCTCTTTCTGGCGCATGCCAGGCTCGAAACCGCCGCCCTGGATCATAAAGCCGTTGATCACACGGTGGAAAATAGTGTTGTTGTAGAAACCTTCGCGGCAGTAGTCCAGGAAGTTTTTAACTGTTTCAGGCGCTTTGTCATCAAAGGTTTTGATTACGATATCGCCATGATTAGTGTGGAAAGTAACCATTTTTGCATCCTGTTCCGTTATTGTGGTGCGTCGACCCGTGCTCGGGTCACATATAGGGGCTTGTTATAGCATAACCACAGGACACGATCACCTTGCATTGTGTGCTGACCGTGCTCCGAATTATGGGTATTATAAGGAACAAACAATCCACACACGTGTTTACATGGAATCTTCGATGTTAAAAATCTTTAATACAATGACGCGCCAAAAAGAGGAATTTAAACCTATCCATGCCGGGGAAGTCGGCATGTACGTGTGTGGTATTACGGTTTACGATCTCTGTCATATCGGCCATGGCCGTACCTTTGTCGCGTTCGACGTGGTGTCCCGCTACCTGCGCTTCCTGGGCTATAACCTGAAGTATGTGCGCAACATCACCGACATCGACGACAAAATCATTAAACGTGCTAATGAAAATGGCGAAAGCTTTGTCGCGCTGGTGGATCGCATGATCGCCGAAATGCACAAGGATTTTGATGCCTTGAATATTCTGCGCCCGGATAGCGAGCCGCGTGCGACCCACCATATTCATGAAATCATTGAGATCACCCAAAAGCTGATCGAGCGCGGTCACGCCTATGTGGCGGACAACGGCGACGTGATGTTCTCGGTGCCGACGGACCCAACCTACGGTGCGCTTTCCCGCCAGGATCTGGACCAGCTCCAGGCCGGTGCACGCGTGGACGTGGTTGACGTGAAGCGTAATCCGATGGACTTCGTGCTGTGGAAGATGTCCAAAGCGGGCGAACCGAGCTGGCCATCCCCGTGGGGCGAAGGGCGTCCGGGCTGGCACATTGAATGTTCCGCGATGAACTGCAAACAGCTGGGCAACCATTTCGACATTCACGGCGGCGGTTCGGATCTGATGTTCCCGCACCACGAAAACGAAATCGCGCAGTCCACCTGTGCTCACGGCGGCGAGTACGTGAACTACTGGATGCACTCCGGGATGGTGATGGTTGACCGCGAGAAGATGTCGAAATCGCTGGGTAACTTTTTCACCGTGCGCGACGTGCTGAAGTATTACGACGCGGAAACCGTGCGCTACTTCCTGATGTCCGGCCACTATCGCAGCCAGCTGAACTACAGCGAAGAGAACCTGAAGCAGGCGCGCGCTGCGCTGGAGCGTCTGTATACCGCACTGCGCGGCACCGACAGGTCTGTTCCGGCCGCTGGCGGCGAGGCGTTCGAAGCCCGCTTCGTTGAGGTCATGAACGACGACTTCAACACCCCGGAAGCCTACTCCGTGCTGTTCGACATGGCGCGTGAGGTGAATCGCCTGAAGTCAGAAGATATGGCGGCGGCGAATGCGCTGGCGTCTCATCTGCGTAAGCTCTCTTCCGTGCTCGGCCTGCTGGAGCAGGAGCCGGACATGTTCCTGCAAAGCGGCGCGCAGGCGGACGACGGTGAAGTAGCGGAAATTGAAGCACTGATTAAAGCGCGTCTGGAAGCGCGTCAGGCGAAAGACTGGGCGGCGGCGGATGCGGCGCGTAACAGTCTGACCGAGATGGGTATTATTCTGGAAGATGGCCCGCAGGGCACCACCTGGCGTCGTAAGTAATTTTCCCCTCACCCTAACCCTCTCCCACAGGGAGAGGGGATGGTTAGGTTTTCTCCCTCTCCCTGTGGGAGAGGGCTGGGGTGAGGGCATCAGCGCGCACGTTTTCTCCACCATAACACTCCCATCAGCACCATCCCCGGCAGCCACACCCACAGCAGTTCCGAGATAATCACCTGATGCCCGTACGGCGTGGTATAGCGCGACAGTGCAAACGGCGCGACCTTAATCACCTGCCACGGCGCAAAGAAGCGCTCATCTGACCAGGGCCACAGCCAGCCGACGCCTTTCCCGCCGGTGGTAATCGAATCCAGCAGGCTGTGCGACAGCAGCGACACGGTTAAAAACAGCCAGCAGCGCGACAGGCTGGCCCGGAACCATCGACGCCCAGCCAGCACGCAAAGTATGGGCACTACAAAGGCAAACAGCAGCGAATGAGTGAAACCGCGGTGGCCGAAAATATTCCCGTAGGCGACACCGAATTTAAACGCCAGTACGTCAGCGTCAGGCAGCATGGCGAGGACGATCCCGGCAAACAGCAGGCGGGGTGGGATGACTTTGGTTCCGAGCCCTAAGCCCAGACACAGAGGTACGGCAGCGTGGGTGATAACGGTAGGCATTACATTTATCCATGGCAAATCATGGAAATATAGCAGTCATCTCGCGCTATAAGACCCATGCTAAATTCTGAATTTACGCCGATTCCCGCGCGATAAGCTGGCCGGAGAGGGTAATACGCTGCGTTTGCAGATCCGGCTCCTTCAGCCTGCGGATCATCAGCCCTGCCGCCTGGCGGCCGGTCTCTTCACTGGCAGACGAAACGTAAGTCAGTGACGGCGACGTGAGGTTTACGTGAAGCATATCTTCAAAGCCGATCAGCGCCACCTGCTGAGTCAGGAAAACATCTTTGCCCACCGTGCGCCCCACCTGGTGAATGCCGGAGATCGAACCGATCATCGCGTCCGGCGAATGGCAGAGCAGGGCGGTAATCGTGTTGTTCTTCTCCAGCAGCTGGCGAGTCGCCATGGCCGCCGCCTGCGTATCATCGGTGCAGGCGGGAGAATATTCCTCACGCCAGACCAGGCCGTTCTGCGTCACCGCGCTGCGAAAACCGAGCAGGCGCTGCTCGCGAATACGGCACCCGTCGCGCCCGCCAATGTAGGCGATGGTGCGGTGCCCGCGCTCGATAAGATAACGCGCGGCCAGGTTCGCCGCCTGGCGGTTATCGCGCATCACCAGGTTGCATTTCTCTTCCAGCAACGACTGCGAAACCGCCACAAGCGGCAGCGGGCATTGGCGAATGTGTTCCGGGAGAGAGGCGGCGCGGGTGTCCGACGCCAGATAGATGACGCCCGCCACGCCCTGCTGCTTAAATGAGAGCAGGGTACGCTCAAGATGTTCGTCGTCGTTTAGCGGCTGACCGAGAAAAACCATATAACCCTGTTTCTCCAGCTCCTGAACGATGCTCGCCATCACTTTGATGGAAAAGCTGTCGCTGAAGTCCCGCAGGATCAGGCCGATTAAATTGGAGGTGTTGGCGCGAAGGTTGGCAGCGGCGACGTTATGAACATAGCCCAGCGTTGTGATGGCGGCATTGACCTTCCCGATCGTCGCCTCTGAGATCTTCCCTTTCTGGCGCAGCACCAGCGACACGGTAGAAACCGACACGCCCGCATGCTTTGCAACATCAATAATGCTGACTTTCTTCAAAACCGCTCCCTGAAATTTACCGATTATCAGCCAGATAAGAGGCGTACCCCAGCGTACAGGAGACGCCTCCTTCAGGCATCTTATTATTTGCCAATCATCGTGGACATGGTCTGGGCGATAAACTGTGCTCTGGCCCCGAAAATCACCTGTATCCCGTTGTCGCCAACAAACACCACGCCGCGCGCGCCCAGCCCGTTCAGCCCGTCCCGGTCCACCGCTTCGCTCTTCGCCACTTCCAGACGCAGACGCGTGATGCAGGAGCCGACGGAATCAATGTTCTGCGCACCGCCCAGCAGGCCGATGATTTCGGTTGCAAGTTCGGAATCGGACTTGTCATTCGCGCTGGCGGTCACTTCGGTGCGGCCCGGCGTTTTCACGTCGAAACGGCGGATCACGAAGCGGAAGGTGAAATAGTAAATCAGGGCCATAGGGATACCGATGATAATGGCGCTCAGGAAGTTGGTCTGATAGCCGTTAAACGACGGCAGGATCCCGAACGACAGGTAGTCGATAAAGCCCGCCGAGAACGACTTGGCGATGTGCGCATGCAGCAGGTACATGGTCATGTACGCCAGGCCCGCCATGATGGCGTTGAAGACGTAAAGGATTGGCGCCACGAAGATAAAGGTGAACTCTACCGGCTCGGTGATGCCCGTCAGGAAGCAGGTGAGGGCGGCGGAGAAGAGAATACCGGCCGCAATTTTCTTATTCTTCGTATGCGCTTCATGGTACATCGCAAGGCACGCCGCAGGCAGCGCGAACAGCATCAGCGGGAACTCGCCCTGCATGAATTTCCCGGCGTTCTGGTAGGTATCGCTGCTGAAGGATTTCACCCCTTCTTCGAGCATCTTGAACCAGATGGTCTGGTCGCCGTGGATCACCTGACCCGCCTGGGTGGTGTAATCCCCGAACGAATACCAGAAGGAGGGATACCAGATGTGGTGCAGGCCGAGCGGGATCAACGCGCGCTCCACCAGCCCGAAGATAAAGGTCGAGGCCGCCTGGTTATCGCCGTTCACCACCACGGACAGGGCGTCGATCCCGGACTGAATATGCTGCCACACGTACGGCAGCAGCAGGCCGAGCAGGAACGACAGAAATGCCGTCGCAATCGCCACAAAACGCTTCCCGGAGAAGAAGCCGAGGAATTCCGGCAGCTGCATGGTGTGGAAGCGGTTGTAGCACCAGGCCGCGAGAATACCGCAGATCAGGCCGCCAAAGACGCCCATCTGCAACGTTGGAATGCCGACGACCATGGCGTATTTCCCGCCCTGGGAGGCCATTTCCGGCGTAATGCTCAGCACGGTGCTGATGGTGATGTTGGTGACAAACACCGAGACCGCCGCAGAGAGTGCCGCAATGCCGGATTCCGAAGCCAGACCGACGGCAGAGCCGATGGCGAACAGCATCGGCAGGTTATCAAAGATAACCCCGCCGGCGTTCATCATCAGCGGCAGGTGGAACTTATCGCCGAAGGCCAGCAGCAGGCCCGCAGCGGGAAGCAGTGAAATTGGCAGCATTAAGGCGCGACCAATCATCGATAACTTAGACAGCGATTTAACAAACCCTGATATCAGACTCATGCTGATTTCCCCCGAGTAGCGCTTTTTCGCGCTGTTATTGTAAGTAGAACGTTTTAGTAGAACGTTCTACTTATCGTGGGGAAAGTCTGAAAATCGCGCAACATAATTTTCACGTTTCGCCAGAGGGAATAGTGATTATTTGAAGTTGATCGATAATTAACCGTGATGGGTGTGAGGGGATTGTGAGAGAAATTGCCGGGTGGCGGCTTCGCCTTACCCGGCCTACAAACGGAGACAGTACGTAGGCCCGGTAAGCGCAGCGCCACCGGGCATCAGACAGCTCAGGCCGTCACGGTCACGCTCTGACCTGCAAAGCTCACGGTCTGGCCCGCGACAATTTTGCAGCGCTTGCGGGTTTCCACCGTGCCGTCTACTTTTACCTGCCCGTCGGCGATGACGATTTTCGCCTGCGCACCGCTTTCGCTCCAGCCTTCCAGCTTCAGCAGATCGCACAGCTCAACGTGCGGATGTTTACCTAAAGAAAAAGTTGCCATGATTACGCGTCCTCTACGTCGTGATACTCCTCGCACGCCTGCAAGGTATTCTGAATCAGTGTTGCGACCGTCATCGGGCCTACGCCGCCCGGGACCGGAGTAATATAGGATGCGCGCGCTGCGGCATCTTCATACACCACGTCGCCAACCACTTTGCCGTTTTCCAGACGGTTAATACCCACGTCCACGACGATTGCGCCCTCTTTGATCCACTCGCCCGGAATAAAGCCCGGCTTGCCGACCGCAACGATCAGCAGATCGGCGTTTTCGACGTGATGACGCAGGTTTTTGGTGAAGCGGTGGGTGACGGTGGTGGTGCAGCCCGCCAGCAGCAGCTCCATGCTCATCGGGCGGCCCACGATGTTGGAGGCGCCAATCACCACGGCGTTCAGGCCATAGGTGTCGATGTTATAACGCTCCAGCAGCGTCACGATGCCGCGCGGGGTGCACGGACGCAGGCGCGGCGCGCGCTGGCACAGGCGGCCCACGTTATACGGATGGAAACCGTCAACGTCTTTGTCCGGCGCGATACGCTCCAGCACCTTCACGTTGTCGATGCCCGCAGGCAGCGGCAGTTGAACCAGAATGCCGTCGATCTCTTTATCGGCATTCAGGGTGTCAATCAGTTCCAGCAGTTCTGCTTCGCTGGTGGTTTCCGGCAGATCGTAAGAGCGGGAGACGAACCCCACCTCTTCACACGCTTTGCGTTTGCTGCCGACATAAATTTGCGAAGCCGGGTTGCTGCCAACCAGCACTACGGCCAGCCCTGGGGCGCGTTTTCCGGCAGCTTTACGCGCCTTCACTTTTTCCGCAACCTCAGAGCGCACCTGCTGCGCAATCGTTTTACCGTCAATAATCTTTGCTGCCATCAGAGAGAAGATTCCGTCTGTAACGTTAGAAAGGGGGGGATTACCTGTATTTTGTCAGAAGCGAGCGCCGCTGTCAGTCACCCTTTACGAGATTTCATCGATGGCCCGCAAAACCCCTTCTCAGGGCATGGTCAATTTCTTAGAGGCGAATAGGATGTGACCTGGCAAAATGGCAGCGTTTTGACATATTACAAAATAGATTCCTGAGCTACTTTGTCCTCTCCGAAATAAGCCTTCAATTTTTTAATTGAACGTATTTCTTATTCCCGAATATGCGCGGGAAGGGTTATTTACATTTTAAAGGAATAGACATGAAACTCAGCAACATTGCTTCTACTGTTATTGCAACTCTGGCCCTGGTCGCGGGTGCCGCTCACGCAGAAGATCCGGTAGCACCTGTATCTGTAAACGGTGGTACGGTGCATTTTAAAGGTGAATTAGTGAATGCCGCGTGTTCAGTGAATACTGACTCTTCAGAGCAGACGGTTAATCTCGGCCAGTACCGTACCGCGAAATTCACTAAAGTGGGTGACACCACCTCCAATATTCCCTTCACCATCGAACTGAACGACTGCGATCCTGCGGTAGCGAAAACCGCTGCTGTCGCGTTTACCGGCCAAATCGACGCCACCGACAAAACGCTGCTGGCGGTAAGCTCCGGTAACAACGACAACTCCGCGAAGGGCGTAGGCATTGAGATCCTCGACAGCAAATCCTCCACGCTGACCCCGGACGGTGCAACCTTCTCTGCGGCGCAGAACCTGATTGAAGGGACTAACACCCTGAACTTCACCGCGCGCTATAAAGCCACGGCGGCGACCACCGCGCCAGGCCAGGCAAACGCGGACGCAACATTCGTAATGAAATACGAGTAATGCCTGAGTACAGGGATGTGGCTGGCCTCAGGGAAGAGGTCTTTTGATCGCCTATACCGGGAGCGAAGGATGACAAGGACTGGGATACTGCTGTGTGCCCTTGCGATTGCCTCAGCGGTAAACGCACATACCGTTGTCATAGACGGCGGCAAAGTACACCTCAGGGGAGAGCTGGTTAACGGCGGCTGCGCCGTGGCCCCGGACAGCCAGAATATGCGCGTGGATATGGGGCAATACCGCACAAACGCCTTTTCCGGCGTCGGCAGCTTTTCCACGGTTAATGTGCCTTTCACCGTACGTCTGCTGGATTGCAGCGTGGACGTCTCCCGCACCGTGGGGATCCAGTTCCAGGGAGTGACACCGGCAGAAGACCCGCAGGTTTTCCTGGCGACATCGCGGCCGGGGGAAAATGCGGTCAGCAGCGGTGTCGGACTGGCGCTTTTTGACGAACAGCAACGTCAGATCATCCCGAACGCGACGGCAGTGAGCTGGTTACCCATTAACACCCGCGAGCTGGTATTTCATTTCAGCGCCCGCTACCGGGCTATTTCCGAACACCTTGTACCAGGCACTATTCAGTCGAATGTCTGGTTTACGTTGATTTATCCCTGACGCCTGCGAACTAATTATTAAAGGTACGGTTGTGATGAACACCCTGATTAAACCTGGACTGTTTTTAACTTTTATTTTGATGATGGTTTCTGCCAGCGCGAATGCATCCGGCGGAATTGCGCTAGGCGCGACGCGCGTTATTTATCCGGCCGATGCAAAACAAACGTCGCTGGCGATCACCAACAGCAATAAACAAGAGCGCTATTTAATTAACGCGTGGATAGAAAATGCCAACGGGCAAAAGGAAAAAACCTTTGCCGTCACGCCGCCGCTGTTTGTCAGCGAGCCGGCCAGCGAAAACACCCTGCGCATTATCTACGCAGGCCCGGCGCTGCCTGCCGATCGCGAATCACTCTTTTACATGAACGTCAAAGCGATTCCCTCCGTCAGCAAAAAACATCAGGACGGCAACAACGTCCTGCAACTGGCCATTCTGTCACGCATCAAGCTGTTTGTTCGCCCGGCTAACCTGGCGATGCCGCCGGAAGAGGCGCTCTCACAGCTGCGTTTTGAGCGCGTCGGCAACCATCTTAAGGTGAGCAATGCCTCGCCGTATTACGTCACGCTGGTCAATCTGAAGCTCGGCGGTCAGACGCTGGAGAACCTGATGGTTGCTCCTAAAAGCTCGGCGCAGCAGGTGCTGCCTGCCGCAGCGAGCGGCACGCTCTCCTGGCAGAGTGTGAATGACTACGGTGCCATTACGCCGGCGCGTAGCGTCAGCCTGTGAGCAGAGACAGGGCGATGAACACTCAATGGCGTTACTGCCCGGTTGCGCTGGCACTGATGGCAACGCTCTGGCCACACGCTGGCTGGGGTGAAAGCTACTTTAACCCAGCGTTTCTCTCCGATGACGCGGCGAACGTGGCGGATTTGTCGCGTTTTGAGAAAGGCCACCAGCAGGCACCGGGCGTCTATCGCGTCGATATCTGGCGTAACGATGAGTTTATCGGCACCCAGGACGTGCGGTTTGAGCAAGCCGACAACACGCCGCCGGTCGCGGGCGGTTTGTCGCCGTGCATTACGCGCGCGATGCTCGATCGCTTTGGCGTCAATATCGCCGCCTTCCCGGAACTGAGCAACGTGCAGGGCGAGACCTGCGTTCCGCTCACCACGGCTATTCCGGGCAGCGAAACGGCGTTCAACTTCGCCTCGTTGCGCCTTAACGTCAGTCTGCCTCAGGTGGCGATGCAAAACAGCGCCCGCGGGTATATTCCGCCTGAACAGTGGGATGAAGGCATCCCCGCCGCGCTGCTGAACTACAGCTTCACCGGCAACCGGGGCAGCGACGACGACAGCTACTATCTGAACCTGCAAAGCGGGTTGAACTATGGCGCCTGGCGATTACGCAATAACGGCGCGTGGCGTTATACCGAAAGCAACGGCCAGCGGCACAGCAGCTGGCAAAATATTGGCACCTGGGCGCAGCGTACGGTCATTCCGCTAAAAAGCGAGCTGGTGCTCGGCGACAGCAACACCGGTAACGATGTCTTCGACAGCGTCGGTTTTCGCGGTGGTCGGCTCTATTCGTCCGACAGCATGTATCCGGACAGCCTGCAAGGCTACGCGCCTACCGTACGCGGAATCGCCCGCACCCCTGCCAAAGTGGTGATCCGCCAGAACGGATACGTGATTTACCAAAGCTATGTGCAGCCGGGGGCTTTTGCGATAACTGACCTTAACCCGACCTCCTCAAGCGGTGACCTGGAGGTGACGGTGGAAGAGAAGGACGGCAGCCAGCAGCGCTACACCGTCCCGTATTCCACCGTTCCGTTGCTTCAGCGTGAAGGACGCTGGAAATACGATCTGGTGGCAGGGGACTATCGCAGCGGCAACAGCGAGCAGGACACGCCGTTCTTTACTCAGGGTACGATGATTGCGGGTCTTGCCGACGGCTACACGCTGTACGGCGGAACGCAGCTGGCCTCGCGCTATACCGCCATCGCCATTGGCGCGGGAAAAAACCTCGGTGACTGGGGGGCGGTGTCACTTGACCTCACCCATGCCCGCAGCCAGCTTGCCGATGACAGCCGCCATGAAGGGCAGTCCCTGCGGTTCCTGTACGCAAAATCCCTTAACGGATTCGGCACCAACTTCCAGCTGCTGGGCTATCGCTACTCGACCAAAGGCTTCTACACCCTCGACGATGTGGCCTGGCGCACAATGGAAGGCTACCAGTATGGCGACGATCAGGACGATGACGGCGTGCAGGACGTGCAGAGCTATCACAACCTGACGCTGAATAAAAAAGGACGTTTCCAGCTCAATATCTCCCAGTCTCTTGGCGATTACGGCTCGGTGTACGTGTCGGGCAGCCAGCAAAGTTACTGGGGCACCAGCGAGTCCAACGTCTGGTATCAGCTCGGCTACGCAGGCGGGGTGAAAGGGGTCAGCTACGCCTTATCCTGGTCATGGAACAAGGCCGTCGGCATTGAAGGAACTGACCGGATCGCCTCGTTTAACGTCTCCGTCCCGTTCAGCCTGTTCACCCGTCACGGCTACCGTCGCGATAACGCGATCGACCGGGCCTATGCCACGGCCTCAGCCAGCCGCAACAGCGACGGTGATACCAGCTGGCAGACCGGGATCAGCGGAACGCTGCTCCAGGATCGTAACCTGAACTACAGCGTCACGCAGGGTCACACCAGCAATAACGGTGCCAGCGGCAGCGCCAGCGCCAACTGGCAGGCAACGTACGGTACGCTGGGTGTGGGCTACAACTACACGCGGGATCAGCACGACCTCAACTGGCAGCTCTCCGGCGGCGTGGTAGGGCATTCAGACGGCATCACATTCAGTCAGCCGCTGGGCGATACCAACGTCTTGATCAAAGCGCCGGGCGCGTCAGGCGTGAGCGTCGAAAACCAGACCGGCGTCAAAACAGACTGGCGTGGCTATGCGGTGATGCCGTACGCCACGGTGTACCGTTACAACCGCGTGGCGCTCGACACTAACACCATGAGCAACAACACCGACATTGAAAATAACGTTTCCAGCGTCGTGCCGACGAACGGTGCGCTGGTGCGCGCCAGTTTTGACACCCGCATCGGCGTGCGTGCGTTGCTCACCGTTAAGCGTGATAACCAGCCTGTGCCGTTTGGGGCGGTGGTGCGTGAGACGCAGAGCGGCGTAACCAGCATGGTGGGCGATGACGGGCAGATTTACCTGAGCGGGCTGCCGCTGAGCGGGGAACTGCTGATTCAGTGGGGAGACGGGAAGCAGTCCCAGTGTCGTGCGCCCTACAGCCTGCCAGAACAGAGCCTGCAACAGGCGATCACACTTAAGGGGATCCGCTGTGAATAAAATCCATTATCTGGGGCTATCCCTTCTGGCATTTTTGCCGCTATCTGAGGCGTTCGCCACCGTCTGCGTCAATGAAAATGGCGTGCCGACGGAGGTGTATTACGACCTGACGGATAAATTCAACAGCTCCAATAACCAGGTGGGGCAGATTGTTACACTCAGCGAGAAGTCCCAGTGGGTGGGCGTCAACGCCGTCTGCCCTAAGGGAACGTCCGGGAACACCACCAAGCGTAGCTATGTGACCGAATTCCCGGTCACAGGCACCAGCGATGGCTACCAGTATCTGAAGCTAAACGACTATCTGGACGGGGCGATGAAAATCACCGACAGCTACGCTGGCACGTTCTATCCACCCAGAAAGTACATTCAGATGGGGAGCCATCCGAACGTGTCTAAAAACAAACCGTTTGGAGTACAGGATTCCAGCCTCGTCTTTCGGCTTAAGGTGACCCGACGCTTTATCAATATGGTGGTGATCCCCCGGGCAATCATGTTCCGGGTTTACGTCACCACGACCTCCACGGATCCGCTCACCACGCCGGTTTATACCATCAGCTACAGCGGGACCATTCAGGTGCCTCAGAGCTGTGAGATTAATGCCGGAAATGTGGTGGAGTTCGATTTCGGAGACATCGGCGCCTCTCTGTTCAGTAAAGCGGGCATCGGAAATAAGCCGGAGGGGATCTCAGCGCAAAGCAAAACCATCGGCATAAAATGCACCAACGTCGAGGCGAACGCCATGCTCACAATGCGTGTTGAAGCGGAGAAGGTTTCAGGCAGTACGCTGGTCTCTGATAACGCGGATGTGGGTTTTGTGATTGCCAACAGTAATGGTGTACCGCTGACGCCGAACAACCTGACCAGCAAAATCCCGTTCCGTCTGGACGATAGCGCACAGGCACAGGTGGGGATCCGCGCGTGGCCCGTCAGCGTGACCGGTAAAAAACCTGCCGAGGGGCGTTTTACCTCTCGCGGCTATTTACGCGTCGACTATGACTAAGGAGCAGGTATGCGAAACGGAATGCGGTATTTAGCCGTCGCGCTCTTTGCGCTTTGCTCCCCTGCGCACGCAGAGACGGCGCTTGGGGAAATTAACATTCAGCTCTATGGCAATATCGTGGATTTTACCTGCGTGGCGGAGGGGGACGACAGCAATAAAACCGTCACGCTCGGCACCTGGCCCACGAAACAGCTCCGCACAACGGGAAGCCGGACGCAGCCTGTACCGTTCACCCTGAAGCTGACCGGATGCCCGCCGGGGGCGGCTTCGATCACATTTACGGGGAAGATGGACGGGCATGATAACAGCCTGCTGGCGCTGAATGATGCCAGCGCGGCCAGTAACGTGGCCGTGGAGATCCTCGACCGGGATAAAACGCGCCTCGCGTTGCAGCAGGCCAGCCAGACGGTGTCCGTGGATGCGCAGGGAAATGCCGAACTGTCGTTTTATGCCAATTATATCGCCACGGCGGATAACCCGCAGCCGGGCCGGGCTGATGCCGATGCAACTTTCATGATTAATTATAATTAATCGTATCCCCTCTCCCTGTAACGGTTATATGTTGCAGGGAGAGGGAAGGATTACAGTAATTCGTGCGCTTTCGCGTAATCAATTAATTCAACGATACTTTGTACGCCCAGCTTGGAAAAGATATTAGACTTATGAGCGCTAATTGTTTTGTTGCTAAGTAATAATTGATCCGCAATCTCCTTATTAGATAATCCGTTCGCCAGATATCGCAGAACCGTCACTTCACGATTCGATAATGGCATATCCACAGCGGCGCCTGTCCGGGAGCCTATATGGTTTATAAAACTCAATGTTTCTGACGGGAAAAAAGAATAGCCCGTCAGTATCATTTCCACCGCGTTATAAATTTCCCCCAGATCTTTCCGCTTACTGACAAAACCATTTGCCCCGGCGCGGATGGCGCGCCCTGCGTAGAAGGCTTCAGATTTCGAAGAGAGGAAGAGAATCTTAATATCTTTATTTAAGTTTCTGATTCTTTTCAATAATACGAAGCCGTCCGTGCCTGTCATTTCGATATCGAGAATGACCAGGTCGATGGGGTGGTTGCGTATACAGTCAAGCACTTCGTGGCTGTCGCCTGACTTCAGTTTGACCTGGATGTTTTTATTTTTCTGTAGCAGGACTTCTATCGACATTCTGACGATAGGGTGTTCGTCCATAATGATAACGGATGCCGGTTTCATTTTTTATGCCTCAGATTGTTAAAAGCGTTATGCTGAGTTTTGTTAAAACTCTCGAAAAGCCGGAAGGATAATTACGCAGATCCTTGTACGGTAGATCCCTGGGAAGAGCGAAAGCATCCTTGTTTACGTAGTGGTGATATCAATGCCTGAGCGCAGTTATCTCATAAGGCTGTTATGGCAAAATGATTTTTCTTATTCGCGTGTCAAACACGTCTTATTATACCGTTTAAGTATTGTCCGAAAAGCCTGTAAATTAATGTCCATATATTGATGATTATTATCTTCTGTATCTGAATCGCTAACTTTTTAAAATTAGGGAAGGTGCGAACAAGTTCCTGATATGAGATCATCATATTCATCCGGAGCGCATCCCAGAGGGACATCATGAGTCATCAACTCACCTTCGCCGATAGTGAATTCAGCACTAAGCGCCGTCAGACCCGAAAAGAGATTTTCCTCTCCCGCATGGAGCAGATTCTGCCATGGCAGAATATGACCGTTGTCATCAAGCCGTTTTATCCCAAGGCGGGCAATGGCCGACGGCCCTATCCGCTGGAGACCATGCTGCGTATTCACTGCATGCAGCATTGGTACAACCTGAGCGACGGTGCCATGGAAGATGCCCTGTACGAAATCGCCTCCATGCGTCTGTTTGCCCGGTTATCCCTGGATAGCGCCTTGCCGGACCGCACCACCATCATGAATTTCCGCCACCTGCTGGAGCAGCATCAACTGGCCCGCCAATTGTTCAAGACCATCAATCGCTGGCTGGCCGAAGCAGGCGTCATGATGACTCAAGGCACCTTGGTCGATGCCACCATCATTGAGGCACCCAGCTCGACCAAGAACAAAGAGCAGCAACGCGATCCGGAGATGCATCAGACCAAGAAAGGCAATCAGTGGCACTTTGGCATGAAGGCCCACATTGGTGTCGATGCCAAGAGTGGCCTGACCCACAGCCTAGTCACCACCGCGGCCAACGAGCATGACCTCAATCAGCTGGGTAATCTGCTGCATGGAGAGGAGCAATTTGTCTCAGCCGATGCCGGCTACCAAGGGGCGCCACAGCGCGAGGAGCTGGCCGAGGTGGATGTGGACTGGCTGATCGCCGAGCGCCCCGGCAAGGTAAGAACCTTGAAACAGCATCCACGCAAGAACAAAACGGCCATCAACATCGAATACATGAAAGCCAGCATCCGGGCCAAGGTGGAGCACCCATTTCGCATCATCAAGCGACAGTTCGGCTTCGTGAAAGCCAGATACAAGGGGTTGCTGAAAAACGATAACCAACTGGCGATGTTATTCACGCTGGCCAACCTGTTTCGGGCGGACCAAATGATACGTCAGTGGGAGAGATCTCACTAAAAACTGGGGATAACGCCTTAAATGGCGAAGAAACGGTCTAAATAGGCTGATTCAAGGCATTTACGGGAGAAAAAATCGGCTCAAACATGAAGAAATGAAATGACTGAGTCAGCCGAGAAGAATTTCCCCGCTTATTCGCACCTTCCTTAGCAAAAATGTCCTGATATTGCATTTACCACACAGTTTCATCTTTATGTAATAACAAAAAATAAACGATCTTACTGTATGTTGATCAAATGTTAACAATACGCAGGTCGTGACAAAGTGTTTTCCGCCTGTCCGCTACCTCTGATGTCCGCTCTTTAGCGCGTCATCGCCTCATTTCTAACACCTCAGGCCAGGAGGATGATCCCTTCGTCAAAACAGCACTATCTGCTGATTTCTTCACCTCTCATCGCTTTTATTTACAGATAAATCGCTTGTTTTTACACCATTATCATCCTGTTAACGGAAACGTCAGAAACTTAACGCATGGATAAAACGACTCTCGTTTAGCGTACAGGCAGCATTTCGCATGGTTTAAGATGAAGAATTAGGAATAGTTATAAAATCGAAAGTTTTGTTAAAAAACACAAAAAATTAACATATATCCTAAGTATTTTCTTAAAGGTCTTTAGGAATTAAGGGGTTACTGAATACGTTAATACGTGAAATCTGAAAGGTTGTTGAGAAGATGTAGCAACTCATGACGATGATTCAGCCCAAGTTTCGCCAGGATGCAGCTGAGACGGTAAATAATGCGGCTATAGGGGCGGTTCTGTAACTGAGCAATCTGTCGCAGGGTGCTACCCTGCGATAGCGCCTGCAGGATCGGCCATTCATCACGTGAAAACCACTCTTTCCGGTGGCCGGCGGGTGACGGCGTTTCCAGCAAGGTTTGTTGCAACGCCCGCGGCGTAAGTTGCCGTTCAATCACATGAAAAGGGCCAGCCGCTTTGCAAAACAGGCGTGTATCGTAATCATCGGCGCGGATGAGCAGGTAGGGTGTCAGGTAGGGGGCGAACAGGCTGTGGCGTCGTAATCGGTCCAGCAGGTCAATAAGCGGCGAGGCGCGGCTTTCTACATCTACCACCAGACGTGATGAAGGCCACTGATTCAGATCGCTGAGGGCGGCTTCCAGGGTGGAATAGTCACAGCAATTGCTCAGGGGAGAGTGCCCGCTCAGAAAACCGGAACGGAAAAAGTTATCCTGTGTGACCAGAACGATAAAGGGAGCATCGGTTTTGCGGGTCTGGTTGATTGACTGGCTCAAATATTCGAGACGATCAAAAAATGGGAGAGCAAAAGGCGAGTGCGTTGAACCCGGTGAATCACTTCCTGTCCGACGACGCCGGTAACGGCGTACTGTCATTCGCATAGCTTCCCTCTTGGCGATGACCGTTCAGTCCTCCTGCCATCTCCAGGATGGCCAATAATATCCCTGACCGAAGCGCGCGCCAGCCTGAAGCGCAAACTTACGATCCGTTTCTGTTTCAATGCCTTCTATGAGTACATTTTCAGCAATTTTTGAACAAAGCGTGACCAGGTTTGCCAGCGCTGGCGTTGCACGTAAACGCCAGAAAGCGATCTTATCGATTTTTATTCCGCTTAACGGCATGCGGCAGGATAAAAACGCGCGCCCTGACGCTTCATCAATGTCATCCAACCAGATCCGATGTCCTTGCGCCGTCAACTGCTGAAGCGCACAACTCACCCTCAGATGTGCCGGGTCTGAGAGAGAAAAGAAGGAAGCAGGCTCCACGAGTTCAATGTTCAGCGGTGGGCTGTTAAGTTGCAGTAAACGCTGGAACATTTCCGGTATGGTCAGAACGGTTATCGGCAAATTTATGAAAAGGTTGTCGCAGGGAAAGGGTTTTTTTAACGCAGCGATCTGTGCTTCCAGCAGCATAAGCGCCCGGGCGGCGGACCAGTCGTGAAAAAAGCCTTCGCTTTGCTGATGCGGTGACAGCACGCTGAGCACTTCAGCCCCTACCGTGCGCGAAGAGGAGAGGGCGACAATGGGTTCAAGCTTGATGCCTGTAATGTCGTGTGAGATGTGCTGCACGCACGAGGGGAAACCTGTATGGTCTGGCGCTGTCACTCCGTCGTCCTGTTCATTTCCAGCCTCCAGGCGGCCGGGATACCGCAGGACAGTGTGAAGGGGAAGTAAACAGGAAAACAGCAGGCGTTACTTAAAAGCGGCTAAGCCTTTTCGCAGCCCGTAAAAGAGGGATAAATGTTGAAAAAACAGCCGTATTTACAATCAGCTAGTCATTAACGGCAGAGAAGGTGGAAAAGGCATTGACTCACTACGCATTGACCGTATAATTCCAGGCGTTTCACCACCGCGAAGTACACTCTTCTCCGTGCGCCCTTAGCTCAGTTGGATAGAGCAACGGCCTTCTAAGCCGTAGGTCGTAGGTTCGAATCCTACAGGGCGTGCCATTAAATATCATGCACATACGCTAGTCTCAAACTGGCCTGATTTTCTCCATGCGTCGTATTTGTGTCATGATTGCCAAAAATGGCATCAATTTTCCGTGCGTGTTCGCTTAAGTGTTTCGGTGCCAGGTGAGCATATCGACGAACCATTTCGATACTTTCCCCGCCGCCCATTTCCTGAAGAACAGATAACGGGACGCCAGACTGAATTAACCAGCTCGCCCATGTATGTCTCAGGTCGTGGAATCGGAAATCTTCGATACCTGCACGACGACATGCTGCATTCCATGCGCTCTGGTCATCAACCCGCATTTTCCTCACTGATGGAGTTCTGCGAGTTGTATCGAGAATGACGCGTTAATTATCGATTCAAGCATGGCGCGCCTGAAACAGAAAAGGCCGGATGAGTACGGTCTTCTTTTTGACCATTATGTCAAAAATATCTCTAAGCGTGTGCTTGGGCGAAAGTTACGTCTGTCAGAGGGAATGATTCGCATTAAATTTCAGATGGCGGAAGCTTTTATTGATGGCTGCCCGGCGATGCTGGATATTCGGCTGGAGATGGATTATTGAACACCTTCAAGGGCCGGAAAAGGCCCTTATCTTTCCTCTTCAAGGTAACGGGTGGCCTGTGCGGAGATCATGGTTAAAAACTGCTTAGCTGTGATCCCCCATAACTCAGGGTGAAAGTCGAACTTATACAGTTCAAGAAACTCCATTTCTAAGTCTTTGCTTGTATTGATGAAATTTATGCAATCTGTGACTACGCCTCGGGCATACTCAGGCCCCTCGCATTTAAGGTATTCATCCATCACCTCCTCAATGGTTTCTCCGAAGAGGTCATAATCCTGATTGAAGTAGGTCGCTATAAGGTGATCCAGGTATCTATAAATCATCATTATCTCAGTATCGGGAAGGCGGTCAGAACGTAATATGGTTTATCGTTGTACATTTGAAGCTCAAGTACGACACGCATTTTATGAGACTTGATCACAGAGCCAGTGGCAGACTCAATTCCAAAACCGACCTCTTTTCCTGCAAAAAAGTCGATATTCAGTTTCGCTCCCGGTCTCGTTGTTTTGGCCCAATTGGTGATATAAGACGAATTGAACCTCAACGCCTGGGAAATTGCCTCCTCTGCTACGCGCCGATTATAGAAAGTGCTGCTACCGGATAACGTTGGTCGGTTAGCCAGACGGGTTCGCAGCTCCGCTTCACTTAGCCCCACATGGCGAGATAGTGTATGTCCCCCAGGTTTATATCCGGTCGCTGATTCATGTTCCATCAGTTTAATCCGACCAACACGAACAGAGGCAATACGTACAGCCCCCAAAGCAAGGCCAAAGGCTACGGGAACAGCAATATCGACAGTCAGGCCAATATTAAGCGCAGTCTTTTCATCAGCTCCAAGACGGCGAGCTGTATCAGTAGCTAACTGATACGCTGCTGTCCGTGTATCTCGACCCGTCAGAGTCTGGTCAATAGCAGCATTGAGGCTGTCGAGTCCATGCGCACCAACAACAATGCAGGCCGCTTTAGTCAGCGTCGTTGGGTCTGGCGCTGCGCACAAAATTGTCGCACCGGCCAGTTCAACGGTACTCATTGCTACACCGAGTCCGCCCAGCAACCGATTCTGCAGTGTCTCTGCTTCAGTTACTGTTTTATCAGACATTACGGCGGCCAGTTGTACCGGCGACATTACGACCTGTAATCCATCGCTCATATTGATACTCCGATTATCTTTCCGCCAATCATAAAAAATGTTAGTGCGTTACGCAAAAAGACTGGGCCAGCTTATTGTGGCTCAGGGGCAGCGGGGAGAGGAATATAACGAAAATCTCGGTCGCTATGTGGCCGCCGCGTTTATTGCAATGGAACGCCTTGATAGCGCCCCTGGCGTCAGAGTTGATGATGGACGTAGCGGGAATGGGATAACCGGTGACGGCGACCAAAGCTAACTTCTTGATTAAATGCCATGAGCGATCTGCAGCCTGAGAGACCAGCACCCGAGGGTTATCCTTTATCGTCCCGGCGATGGCTACAACTTCGTCTCGAACTGCGCGGGCTGATGCGTTTTTTTCGGCTACGTACTCAGCGGATGGAAGATTAAACCAATTTCCGGCTCCGTCCTGAATTTCGCGAAAGTAATTTCTGGACTCCATTGCTTCATGAAGGCGATCGTAGTCATCGGATGATGCACCGCCAGGTCGGCGATCTTTTCCGTTTACGTGCCATATGGCTTGCTTTTTCAATATTGTGTTTCTCAGTCGGTTAGAATGAGTATTTTGCATTTAAAGAAAATGACTCGTTAATTTGGGTTTTTGCAAAAAAGAATTTTATTCATATTGTTTGTATCGTGCAGGATGCAGAAGTAATGTCACGGTATCAATTAGCTTTAGGATTCATTTCTTTTCTAATAATCGGTGTTATTAGTGTCCGGAGCTAAATGACAGCTGTTAAACATAAAGCTTCGGTTTTTTACCGGAGCTTTTTTATATCTGCTTAATGTGCACCGGTTCTAGGTAGCGATGAATCGATATCAACTTAAGAGCATGAGCGCAGCCACATCCTTAGATGTGGCAAAGAATTTACAGAGCCTTACATGCATGGGGCTTTTTTCCTCAAATTCCTGAGCGCAGGCTCTTCAGCTCTCTCTGGATCAGTACCTGTGAAAAATGCACGTCTTGCGCTGGCTGCCGCCCCGCTTTTCCTGGTCATGGCGGTAGATTTTACCGGGCGGATGATGTCGTTCCTGGCTGATGATGTGCTGGTGGTCTGCTTTATTGCCGTCGCACTGCCGCTTATCCGCCAGAAAGAATAGCGCCCTTATCATGCGTCCTGCGGGGCGCATTATTAAGCACATTGATCCCCGTCACCCGACGGAATAATTCCTTCTTTTATTAATATCAGGAGATTCCCATGTTTGAAAAAGCCCCCGACGTATGGGGATGGTTTTCTTTGTCTGTTACCTGGGTGAAGTCCAACTCCTATCTGTACTGGGGGAGCTTCACGGCCTGCCTGGCGGCACTGTGGTCAGGGCTCTGCGACAAACATGGCTGGTGCTCCTCGTTGTTTGGTGGGCTACTGGCGACCATCATCACCCTGAGTATTCTGGCGGTAATGAAAAAGACCGGGTTACACGAAGAGTGGATGCCCAGGTTGGGCTGATACCCCCAGCTTCCTTGCCGGGGGAGAGCGCCATTAGTGCCCTGTAACGGCCGCGGCGGCGACCGGATGGTCAGCGTTAGCGACCACAGTTGCGCGGGCGACGGGATGATAACTACCGTCTGTTGCGGCTGCGACGGCGACAGGGTGATCGGCAGAAACCACCGCCGTGGTGCGGGCGACAGGATGGTTACCTTCACCGGTGGCCGCCGCAACGGCAACAGGATGATCGGCGGAGGCGACGGCAGTCGCACGGGCTACCGGATGATTTGCAAATGCAGAAAATGATGCCGCAGTGAAAGCCAGAGCGAGAATGACTTTTTTCATAATATAACTCCTGATGTTTTCCCTGTATGGACAGGGACCATTATTTTAATAACGATGATTGGTAATTATTGAGAATTGTGCAATGGATATTGCTTCGTCTGAATCAAATACTCTGACAATGTATCTGGAAAACACGTTATTGATAATTGAAGTCAATATACCTTTCCAGTTTTAAATTGTTTATTTTTAAATTTATGGTCGTTTTGTGTAAAAATAAATTATTTGCCTGGTAAAGCATATTTAGCTAAAGGAGAGGGTTTTTCGCCGGGCAGAATAGTGTCACCTTCAATGTATAAGAAAGGCTTAAAATGAAAAAATATTTACTCATCGCGTTGAGCTTTCTGGCTATCACCAGTCCGGCGAGTTACGCTGGCATCCGATCGCTGGTGGAGGATGGCACGGTTCTGCAGAGCCAAATTATTACGCATACCCGAGAAGGGTATCATCCGCTGCGTACCTTAACCGCGGGCACGATTGGTGGCGTAGTGGGTCACCAGTTCGGTAACGGCAAAGGGAAAACCGCCATGACGGTAGCCGGTGCAACAGTTGGGGCGGCGGCTTCTCATAACCGGCAGTCTAACGAATTGGCAGCACAGGAAGTGAAGTTACTTATCAAGACCCAATCCGGGCAGACTATTCAGGTGGTGCAGCACAATAATGGTTTGACATTTAACCCTGGCGACAAAGTTCGTATCATCACAACGGGTTCTAATACCACCGTGGAAAAATCATACTAAGCACATTATTATGATTACAAAAATGAAATACCGTGGTTTTCACGTCTGTTATAAAAATAACGATACACGATACCTGGAAATACTGGACGATATATTGTCCTGTAATGTAAAACGACTCAGCGTTCAGATGGTATTTAAAAGCCTTCCGCATACCCACGTCTCTTTACTGAATACCCCCTACGGACAGTTTGTATTAAAGATTTACTCCCCCAGGAAAAAAAGGATAGAAAAATTTTTCAAATCGTTTTTTACGCCCAACCCCAACGAAAATTTGATTGAGCGGATCGACTATGCTGGCAGGCAAGGTCATACCTTCCCGAATGATTTTTATCTCCTGGCTGAACGCCGGATTTTCAGATTCGCAAAAATCTCGCTCATGTTGTTTGAGTATGTCCCCGGTCCGGAGTTACGCGTTCTTCCCGCGATCACGCCGGACATAAAGCGTGAAATCCGACACAGTATGCAGAAAATGCACAATCTGAAAATCATTTCCGGCGATGCGCACGGCGGGAACTTCATCCTGAGTGAAAAAGGAATAAGGATCATCGATCTGTCCGGAAAGCGTTGTAACGCGAAAAGGATTGTTGAAGACAACGTGACGGCCAGCCTGCGCATTGGTATTCCCATTGAATCCCACCGGCGTTGGGAAAAACGCCTGATCGCAAAAAAAATCAGACGACACCATAAAATCGTCCAGAGGAAGTATCTGGCGCGTTCAAATACCGCTTAAACCCTTTATTCATGCAGGACAACAGCCTGTTATAAAAGAATTTTCCCTGGTATATGGCATTTTCGCCAATCCTCTACCATGCTCATTACACCTCACCGTTTCGCGTGGGGGCTTTTCGTAGTTGCTCATTAATCTTAAGGAAAAAGTTTATGAAAAAAACGACTGCTATTTTGTTGGGCACCGCGTTTCTGTTTACCACCAACGCCTTTGCGGCTGAAATGATGACAAAAAACGAATTCGAAAAAGTTGAGTCTCAGTACGAAAAAATCGGTACCGTGAGCACGGCTAACGAAGTCTCTGTCGACGATGCGAAAAAAGAGCTGGTCGAAAAGGCTGATAAAGAAGGTGCTGATGTACTGGTGCTGACTTCCGGTAATACAAACAACAAAATTCACGGCACCGCCGATATTTACAAGAAAAAATAATGCTTTAGCAACCACCCCTGTCTGGGGTGGTTGTACGCCGTACTTCTCCCCCACATCGTTTTTAACCTCTTCTCGCGCAGTGCTCCTCGTTGACGCTTGATTACGTATATATAATGCGTATAGTTCTCATTTGCATTTCATTTGATAAACACTAAGGCCCGACAACGGGCCATTTTTGCGCGCACGTTAAGAGCTCATTATGAACAACACCACAATGCACAAAACGCTGCTGGCGATTGCCATCGGCGCGGTTACACACTCCGCCTTTGCGGCGGAAGAGAAAAAAGAGGACACCATCGTGGTCCAGTCCACGGCGGGGAGTGATTTCAAACCCGGCGGTGACCAGCTGCTTCCGGCCTTTCTCGACGGCCAGGTGGCTAACGGCGGACGTATGGGGATGCTCGGGCAGCAGAACGCCATGGACGTGCCGTTCAACATCATTAGCTACACCTCGAAGCTGGTGGAAGATCAGCAGGCGAAAACCATTGCTGACGTGGTCGCTAACGACGCGGGCGTGCAGTTCGTTCAGGGGTACGGCAACAGCGCGGAAACCTTCCGTATCCGCGGCCTGAAGTTTGACGGCGACGATATGACCTTTGGCGGATTGTCTGGCGTACTGCCGCGCCAGGTGGTGGATGCCCAGATGGTTGACCGCATCGAGATCTTTAAAGGGGCCAATTCCCTGATGAACGGCGCGGCCAGCTCGGGCGTGGGCGGGATGATCAACCTTGAGCCAAAACACGCGGGCGACATCCCGCAGGCGAAAGTGGGCGTCGACTACACCTCGGATTCCCAGATTGGCACCACGCTGGATGCGGGGCGTCGCTTTGGCGATAACGACCAGTTCGGCGCGCGGGTGAACCTTGTGCATCGTGAAGGCGAAACCGGCGTGCCGAACGACCGCCGCCGCACCACGCTGCTCTCCACCGGTCTGGATTACAAAGGTGACCGTTTCCGCACCTCGCTGGACCTGGGCTATCAGAAAAAAAACTTCCACGGCAGCCCGACCAGCGTCAACATCTCGGCGGTGGACTTCGTGCCTGAACCACCGAAGAACGATCGCAACTTCTCGCAGAAGTGGGCCTACAGCGATATCGAAAACGAATTCGGCATGTGGCGCAGCGAGTACGACATCACCGATAGCTGGACGGCCTATACCGGCCTCGGCGCACAGCACGCGCACGAAGAGGGGATCTACAGCGCCCCGAAGTTGATGGATAAAAGCGGTAATGCGACGGTCAGCCGCCTTGATACCAACCGCATCAGTGATTCCGTCAGCGGCATGGCGGGCATTCGCGGTAACTTCATGACCGGCTTCGTCTCGCACAAGGTGAATGTCGGGTATTCGGCGATGACCAAAAACGAAAAAATCGCGTGGAAAATGTCTGCCGCGGCGGATAACCCGACCACCAACATCTACCACAACACCGGCGTTGCTATGCCGGACAGCAGCAACTTCAGCGGCTAAGGCGGCAAATACAGCGATCCGCTGACCAGTGGGCGCACCCGCACGCAGGGCTGGCTGTTGAGCGATACCCTGGGCGTGCTGGACGACAAACTGCTGTTTACCGCAGGCGCACGCCATCAGAAAGTGGTGATTCGCGGGTACAACAAAATTACCGGTGCGGAAAACGACGCGGACGGTTTTGACGGTAGCCGCTGGATGCCAACCTACGGCGTGGTCTATAAGCCGTGGGAGGAAATTTCCCTCTACGCCAACCACACCGAGGCGTTACAGCCCGGTGAAACTGCGCCTCGCTCAGCAAACAACTACGGCCAGAGCACCGGTATCGTGCACTCTAAGCAGAACGAAGTGGGTGTAAAGGCGGACTTTGGCCGCGTGGGCGGCTCCCTGGCACTGTTTGAGATCAAAATGCCGTCGGCCATCCTCGACGACAGCGGCCACTACGGCCTGGACGCTGAACAGCGTAACCGTGGCGTGGAGCTGAACGTTTTCGGCGAGCCAATGCTTGGGATGCGTCTGAACGCCAGCGCCACCTGGCTTCAGGCCGAGCTGACCAAAACTAAAAACGGCGTGAACCAGGGGAACGACGCGATCGGTATTCCAAGCTTCTACGCCGTGCTGGGCGCAGAATACGATATCAAGCCGATTGAGGGTCTGACGGCGACCGCGCGCGTTAACCACTCCGGCACGCAGTATGCTGACCTGGCGAATACCAAAAAGCTGGACAGCTACACCACGCTGGATCTGGGCATGCGCTATCGCTTCGCGGTGAACCACAATGAAAACCAGATGACCGTGCGCGCAGGCATCGACAACGTGACCAACGAGAACTACTGGTCAAGCGTGGATGATTCCGGTACTTACATCACTCAGGG
This sequence comes from Enterobacter sp. MGH 4, assembly GCF_000534735.1. Classification (NCBI taxonomy): domain Bacteria; kingdom Pseudomonadati; phylum Pseudomonadota; class Gammaproteobacteria; order Enterobacterales; family Enterobacteriaceae; genus Enterobacter; species Enterobacter sp. MGH 4. The sequence continues at coordinate 2,178,356 of NZ_KI973289.1, read as the reverse complement.
CGAGCCGCGTACCTTTAAGGTCTCGGTTGGCTACGAGTTCTAAGCGTTCCACCTCGTTATCCGGGGCAGGGACGCCCTAATCCCTTCGTTGTTGTGTTATAAAATTGTAATAAAAGCTTCTTACACTGGTCGCCACATCCTTACCTCTTGGCCAATGACAGGAAGCCGCTATGGGCAGACCCCTCAAATCCGTATTTAAAAAAGAACATCGCGACGATATCAGTAACCGCAGCGCTAACCCGGTATTCTCCGAGGTGGCAGAGGTGTTCCTCTCCCGCCGCCGTTTTCTCCAGATGGGGGCCGTAGCGGGGGCCGCCGTATCATTCCCGTATCTGATCACACCCGAAAATGCGATTGCCGCGGTCTCAAAACCGTCCGCGCTGGCAAAAGCGGTTTCCCTGGGCTTTACCAGCATCGACGTCTCCACGGAAGATACGGTCAGGGTGCCGGAAGGTTATATTGCCCGCCCGTTCTATCGCTGGGGCGATCCGACAGGCATCAAAAACAACATGCCGGCGTTTAAACCGGACGCCAGCAATACCACAGACGAACAGGCCGTGCAGGCGGGCATGCACCACGACGGCATGGCGTGGTTTAGCCTGCCGCAGGGGGGGCAAAGCCCGGAGCATGGCCTGCTGGCGCTGAACCATGAATACATCGACAACGGAATGCTGTTTACGGACGGTACGGCGAACTGGAGCCTCGACAAAGCCCGCAAGGGGCAGAACGCGATGGGCGTGTCGGTGGTGGAAGTGAAAAAAACGGGCAGCGGCTGGGAGGTGGTGCGTCCGTCTTCGTTCGCCCGCCGTATTACCGTCAATACGCCGATGCAGCTTACCGGCCCGGCGCGGCATCAGGACTTAATGAAAACCGCCGCCGATCCGCAGGGGGAACGCGTTCTGGGCACCATGCAGAACTGCGCCAACGGCCACACGCCGTGGGGGACCTATCTCACCTGCGAGGAGAACTGGTCGGACATATTTGTGAAAAAAGCCGATCTCAACCCGCTGGAAAAACGCTACGGCATTAGCGACAGCGATGAATCGTACCGCTGGAACGAGGTGGATGAGCGGTTCAGCGTCGATAAAACCCCTAACGAACCCAACCGTTTTGGCTGGGTCGTGGAAATCGATCCCTACAACCCGACCTCCACCCCGCGCAAGCACACCGCGCTGGGCCGCTTCAAGCATGAGGGGGCAGCCGTCACGCTCGCCGCCGATAATCGCGTGGTGGTTTATATGGGTGACGACCAAAAGTTTGAGTACATCTATAAATTTGTTTCGGATAAAAAATACGATCCCGCGAACCGCGAAGCCAATATGCAGCTGCTGACGTCCGGCACGCTGTACGTCGCCAGGTTCAACGAAAACGGCAGCGGCGACTGGCTGCCGCTTGTCTTCGGGCAAAATGGCCTGGATAAAAGCAACGGTTTTGCAAGCCAGGGCGATCTGCTGATTAAAACCCGTCTGGCGGCCGACGTGGTGGGGGCAACGAAGATGGATCGCCCCGAGTGGATAGCCGTCGATCCGCACGCCAGCGGCAGCGTCTACTGTACGCTCACCAACAACAGCGATCGCGGGAAAGAGGGCAAGGCACCGGTCGATGCTGCTAACCCGCGCGCCAACAACGTGTACGGGCATATTATGCACTGGCTCGAAGAGGGGGCCGATCCTGCCGCCTCACGCTTTAAGTGGGATATTCTGGTCATGGCCGGGCGCACCGACGGCGACGATCCGAAGGCCAAAGGCTCGATGCAGGGCGCGGAATTTGGCAGCCCGGACGGCCTGTCGTTTGACCACCAGGGCGTCCTGTGGATCCAGACCGATGTCTCCTCCAGCACCATCAATAAGAAAGCGTACGAGGGGATGGGCAATAACCAGATGGTGGCTACCATTCCAGGCACCAACGAGTATCGCCGATTCCTGACCGGGCCGCGCGGGTGCGAAATCACCGGCATTGCATTTACGCCAGACAACCGGACGCTGTTTATCAACATTCAGCATCCGGGGGAGGGTGGGGATGATATTACCGACCCGGCCAACCCTCGCGCTGTTTCCAGCTGGCCAGACGCGAGCCCGAACGGGCGTCCGCGATCGTCAACGGTGGTGATAGTCAAAGCAGACGGCGGGATCATCGGGTCGTGACGTTTATCCGCCGGGCGCATGCGCTGGCCCGGCGTTAAGCTTGCTACCACCAGCATGAAGTGTTAAAACGTGCCCCTTCTAAAAAAGAGACAGGGGTAGGGCGTGAAAGACGCGTCATCCGCTTCAGGCCATGGTAGCGCTGAAGCTTCGTCGGATCAGAGTCCGACGCTGCAACGTGGTTTGCAAAATCGACATATTCAGTTAATTGCCCTTGGCGGCGCGATCGGTACCGGGCTGTTTCTCGGCATCGGCCCCGCCATTCAAATGGCGGGCCCGGCGGTTCTGCTGGGTTACGCTCTCGCGGGGATTATCGCCTTCCTGATCATGCGCCAGCTCGGCGAGATGGTTGTTGAAGAGCCGGTGTCCGGCTCCTTCGCGCATTTTGCCTATAAATACTGGGGTCCGTTCGCAGGCTTCCTCTCCGGCTGGAACTACTGGGTGATGTTTGTGCTGGTGGGCATGGCGGAGCTGACCGCCGCAGGCATCTATATGCAGTACTGGCTGCCGGATGTCCCGACGTGGATCTGGGCGGCGGCCTTCTTCATCATCATTAACGCCGTTAACCTTGTGAACGTGCGCCTGTATGGTGAGACCGAGTTCTGGTTTGCGCTGATCAAGGTGCTGGCGATTATCGGCATGATCGGCTTTGGCCTGTGGCTGCTGTTCTCCGGCCACGGCGGCGAGCGTGCATCGATCGACAACCTGTGGCAGCACGGCGGCTTCCTGGCGACTGGCTGGAAAGGGCTGATCCTCTCGCTGGCGGTCATTATGTTCTCCTTCGGCGGTCTGGAGCTGATTGGCATCACCGCTGCTGAAGCGCGCGATCCGCACAAAAGCATTCCGAAAGCGGTCAACCAGGTGGTGTACCGTATCCTGCTGTTCTATATCGGCTCGCTGGTGGTGCTGCTGGCGCTCTATCCGTGGGTGGAAGTAAAATCTGACAGCAGCCCGTTCGTGATGATCTTCCATGACCTGAACAGCAACGTGGTGGCTTCCGCGCTGAACTTCGTCATTCTGGTGGCGTCTTTGTCGGTGTACAACAGCGGGGTTTACTCCAACAGCCGCATGCTGTTTGGCCTCTCCGTACAGGGCAACGCGCCGAAGTTCCTCACCCGCGTCAGCCGTCGCGGCGTGCCGATCAATTCGCTGTTCCTTTCCGGCGCTATCACCTCGCTGGTGGTGCTGATCAACTATCTGCTGCCGAAAGAGGCGTTTGGCCTGCTGATGGCGATGGTTGTCGCCACGCTGCTGCTGAACTGGATCATGATCTGCCTGGCGCACCTGCGCTTTCGCGCCGCGATGCGCCGCAAGGGGCGCGAGACGCAGTTCAAGGCGCTGCTCTATCCGGCGGGGAACTACATCTGTATCGCCTTCCTCGGCCTGATTCTGATGCTGATGTGCACCATGGATGAGATGCGCCTGTCAGCGATGCTGCTGCCGGTGTGGGTGGTGTTCCTGTTTGTTGCCTTTAAACTCTCACGTAAAAAGTAGCGCGCTTTTCTCCCTCTCCCTGTGGGCTGAGGGATCCCCAGTAATTTTTTTATGCAGAAGCAATAAAGTTGCTTTCTAAATGACTGAGGGCTGTCAGCGATGCCCTGAGCCACCCTGGCACGTTCACCGGTCATGTCGTTACAGAGTAGCAAGGAACATAAAGTGAACGGAATGACCACCACCGCCGTATGTTCCCCTCACCCTAACCCTCTCCCCGGAGGGGCGAGGGGATTGCTCAGTGCTCGCATTAATTTGTGGGGAACCCTCAGCCCAAAGGGAGAGGGCCGGGGTGAGAGGAGAAGTTCGCACTCAGCGGCGAACCGGCGCCCCATCCGCCACATAATACGCCGCCGTGCTCTTCGCCAGCGGCTCGCGCCCGCGAATGGCGTCGGCAATCTTCTCACCAATCATGATGGTGGTGGCGTTCAGGTTGCCAGTGATAATTTGCGGCATAATCGACGCATCTACCACGCGTAACCCTTCCAGCCCGTGAACGCGGCCTTCGCCATCGACCACCGCCATGTCGTCGTAGCCCATCTTGCAGGTGCCGCACGGATGGAAGGCGGTTTCGGCGTGGTTACGCACGAACTCGTCCAGCTGTTCGTCGGTCTGGCATTCGACGCTCGGGCTGATTTCGCGCCCACGGTATTTGTCCAGCGCCGGCTGGTGCATGATCTCACGGGTGATGCGGATCGCGTCGCGGAACTCCTGCCAGTCCTGCTCGTGGGACATATAGTTGAACAGGATCGCCGGATGCTGGTGCGGATCGCGCGACTGAATGCGCACGTGTCCACGGCTCGGGGAGCGCATGGAGCCGACGTGGCACTGGAAGCCGTGTTCTTTCACCGCGTTCGAGCCGTTGTAGTTAATCGCTACCGGCAGGAAGTGATACTGAATATTCGGCCACTCGAACTCCTCGCGGCTGCGGATAAACCCGCCCGCTTCGAAGTGGTTGCTCGCACCCACGCCGGTGCCGCCAAACAGCCACTCCGCGCCAATCTTCGGCTGATTCCACCACTGCAGGGCAGGGTAGAGGGAAACGGGCTCTTTGCATTCATACTGAAGGTACATCTCCAGGTGATCCTGCAAGTTTTCCCCCACGCCGGGTAAATCATGTACCAGCGGGATATCAAACTGCTTCAGCAGTTCAGCGTTGCCCACGCCGGAGCGCTGGAGGATCTGCGGTGACGCAATAGCGCCCGCGCACAGCAGTACCTCTTTCTTCGCTGTCGCTTTTGACGGAATGGTGCTTTCGCCTTCCAGCCACTCGACGCCCACCGCGCGCTTGCCGTCAAAGATAATGTGATCGGTCATGGCGTGGGTGCGGATGGTCAGATTCGGGCGCGGTTTGGCCTGATCCAGATAGCCGCGCGCGGTGCTGGCGCGTCGGCCCTGCGGCGTGACCGTGCGATCCATCGGGCCAAAGCCTTCCTGCTGATAGCCGTTGAGATCGTCGGTGCGCGGGTAGCCCGCCTGCACGCCTGCCTCCACCATCGCTTCAAACAGCGGGTTCACGCCCGGCTTAGAGGTGGTGACGCTCACCGGACCGTCGCCGCCGTGGTAGTCGTTCGGCCCCACGTCGCGGGTCTCTGCCTTGCGGTAGTAGGGCAGGCAGTTGAGATAGCTCCAGTGCTCCAGACCCGGTTCTTTCGCCCAGTTGTCCAGATCCATTGCGTTGCCGCGCACGTAGCACATGCCGTTGATCAGCGACGAGCCGCCCAGCCCTTTTCCGCGTCCGCACTCCATGCGGCGGTTGTTCATGAAAGGCTCTGGCTCGGTTTCATACGCCCAGTTGTAGCGCTTGCCCTGCAACGGGAAGGCCAGCGCGGCAGGCATCTGGGTGCGGAAGTCAAAGCGGTAGTCCGGCCCGCCCGCCTCAAGCAGCAGGACGGTGGTGTTCGGATCTTCAGTCAGTCGTGTTGCCAGAACGTTGCCGGCAGAGCCGGCCCCGATAATGATGTAGTCAAATTGCAAATAAACCTCCCGGTTAAAATATGGACTGGAATTTACCCATCTCAACCTGGATGGACTTCACCTGGGTGTAACTCTGAAGCGTCATGACGCCGTTCTCGCGGCCAATGCCGGAGTGTTTGTATCCGCCCACCGGCATCTCCGCGGCGGATTCGCCCCAGGTGTTGATCCAGCAGATGCCCGCTTCGAGCTGATGAATAGCGCCGTGGGCGCGGTTCAGATCGGCGGTGACAATGCCCGCCGCCAGACCGTAGTCGGTGTCATTGGCGCGACGAATGGCCTCTTCGTCAGTGTCATAGGAAAGAATGGACATCACCGGGCCGAAGATCTCTTCGCGCACGATGGTCATTTCGTCGGTGCAGTCGGTGAACACGGTCGGGGCAACCCACGCGCCGTTATCAAAGCCGTCACCCTTCAGCACGTCACCGCCGCACAGCACGCGCGCGCCTTCCTCTTTGCCTTTGGCGATGTAGCGCATCACGCTGTCGCGGTGCGGGAAGCTGACCATCGGGCCGAAGTTAGTGTTTTCATCGAACAGGTCGCCCGCGCGGATGCGGCCCACGCGCTCAACGATTTTTTGCTCAAACGCGGCTTTAAACTTCGCGGGCACGAACACGCGGGTGCCGTTGGTGCACACCTGACCGGAGCTGAAGAAGTTGGCCATCATGGCGATATCTGCCGCGAGATCCAGATCCGCATCGTCAAACACTATCAGCGGGGATTTACCGCCCAGCTCCATCGTCACCTCTTTCAGGGACGAGGCCGCCGAGTTTGCCATCACCTTTTTGCCGCTGGCGACGCCGCCGGTAAAGGAGACTTTGGCGATGCCCGGATGCTCGGTCAGGTACTGGCCGGTTTCCGCGCCCACACCCGGCAGAACGTTAAACACGCCGTCCGGCACGCCCGCTTCGGTGTAGATTTCCGCCAGTTTCAGGGCGGTAAGCGGCGTTACTTCGCTCGGCTTGAAGATCATCGCGTTGCCCGCCGCCAGCGCCGGGGCGGATTTCCACAGGGCGATCTGGATCGGATAGTTCCACGCGCCGATGCCCGCCACCACGCCCAGCGGCTCGCGGCGGGTGTAGACGAAGGAGGTCTCGCGCAGCGGGATCTGGCTGCCTTCCAGTGCCGGGATCAGCCCCGCGTAGTACTCCAGCACGTCCGCGCCGGTGACGATGTCGACGGTCGAGGTTTCAGAAAACGCTTTACCGGTGTCGAGGGTTTCCAGCTTTGCCAGCTCGTCGTTGCGCTCGCGCAGGATATCGACGGCGCGACGCAGGATGCGCGAGCGCTCCATGGCGGTCATCGCCGCCCAGATTTTTTGCCCGCGCTTTGCGCTCTCTACGGCGCGGTCCACGTCTTCGCGCCCGGCGGCCTGCACGGTTGCCAGAACTTCACCGTTCGCCGGGTTGATGGTCTCGAAGGTGCGACCGCTGGTGGCCGATGTGTAACCACCATTGATATAAAGCTGCTGTTCTGCCATTCGGGACATGCTTCCTCCTCGGTTATTCGGTCGGTAAATGCTGGCTGATAAAGTGGCTGGTGAGCGACTGGGCCAGGGTTTTATCCAGCGGTTTGCCGCTGAGCGCGGCGCGCAGCCACAGCCCGTCAATCAGTGCGGCGAGCCCGTAGCCCGCCTCTTCAGCCTGTTCACGCGGCAGTTCGCGGCGGAATTCGTACACCAGATTTGAGAGCAACCGGCGGCTGCTGACCTGCTGCAAACGATAGAGCATCGGCTGATGCATGCTGCTGGCCCAGAAGGCCAGCCAGGCCTTCATCGCCGCGCCGCTGACCTGGGTTTCATCAAAATTGCCGCCGACAATCGCCTGCAAACGCTGCTCTGCACTGCCGTCCGGCAGGGCGCGTAAACGGCTTAATACCGCATCGCGTAACTGACCGGTGATGTCGCGCATGGTTGCTTCCAGCAGACCGTTTTTATCTTTGAAATAGTGGCTGATGATACCCGTGGACACGCCCGCCCGACGGGCGATTTGCGCGATGGTTGCGTCATGCATTCCCACTTCATTAATTGCTTCCAGCGTGGCATTGATGAGCTGCCTGCGCCGGATCGGCTGCATCCCCACTTTGGGCATTTTTGCCACTCCATTCATCAGCGTTGGTACTCTATTAAAGCGGTTTTTGATTGGACGTTCAATATAAAATGTGTCTTAATTGTTGCGATTTTGGATTTTAATAGTTACAAAAACAGTGGGGATACTGGATGACAGACCTTTCACAAGACAGAGAAAAAGACAAAATCAACCCGGTCGTTTTTTTTACGTCCGCCGGGCTGATTTTGTTGTTTTCCCTGACGACCATCTTCTTTCGTGATTTTTCTGCCGAGTGGATTGGGCGCACCCTGAACTGGGTGTCGAAGACCTTCGGCTGGTACTACCTTCTGGCGGCGACGCTCTATATCGTCTTCGTCGTCTGCATTGCCTGCTCGCGCTTCGGTTCGGTGAAGCTTGGGCCGGAGCAGTCCAAGCCCGAGTTCAGCCTGCTGAGTTGGGCCGCGATGCTGTTTGCCGCGGGCATTGGCATCGACCTGATGTTCTTCTCCGTGGCGGAACCGGTCACGCAATATATGCAGCCGCCGGAAGGGGCAGGGCAGACGATGGAGGCCGCGCGTCAGGCGATGGTCTGGACGCTGTTCCACTACGGCCTGACGGGCTGGTCAATGTATGCCCTGATGGGCATGGCGCTCGGATACTTTAGCTATCGTTATAATTTGCCCCTTACCATCCGCTCCGCGCTGTACCCGATTTTCGGGAAAAAGATCAACGGCCCGATTGGCCACAGCGTCGATATCGCGGCGGTGATCGGCACCATCTTCGGCATCGCCACCACGCTCGGGATTGGCGTAGTGCAGCTTAACTACGGGCTGAGCGTGCTGTTTGACATCCCGGATTCGATGGCGGCGAAGGCGGTGCTAATTGCGCTGTCGGTGATCATCGCTACCATCTCGGTGACCTCCGGCGTGGATAAAGGTATTCGCGTGCTCTCCGAGCTGAACGTCGCGCTGGCGCTGGGGCTGATCCTGTTCGTGCTGTTTATGGGCGACACCTCATTCCTGCTCAACGCCTTAGTGCTCAACGTAGGTGATTACGTGAACCGCTTTATGGGCATGACGCTGAACAGCTTCGCCTTTGACCGCCCGGTGGAGTGGATGAACAACTGGACCCTGTTCTTCTGGGCGTGGTGGGTGGCCTGGTCGCCGTTTGTCGGCCTGTTCCTGGCGCGCATTTCGCGTGGCCGCACCATCCGTCAGTTCGTGATGGGCACGCTGATCATCCCGTTCACCTTCACCCTGCTGTGGCTGTCGATTTTCGGCAACAGCGCGCTGCACGAAATTATCCACGGCAATGCGACCTTCGCGCAGGAAGCGATGGTGCACCCGGAGCGCGGCTTCTACAGCCTGCTGGCGCAGTATCCGGCGTTTACCTTTAGCGCGTCCGTAGCAACCATTACCGGCCTGCTGTTCTACGTCACCTCGGCGGACTCCGGCGCGCTGGTGCTGGGCAACTTCACTTCGAAGCTCAAAGACATCAACAGCGATGCGCCGAACTGGCTGCGCATCTTCTGGTCCGTCGCCATCGGCCTGCTGACGCTCGGCATGCTGATGACCAACGGCATTTCGGCGTTGCAGAACACCACGGTGATCATGGGCCTGCCGTTCAGCTTCGTGATCTTCTTCGTGATGGCCGGGCTGTATAAATCGCTTAAGGTGGAAGACTACCGCCGCGTCAGCGCCAGCCGCGACACCGCGCCGCGGCCGATGGGCGCGCAGGACAGGTTGAGCTGGAAGAAACGCCTGTCGCGCCTGATGAACTACCCGGGCACGCGCTACACCAGCCAGATGATGGAGACGGTCTGCTTCCCGGCGATGGAAGAGGTGGCGCAGGAGCTGAAGCTGCGTGGCGCCTACGTGGAACTGAAAAACCTGCCGCCGGAAGAGGGCGAAACCCTGGGGCACCTGGATCTGCTGGTGCACATGGGCGACGAGCAGAACTTTGTTTATCAGATCTGGCCGCAGCAGTATTCGGTTCCCGGCTTTACCTACCGGGCGCGCAGCGGGAAATCGACCTACTACCGGCTGGAGACCTTCCTGCTGGAAGGGAGCCAAGGGAATGATTTGATGGATTACAGCAAGGAGCAGGTAATTACGGATATTCTGGACCAGTATGAACGGCACCTGAACTTTATCCATCTCCACAGGGAAGCGCCGGGGAATAGCGTGATGTTCCCGGATGTCTAAACGGATTCTTAAAATACCTTCAGACTGTATATAAATACAGTTATTTGGCGCAGCATTACTCAAGGAAGAGTAACCATGCAGCAAGAGCCTGATGCTGAAGCATTCGGGCTTTTGCTGCGTTTAGGGAAGGAACTATGGATGAGTCATGCGATAGAGTTTATCGAAACATCACTCTTTACCCGACAGATTAAAAGCATTGCTACGGATGATGAATTAAAGGATCTGCAAAAGGAACTTATTGCCTGGCCTGATAAAGGTGACCTGATCCAGCAGACGGGGGGTTTACGTAAAATAAGGATGGCGGCAGGCTCAAAGGGAAAGAGAGGGGGGATCAGAGTGATTTACTTTCTTGCCACAGAGGAGGTGATCTATTTCATTATGGCCTATCCAAAATGCATAAAGGACAGCCTGACAGAGACAGAGAAAGCAGAACTTAAAAAGCTGACTTCCATTCTGAAAAATACTGCTTCCAGTGCCGTAAATTTGAGGTGTACTATGTACCCTAATCAGGCAGGTGGAGGCTGATAATGAGTATTTTCAATGAATTAAAATCTTCGCTTGAAGAGGCCGTTGAGATCCATAACGGAAGAAAAGCCGCTTCCCGGGTAACCCGCTATGAAGTTGCTGATGTGCGCGCCATCAGAGAGCAGCTCAATATCACGCAAAGCGAAATGGCGAAGGCGCTTGGCACGAGCGTCGATACGATAAAGAGCTGGGAGTCTAAACGTCGCAACCCAACCGGGCTGGCGGCGAAGGTACTTAATGTGATTCGGGAGAATCCTGCATTTTATAAGGCACTTGCCGGGCAGTGAGTCGCCCTTATGCCGGGTGGCGCTGCGCTTACCCGGCCTACAAAACTCCAAAACTGCTTTACCGTAGGCCTGATAAGCGAAGCGCCATCAGGCTCTCCCTCCGTTGACATAACTTTAATGATAACTATTTTCATTTAAATATAGCCTGTGCTATACCTTATAGCACGGGCTAATTTTGCTTTTAATTTAATCACCTCAGGAGACTTCTGCGATGCATCCACGGCAAGGATTGAAGCGTCTGTTGCTCGGCGCGCTGCTTATGACCGCGACCACAACCGGCGCGCTGGCGGCTGAAAAGTTCCAGGTCATCACCACTTTTACCGTTATCGCTGATATGGCGAAAAACGTAGCGGGGGATGCCGCAGAGGTCACCTCCATCACCAAACCGGGCGCGGAAATTCATGAGTATCAACCCACCCCGGGCGATATCAAACGCGCGCAGAAGGCGCAGCTGATCCTGGCGAACGGCATGAATCTGGAGCTGTGGTTCCAGCGCTTTTATCAGCATCTGAACGGCGTGCCGGAGGTGATTGTTACCAAAGGCATCACCCCGATGGGCATCAGCGAAGGGCCCTATAACGGCAAGCCCAACCCGCACGCGTGGATGTCGCCGGACAACGCCCTGATTTACGTCGATAACATCCGCGACGCGCTGGTGAAGTACGATCCGGCCAACGCGCAGACCTATCAGCGTAACGCCGACGCCTACAAGCAGAAGATCACCGCCACTCTCGAACCGCTGCGTAAGCAGGTCACGGCGATCCCGGAAGACAAGCGATGGATGGTGACCAGCGAAGGGGCGTTCTCCTATCTGGCGCGGGATTTGGGCCTGAAAGAGCTGTACCTGTGGCCGATCAACGCCGATCAGCAGGGCACGCCGCAGCAGGTGCGCAAGGTTATCGATCTGGTGAAAAAACATCACATTCCGGCGGTGTTCAGCGAAAGCACCGTCTCGGATAAGCCCGCTCGTCAGGTGGCGCGGGAAACCGGCGCCCATTACGGCGGCGTGCTGTACGTTGACTCCCTGAGTGCAGAAAACGGCCCGGTGCCGACCTATATCGATCTGCTGAACGTCACCACCCGCACGCTGGTGCAGGGCATCCGCGACGGGATGAAGGAGTAACCATGCAGAAGGGGATTGTTGTAACCGACGTGACCGTGACCTACCGCAACGGCCACACGGCGCTGCGCGACGCGTCGTTCAGCGTGCCGGGCGGATCGATTGCCGCCCTGGTGGGGGTGAACGGTTCCGGCAAGTCCACGCTGTTTAAGGCGGTGATGGGCTTTGTGCGGGCGGCGAGCGGCACTATCTCCATTCTCGGGCTTCCGCCTCACCGGGCGCTGCGCCTGAACCTGGTCGCCTACGTGCCGCAGTCGGAAGAGGTCGACTGGTCATTTCCGGTGCTGGTCGAGGACGTGGTGATGATGGGCCGCTACGGGCATATGGGGTTTCTGCGTCGGCCTAAAGAGCGCGACAGGCAGATTGTAACCGACGCCCTGAAGCGCGTGGATATGCTTGAGCTGCGTCATCGGCAGATTGGCGAGCTCTCCGGCGGCCAAAAGAAGCGCGTGTTTCTGGCGCGGGCGATTGCCCAGCAGGGCGAGGTGATCCTGCTCGACGAGCCGTTTACCGGCGTGGACGTCAAAACCGAAGCCAGGATCATCAGCCTGCTGCGGGAGCTGCGCGACGAGGGTAAAACGATGCTGGTCTCGACCCACAATCTGGGCTCGGTCACGGAATTCTGCGATTACACGGTGATGGTCAAAGGCACCGTGCTGGCGAGCGGCCCGACGGATATCACCTTTACCGCTGAGAATCTTGAGCGCGCCTTCAGCGGCGTGCTGCGCCACGTGGTGCTCAGCGGCTCGGAAGATCGCATTATTACCGACGACGAACGCCCCTTCGTCACGCACCGACAGGAGGCCAAATGAACGTGCTTCTCGAACCCTTCGGCTACGAGTACATGCTCAACGCGATGTGGGTCTCGGCGATGGTGGGCGGGCTGTGCGCGTTTCTCTCCTGCTATCTGATGCTCAAAGGCTGGTCGCTGATCGGCGATGCGCTGTCGCACTCCATCGTGCCGGGCGTAGCGGGCGCTTACATGCTCGGGCTGCCGTTCTCGCTGGGGGCGTTTTTATCGGGCGGGCTGGCGGCGGGCAGCATGCTGTTTCTCAACCAGCGCAGCCGCCTGAAGGAGGACGCCATTATCGGGCTGATCTTCTCCTCGTTTTTCGGGCTGGGGCTGTTTATGGTCTCACTCAACCCGACCTCGGTGAACATTCAGACCATCGTCCTCGGCAATATTCTGGCTATCGCCCCGGAAGATATCGTCCAGCTGGCGATTATCGGCGTGGTGTCGATAGTTATCCTGCTGTTCAAATGGAAAGATCTGATGGTGACCTTTTTTGATGAGAACCACGCCCGCGCCATCGGTCTGCGCCCGGAACGTCTGAAAATTCTCTTCTTTACGCTACTGGCGGTCTCTACCGTGGCGGCGCTGCAAACCGTCGGCGCATTTCTGGTGATCTGTCTGGTGGTTACGCCCGGTGCGACCGCCTGGCTGCTGACCGATCGCTTCCCGCGCCTGTTGATGATTGCCGTCGCCATTGGCAGCATCACCAGCTTCCTCGGTGCGTGGGCCAGCTATTACCTGGACGGCGCCACCGGCGGCATTATCGTGGTCGCCCAGACGCTGCTGTTCCTGCTGGCGTTCGTCTTTGCGCCGAAGCACGGGCTGCTTGCCAGCCGCCGTCGGGCGCGGGAGGCACATCCATGATGACGCTGATCCTCGAACCGTTCCAGTTTGCGTTTATGAACAACGCGCTGCTGATTTCACTCCTGGTGGCCGTGCCCTGCGCGCTGCTGTCGGTTTTTCTGGTGCTGAAAGGCTGGGCGCTGATGGGCGACGCCATGAGCCACGCGGTGTTTCCCGGCGTCGTGCTGGCCTGGATGATGGGCCTGCCGCTGGCGCTGGGCGCATTCGTGGCCGGTCTGTTCTGCGCGGTCGCCACCGGATACCTGAAGGATAACAGCCGAATCAAGCAAGATACGGTTATGGGGATCGTCTTTTCCGGCATGTTCGGCGCCGGGCTGATCCTCTATATCGCCGTCAAACCTGAGGTGCATCTCGACCACATTCTGTTCGGCGATATGCTGGGCATTAACGGGATGGACATTTTGCAAAGCGGTCTCGTCGCGGGGTTGATTGCGCTGGTGATTGGCCTGAAGTGGCGCGATTTTCTGCTGTTCTGCTTTGACTATCAGCAGGCGCAGGCGAGCGGCCTGCGCACCCGCTGGCTGCACTACGGCTTACTGTGCATGGTTTCGCTGACCATCGTGGCGACGCTGAAAGCGGTGGGTATAATTCTGTCGATTTCGCTGCTGATTGCCCCCGGCGCGGTGGCGGTGCTGATTACCCGACGCTTTCACATGGCGCTGCTGGTGGCGGTCGCCGTTTCAGCGCTGGTGTCGGTAAGCGGCGTGTATGCCTCGTTTTATCTCGACAGCGCGCCCGCGCCGACCATTGTGGTCCTGTTCGCGATGGTGTTTATCGTGACGTTTGTGTTGACCAGCGTGAAGGCACGTCGGCAGGAGCGTGTGACAGCAGGGTGATGACCTGTTCGCCGTGCTGCTGCCAGTGAAGGGTGAAGGCAGTGCCTTCCTCAAAGCCTGCAAGTTGACGGGTCAATGCCAGCGTAAGCGTCCTGTCGTCGAGCAGGGTAATGCGGGCGCTGTCAAAACCCATCCAGGCCTGCACCTGCGGAAAGAGGGCCTTGAACAGGCTCTCTTTGGCGCTGAACGCCAGCGTCAGGGCAAGGGCGAACGGGTATCCCGAGCGGGAAAGCACAGGTTCTTCCTGCGTATCAATAATGCCGTCTTTGATTTCCCAAGCTTCGTTTTCGGAAAGGATCGTTTCACAATCGATGCCGATAAGCGCAGGGTATTGCGTGACGACGGCCATCGCCTGCGTGCCGCTGTGGGTGATGCTGCCGGAAATACCTTGCGGCCAGAGCGGTTCGCCGCTGGGTCCGATGCCGGGGATTACGCGCTCGTTTAGCGCATGCGCCGCGGCGATGCGGCCTGCCAGGTGGTCGGATTTGCGCTTGCGTCCGGCGTCAGCCAGCTGTGCGTGATGGGGCAGCCAGAGGAGATCGGCGTCGGTGAAGGTGGTGGGGTCGAAAGTGATGCGGTGAAGGGTGTGGCCGGCGAGAGAAAATGTGCTGTGGGTTGTGTGCATGGTTTTCCCTTCAGTATTGTGCGGCCTGATGCCCTCACCCCGGCCCTCTCCCAAAGGGCTGAGGGTTCCCCACAAATTAATGCGAGCACTGAGCAATCCCCTCGCCCCTCCGGGGAGAGGGTTAGGGTGAGGGGAATATACGGCGGTGGTGGTCATTCCGTTCACTTTATGTTCCTTGCTACTCTGTAACGACATGACCGGTGAACGTGCCAGGATGGCTCAGTCGCCACCACCCTGGCGACCCGGGCTCCCGGCGGTAAATCGCCGTTTCGCGGTGCCCTTGGCTTATTCCTTCCGGCTTATCGGGTACGGGCGGAGGCAACGTCCCTGTAAAGCCGCCCTCTCGGCGCATCCCTGCGCCTCGCCCCGGCCGGAAGGCAAACGCCTCAGCGATTTACAGCCGGACCAGGGCATCGCTGACAGCCCTCAGTCATTTAGAAAGCAACTTTATTGCTTCTGCATAAAAAAATTACTGGGGATCCCTCAGCCCACAGGGAGAGGGGGAAGTCACTGCCTGTATCAGAACCTTGTATTCACGCTCATGTACCAGGTGCGACCCGGTTCATTATACGTATACGCACCCGCACCGTACATATACGCACCCGTCGTGGTATTACCCGTGGTCTGGGCGTTACCGGCGCGCCACTGGCGCTTGTCGAAGACGTTGTCCACGCCGCCGGTCAGGCTGACGTTTTTGGTCACGTCCCAGGTCGCGCTCAGGCCAACGATGCTGTACGGGCTGACTTCGTCTTTCTCAGACCCGGTCACCGGCTGACCTTTGTAGTTGTACTTCTTCGGCTGCTGCTTGCCGTACCAGGTGAAGGTCGACTGCAATGAGACATCCTGACGTACCTGCCAGCTCAGGGTAGAGTTCAGCGTATACTCCGGGATGATCGACAGACGATCGCCGGTCTCCTTGTTCTTGCTTTGCAGCATGTAAGTGATGTTGTTGGTCCAGTTGATGGTGTCGCTGACCGGCACGTTCAGGGAGCCTTCCAGACCTTCTACTACCGCCTTCGGCACGTTTTCCCACTGGTAGATATCGGTGGTGACTTTGCCGGTGGACGTCTGGCCAATCGGCGCATAGCCCGCTTCAATCTTGTTGCGGTAGTCGTTGCGGAACCAGGTCACGCCCGCCAGCCAGCCGTCGCGTTTCCACTCCAGGCCAATCTCTTTGTTGATGCTGGTTTCCGCTTTCAGATCGTCGTTACCCATCATGTAGCAGCCCACGCCGTCGGAACTGGCGTAGCAGCCCTGGCCTTTACTGTACAGCAGGTAGTTCGGGTTGGTCTGATACAGGCTTGGCGCTTTATAGGCGCGCGCGATGCCCATCTTCAGGGTGAAGTCATCCCCCAGACCTTGCGACAGGTTCAGGGACGGGCTCCAGTTATTGCCGACAATAGTGTGGTGATCGAAGCGCAGGGCAGGGGTCAGCATGGTGCTGTCGGTCAGCTCCATGTTGTTTTCGGCGAACAGGGAGAAGATCTCCGCTGACGTGTAGGGGCTACGGTCTTCGCTCATGCCCGGGATGGTGCCGCCCTGCTGGGTTTGCGTGAAGGAGGTAGAGTCCTTCATGCGCTGCTGGTTCCACTCGGTGCCGAGCGTCAGGTTCTGGTTCACAATGAAATCAATCGGCAGGTTGATTTCGCTGTGCAGCATCACGTCGGACAGATCGGTGTCGGTGAATTTATTGCTGTTGAACAGACCTTCAGTACCGCCCGCCAGTCCTTCACCCAGACGGGAGTTGCGGGTGTGCTCGTACTGCGCCCAGTTGCTGGTGGTAATGCCGTTATCCCAGCCGCCGTTCCAGGTCACGGCGAAGTTCTGGCGATAAATACGGTTCGTCTCTTTACCGTAGTTCTTCTTCACCAGCGCGTTGTCGTTGTTGGTGTTCTGCGTGTCGCCCGCATACAGGTTGTTCTGGCGGCTGTAGCCCGCTTCAAACTCCAGCGACTGCATCGGTGCGAAGTCCCAGCGCACCACGCCGTTGATGTCTTTGTTTTCCACACCTTCACGGCCTGCGGGCAGGGTGTTGGCGTAGGCACCGGTACGTTCAGACTGGTGACCCTGGTTGATGTCCCACGCATCGGCCTGGGTTTTGTCCAGGTTACCGAACATGCGGAAGCTGAAGTCGCCGCCCAGCGGGCCGCTCAGGCTGAAGTTGGTGCGTTTAGTCGAACCTTCGTCCTTATGTTCTGGCGCGTTCAGGTAGGTGTTCCAGGAGCCGTGCCACTGGTCGTCGAATTTTTTGGTGATGATGTTCACCACGCCGCCCGCCGCGCCGTTACCGTAGCGTGCAGCGGCCGGGCCACGGATCACTTCGATGCGCTCGATCATCTCTGGCGGTACCCAGCCGGTATCGCCGCGGGTGTCACGCTCGCCGCGCCAGCCCAGACGGATGGAGTTGCGGCTGGTGACCGGCTTGCCGTCAATCAGGATCAGGGTGTTTTCCGGGCCCATGCCGCGAATGTCAATCTGACGGTTGTTCCCGCGCTGGCCGCTGGTGGAGTTGCCGGTCAGGTTAACGCCCGGCATGGTGCGGATGATTTCCGCCACGTCGCGCGCGGGCGGGTTTTTGCGGATCTCGTCGGCGGTGATGGTCGACACGCCCGGCGCCTGCAAATTCTGCTCGGCGGCGGTGATCACCATGGTGTCTTCGTGCTGCGCGGAGGCGGTGTTGTCGTCTGCCATGGCGGGCAGCGCGACACCATAAATCCCTAAATTGACCAGCAAGGCCAGAGAGTGAATCTTCTTATTCATTGTACGTCCCGCTTTTATGGTTATTTAATGAGCGCGCTCCCACAGCGCGGGCATTACGCTATTGCAAATGCAAATAGTTATCAATAATATTATCAATAAAATTTGCTCTGAAACAAAAAAGACTGTTAAACATGGGGTTATAAGGGTGACGGCGTTAACAACCGGAAGTGAAGCGTGGTGGCAGGCGAAAAACGGGCCGGAACGGGAACGTCATCAGGAAAACTATCGCGTGACATTCTGGTGGCGGGACCCGGCGGGAACGCAGAAAACGTCGACGATTAAACGCGTCTGGCTCTACGTCACCGGCGTGACCGATCACCATCAAAATGCCCGTCCGCAGTCCCTTGAACGTATCCCGGATACCGACGTCTGGCAGTGGCAGGGCGAGTTCAGCCCCGAATGGCGCGGCAGCTACTGTTTTATCCCCTCCGACAATGAAGATGATTTTGCCAGCGCAGTGTTTGAAGGCGAGCAGCCGGACCGCATGGCGCTGCGCGAAGGCTGGCGCAAACTACTGCCGCACGCGGTTTCCGATCCGCTGAATGCGCAGAGCTGGCGCGGCGGACGCGGGCACGCCATCTCGGCGCTGGAGATGCCGGAGGCGCCCGTACAGCCCGGCTGGAATCATCCCGATACGCCCTATAAAAAGCCAGTCTGCATTGAGTGGCACAGCGCGCGTCTGAGGAACCATCGCCGCGTGTGGATTTTTACCACCGGGGATGAAAGCCCCGAGCGCCCGCTGGCGGTACTGCTTGACGGGCAGTTCTGGGCCGAAAGCATGCCCGTCTGGCCTGCGCTGGCGTCGCTCACCCATGAAGGCAAACTGCCGCCTGCGGTTTATGTCTTAATCGACGTCATTGACACCGCACACCGCAGCCGCGAGCTGCCGTGCAACCCTGATTTCTGGCTGGCGGTGCAGGACGAACTCCTCCCGCAGGTGAAAAGCATGGCCCCGTTCAGCGACCGCGCCGACCATACCGTGGTGGCGGGCCAAAGCTTCGGCGGGCTCTCTTCCCTCTATGCGGGCCTCAGCTGGCCGCAGCGTTTTGGCTGCATCCTCAGCCAGTCCGGATCCTACTGGTGGCCGCACCGCGGCGCGCAGCAGGACGGGCTGCTCATTGAACAACTCAAAGCGGGTGAAAAAACCGCTCGCGGGCTGCGCATCGTCCTTGAGGCCGGGCGCAACGAGCCGCTTATCTTACGCGCAAACCAGGCGATCCTCGCCGAACTACACACTCAGCAACCGGTTTTCTGGCGTCAGGTTGACGGCGGACACGATGCGCTTTGCTGGCGCGGTGGGCTGACACAGGGGCTGATGACCCTCTGGCAGCCGCTTATTCAATAACGGAGTCTGTATGGAATTCAGCAATCCTTTCGATAATCCGCAGGGACAGTTCGCCATTTTGCAAAATGACCAGGGGCAGTACAGCCTGTGGCCGCAGGAGTGCGAGTTGCCCGCGGGCTGGCGCGTGGTGTGCGAACCGCAATCTCAGGAGGCGTGCCAGCAGTGGCTGGCGGAACAGTGGCAGACGCTTGAGCCGTCTTATTTTGCGGGGGAGCGCGCATGAACCGTCTCCCTCTTGTCGCCGCCCAGCCGGGGATCTGGATGGCAGAGCAGCTTTCCTCCCTGCCAAACGCCTGGAGCGTGGCGCACTACACCGAACTGAAAGGCGCTATCGACGCGCCGTTGCTGGCAAAAGCCATCGCTGAAGGCATGATGCAGGCCGACACCCTGCGGATGCGTTTCACCGAGGATAACGGCGAGGTGTGGCAGTGGGTCGATGAGGCCATGATCCTGCCGGAGCCGTCCATTGTGCGCGTTAACTCCCACGACGACGCCGTGGCGCTGATGGAGGCCGATCTCAACCAGAACCTGCGCGTCGACAGCGGTCAGCCGCTGGCGTTTCACCAGCTGATTCAGGTGGGAGAAAACCACTGGTACTGGTATCAGCGGTATCATCATCTGGTGGTAGATGGCTTCAGTTTCCCGGCCATTACCCGTCAAATCGCCGCCATTTACGCTGCGTGGCAGAAAGGTGAACCTGCGCCCGCCTCCCCGTTTACTCCGTTCGCCGAGGTGGTGGAGGAGTATCAGCGCTATCGCGACAGCGAGGCGTATCAGCGCGACGGTGCTTTCTGGGCCGAACAGCGCCAACAGCTTCCTTCTCCGGTCTCGCTCTCTTCCGCGCCCCTGCCGGGACGTGCCGCCACCACCGACATCCTGCGCCTGAAAATGGCGATGGACGGCCGTGCGTTCAGCCAGCTTGCACAGGCGGCCGGACAAACGCAGCGAACCGATCTGGCGCTTGCGCTGGTGGCGCTGTGGCTGGGCCGCCTGACCGGACGGCTGGACTACGCCGCCGGGTTTATCTTTATGCGCCGTATGGGCTCCGCCGCGCTGACCGCGACCGGCCCGGTGCTCAACGTCCTGCCGCTGGCGGTGAATATTCGCCCGCACGAGAGCTTGCCAGCGCTGGCGCTGCGCCTGGCGAACCAGCTGAAAAAGATGCGCCGCCATCAGCGCTACGATGCCGAGCAGATCGTGCGCGACAGCGGGCAGGCAGCAGGGGACGAACCCTTGTTTGGTCCGGTGCTGAACGTCAAGGTGTTCGATTATCAGCTGGATATCGACGGCGTGGAGGCCATTACCCACACGCTGGCGACCGGCCCGGTGAACGATCTGGAGCTGGCGCTATTTCCGGACGAGCAGGGCGGACTAAGCATTGAGATCCTCGCCAACAGGCAGCGTTACGACGAGGCGACGCTGAAGGGGCACGCGGCGCGGCTGAACGCAATGCTGACGCAGTTTGCCGCCAACCCGGACCTGCGCTGTGGCGACGTGGAAACCGTATCAGAGCAGGAATACGCCCGGCTGGCGCGAATCAACGATACCGGGCTGGCGCTGCCGTCCACCACGCTGGCGGATCTGGTCGCGGAGCAGGCGAGCAAAACGCCGGACGCCCCGGCGCTGGCGGATGCCCATACTGAGCTGAACTACCGCCAGATGCGCGAGCAGGTGGTCGCGCTGGCAAATCTGCTGCGCGCGCGCGGCGTGAAGCCGGGCGACAGCGTGGCGGTGGCGCTCCCGCGCTCGGTGTTCCTGACCCTGGCGCTGCACGGGATTGTTGAAGCTGGCGCCGCCTGGCTGCCGCTGGATACCGGTTACCCGGACGACCGTCTGCGGATGATGCTGGAGGACGCGAAGCCGTCGCTGCTCATTACCACCGACGAGCAGCTCCCGCGCTTTAACGATCTGCCGATCGCCACCTTTAGTTACAACACACTATTACCGGCCACCGATGCTGAACCTCTGCGCCTGGCGAAGCCGGAGCAGACCGCGTACATCATCTTTACCTCCGGTTCGACGGGACGACCAAAAGGCGTGATGGTGGGCCATACCGCCATCGTTAACCGCCTGAAGTGGATGCAGGATCATTATCCACTGGCGGCGCATGACGTGGTGGCGCAGAAAACGCCGTGCAGCTTTGACGTGTCGGTGTGGGAGTTCTGGTGGCCGTTTATTGCCGGGGCGAAGCTGGTGATAGCCGAGCCGGACGCGCACCGCGATCCGCAGGCGATGCAGAGCTTCTTCGCACAATATGGCGTAACCACCACCCACTTCGTGCCGTCGATGCTGGCGGCGTTCGTCGCCTCGCTGACGCCGGAAAACGTCGACTGTTGCAGGACGCTGAAGCAGGTGTTCTGTAGCGGCGAGGCGTTGCCGACTGCGCTGTGCCGCGAGTGGGAACAGCTCACCCATGCGCCGCTGCACAACCTCTATGGCCCGACCGAAGCGGCGGTGGACGTCAGCTGGTATCCGGCGTACGGCCCCGAGCTGGCGGCGGTGGAAGGGAACAGCGTGCCGATCGGCTTCCCGGTGTGGAATACGGGGCTGCGCATTCTGGACGCGATGATGCGCCCGGTGCCGTTCGGCGTGGCGGGGGATCTGTATCTCACCGGCATCCAGCTGGCGCAGGGGTATCTGGGACGCCCCGATCTTACCGCCAGCCGCTTTATCGCCGATCCGTTTGCCCCCGGCGAGCGGATGTACCGCACCGGGGACGTTGCCCGCTGGCTGGACAACGGCGCGGTAGAATATCTGGGCCGCAGCGATGACCAGTTAAAAATCCGCGGACAGCGCATTGAGCTGGGCGAAATCGACCGGGCGATGCTCGCGCTGCCGGATGTGGCCCAGGCCGTGGCGCACGCCTGCGTGTTCAACCAGGCAGCGGCGACAGGTGGCGATGCCCGCCAGCTGGTGGGGTACGTTGTCTCCGAATCCGGCTTACCGCTGGATCGCGACGCGCTGCTAGCATCACTCAAAGCCCAGCTGCCGCCACATATGGTGCCGGTGGTGCTGCTGCAAATCAGCGCGCTGCCGTTAAGCGCCAACGGCAAGCTGGATCGCAAGGCGTTGCCGCTGCCGGAGCTGACCAGCAAAACCTCTGGTCGCGCCCCTGAGACACAAACCGAAGTCGCCGTGGCGCAGGCGTTTTCTGCCCTGCTGGGCTGCGCAGTGAACGATATCGAAGCCGATTTCTTTGCCCTCGGCGGCCACTCGCTGCTGGCGATGCGCCTCGCGGCTCAGCTCAGCCGTGCGTTCAGCCGTAAGGTTACGCCGGGCCAGATTATGGTCGCCTCGACGGTGAGTAAGCTTAGCGGCCTGCTGGACTCGCAGATGAGCGACGAGCAGGCGCAGCGTCTGGGGTATGAAACTGTTCTCCCGCTGCGTGAAAGCAACGGCCCGACGCTGTTCTGCTTCCATCCGGCATCCGGCTTTGCCTGGCAGTTTAGCGTCCTGGCGCGCTACCTCAGCCCGCGCTGGTCAATCGTCGGCATTCAGTCTCCCCGACCTGACGGACCGATGCAGCAGTGTGCGGATCTCGATGCGGTGATCGAACATCATCTGAACACGTTGCGTAAGCAGCAGCCGCAGGGGCCGTATTATCTGTTCGGCTATTCCCTCGGCGGCACGCTGGCGCAGGGCATTGCGGCGCGTCTGCGCGAGCAGGGTGAAGCGGTGGCGTTCCTCGGCCTGCTGGATACCTGGCCGCCGGAAACCCAGAACTGGGCGGAGAAAGAGGCTAATGGCCTCGATCCGGAGGTGCTGGCGGAAATTGAGCGCGAGCGTCAGGCGTTTATCGCCGCCCAGCAGGGGCAAGGTTCCAGCGAGCTGTTTAACGCTATTGAAGGCAACTACGCCGATGCGGTGCGGCTGCTCACCACCGCGCATAGTTCACGGTTCGACGGTAAAGCGACGCTGTTTGTCGCCGAACGCACGCGAACCATGGATCCGCAGGCCGCATGGGCGCCGTGGGTGAGTGCGCTGGAGGTGTACAGCCAGGACTGCGCCCACGTGGATATTATTTCACCGCAGGCGTTTGAAAAGATTGGGCCGGTACTGAAGGAAATTTTAGGATAGTGCAAATGCCCCTCACCCTAACCCTCTCCCACGGGGAGAGGGGATGGTTTGCTCCCTCTCCCTGTGGGAGAGGGCCGGGGTGAGGGCATCAGACCGCACGCTTGCCCAACGGCACCACCAGCGGCGTACCCGCCACCGGGTCGTCAATAATCATACAGCGCATGCCGTAGATCCGCGCGATCAGATCCGGCGTCACAATCTCCTTCGGCGCGCCCTGCGCCACAATCTCGCCGTCGCGCAGCGCAATCAGATGCGTCGCGTAGCGGCACGCCTGATTTAAGTCGTGCAGCACTGCCGCCAGGGTGTACCCCTGCGTGCGGTTCAGTTCGCTCAGCAGCTCCAGCAGATCAATCTGATGGCTGATATCGAGCCAGGTTGTCGGCTCGTCCAGCAGCATAATCGAGGTTTCCTGCGCCAGTACCATTGCAATCCAGGCGCGCTGGCGCTGTCCGCCGGAGAGAGTATCGACGCTTTGCTGGGCCAGATTGGTGATGCCCGTAGCCTGCATCGCGCGCTTCACCGCCTCGTCGTCCTCCTTGCGCCAGCGGGTAAACAGCGGCTGGTGCGGGTAGCGCCCGCGGGAGACCAGCTCCTGCACGGTGATATCCCCCGGCGTGGTGGCGTTTTGCGCCAGCAGGCCAATTCGGCGCGCCACCTCTTTGCTGGCGAAGCGCTGGATCTGCTCCCCGTCGAGGAACACGCTACCCTCAACCGGCGACATCAGGCGGCTCAGCGTGCGCAGCAGGGTCGATTTGCCGCAACCGTTCGGGCCGATAATGGCGGTGAAGTGGCCGTCCGGAATGGACACGGATAAATCCCGGGCAATGATTTTTTTGCCGTAGCCGAGGGTCAAGTTTTCGCCGCGCAAGCGGAATGTTGAATCTGTCATTTCTTGCGTGACTCCTGAACGAGCAAGACGATGAGGTAAATCCCGCCGAGGCTGACGGTCACCACGCCCACCGGCAGTTGATAAGGCATAAACAGCTGCTGAGCGCAGAGATCGGCGGCCAGCAGTAACAATGCGCCGCACAGCGCCGCCTGGGTTAATCCCCAGCGCGCGGTACCGCTAAGACGCCGCGCGATATGCGGGGCTACGAGGGCAATAAACGAGATCGGCCCGGCGATGGCGGTAGACGCTGCGGTCAGCAAGACCGCCACCAGCATCAGCATCAGGCGCGAGCGCTCTACGCTCACGCCCAGCGCGCAGGCGCTGTCGTCGCCCATCTCCAGCAGCCGCATGCGCCTGACCAGCAGCAACGCGCCAATAAACATCAGCAAAATCAGCGGCGCGGCGGGCCAGGTTTTTCCCCACGTCAGACCGTTGAGGGAGCCGGCGTACCACAGCCCGGCGGAGAGCGCGGTTTCCAGCGATGCCTGTAGCAGAAGCCAGGTGTTGAACGCCATCAGCATCGCACGGATGCCGATCCCGATGATGATCAGACGGAAGGTGTCGATGCCGTTGCGCCAGGCCAGGGCCCAGATAAGCAGGGAGGTGAGAATGCCGCCCGCCATCGCCGTAAAGGTAATGGCCGTAAGATGCTGCCCGAACAGCACCATCGCCACCAGCACGCCGCTCCACGCGCCGGTATTCAGGCCCATCACGTCCGGGCTCCCGAGGGGGTTACGCATCAGCGACTGGAATATCGCGCCGCTGACGCCAAGCGCCGCGCCCACCAGGATCGCCATCGCCACGCGCGGCAGTCGCCATTCGGTGACCACCATGGTGATGTTACGCGGCGCGCTGCCGGTGAGAGCGTGAAAGACCTGCGCGAAATCAAGCGTTACGGCACCGCTTTGCAGGCTCCAGACCGCCAGCAGCAGACTGGCGACGACCAGCAGGGCGACGCTGGTAAGTAAACGACGGGACGGGGCCATCATGCGCCACCCCCGCGTCTGCGTCGAACCAGGAAGATCAGCACCGGCGCGCCGATAAAGGCGCTGACCACCGAGACGCGAAGTTCACCCGGCACCAGCAGGCGGCCCAGTACGTCGGCAAAGAGCAGCAGGGCAGGGGTCGCCAGCAGCGTGACCGGCAGCGACCAGCGGTGATCCGCCCCCACCAGCCAGCGCGCCATGTGCGGCATCATCAGGCCGATAAAGGCAATCGGCCCGACCACGGCGGTCGCGCTGCCGCAGAGCACGGTAATGGCGAGTAGCCCCGTCAGCTGCGTGCGCGCCACACGGTTGCCGAGGGCGGTCGCGGTATCGCTGCCGAGGCTCAGGCTGTTCAGCGCCCGGCTTAAACAGAGCGCCACGGCGGCAGCGACGATCGTCGGGATCACCACCACCTTTAAGGTTTCAAGGGTACGAATATCCAGCGAACCCGCCTGCCAGAAGCGCAGCTGGTCATACACGTCCGGGTTGAGCAGGGCGATGCCGTTGGACAAACCTTCCAGTACCGCCGCGAGCGCTACGCCCGCCAGCGTTAAGCGTACCGGGCTGAGCTGTCCACCGCCCTGGCTGCCGGTAAACGCCACCACCAGCGAGGCCGCCAGCGCGCCGCAAAAGGCCATCACCAGCTGTTCAGAGGGGGACGTAAATCCAAACAGCGCTGCGCCGAGCACGATGGCAAAGCTGGCGCCGGAGTTAACGCCGAGAATGCCGGGGTCCGCCAGCGGGTTGCGGGTGAGGGTTTGCATCAGGGCACCGGCAAGGCCGAGCGCACCGCCAGCCAGCAATCCGGCAAGGGTGCGGGGCAGGCGAGCGTCGAGCACGATGGTGCAGTCGGCGCTCTGACAGGTACCGGATAGCGCATCGACAATAACGGACGCGGGCAGCGGTTTTGCGCCGACCAGCAGGCTGAGTGCAATCGCAAGGATTAGCAGTAGCAATAAAACGGGCACGGCAAGGGCGCGCACCGCAGAAGAGGAAAACGACATAGCAACATCCATGATTTGATAATGATAGTGATTATCGTTATCTATCTTATTTGGCTATGTTAGCATGTGCGCCCATGGAATGGGTAGAAATAGACTCAAGGCTTTGTCATGAATCAAAAATCCTGGCTGCTTAACCTCAGCCTGCTCAAAACACACCCGGCGTATCGCGCCGTTTTTATCGCTCGCTTTATCTCCATTTTGTCCCTCGGTCTGCTTGGTGTGGCCGTACCGGTGCAAATCCAGACCATGACTCACTCCAGCTGGCTGGTAGGGTTATCCGTCACCTTAACCGGCGGGGCGATGTTTATCGGCCTGATGGTGGGCGGCGTGCTGGCGGACCGCTACGAGCGTAAAAAGCTGATCCTGCTGGCGCGCGGCACCTGCGGGGTGGGCTTTGTCGGGCTGTGTCTGAACGCCATGCTGCCGGAGCCGTCGCTGGTGGCCATTTACGTGCTGGGATTGTGGGACGGCTTTTTTGCTTCGTTAGGCGTGACGGCGCTGCTGGCGGCCACGCCCGCGCTGGTCGGGCGCGAGAACCTGATGCAGGCGGGGGCGATCACCATGCTCACCGTACGTCTCGGCTCGGTGATTTCGCCGATGGTGGGCGGTCTGTTGCTGGCGACCGGCAACGTGGCGTGGAACTACGGCCTTGCCGCGGCGGGAACGTTTATTACCACCCTGACGCTACTGCGTCTGCCGCTCCTGCCACCCCCGCCGCAGCCGCGCGAGCATCCGCTGAAGTCCCTGATGGCCGCGATTCGTTTCCTGTTCAGCAACCCATTGATTGGCGGCATTGCGCTGCTCGGCGGCCTGCTGACGATGGCGAGCGCCGTGCGCGTGCTGTATCCGGCGCTGGCGGGTGAGTGGCAGATGAGCGCCTCAGAGATTGGCGTGCTGTACGCCGCCATTCCGCTCGGTGCGGCCTTCGGGGCGCTGACCAGCGGCAACCTGGCGCAGAGCGCGAGACCGGGGTTGATCATGCTGGTGGCGACGCTGGCCTCGTTTATCGCCATTGGTTTCTTTAGCGTGATGCCGGTGTGGGCGCTGGGGGTGATGTGTCTGGTGATTTTCGGCTGGCTGAGCGCGGTCAGCTCTCTTTTACAGTACACCCTGATCCAGACCCAGACGCCGGAAGGGATGCTCGGGCGCATTAACGGCCTGTGGACGGCGCAGAACGTCACGGGCGATGCGATTGGCGCGGCGATCCTCGGCGGGCTGGGGGCGATAATGACCCCGGTGGCGTCGGCGAGCAGCAGCGGGTTTGTGTTAGCCGTTGTTGGCGTGATTTTACTGGCGGTTCTGGTGGAGTTGCGTCGGTTCAGGCAAACCCTGTAGGTCGGGTAAGGTGTAGCCGCCACCCGACAAAACGCCCGGTGGCGCTGCGCTTACCGGGCCTACGGGGAACGTGCCACTTATTTAAAAATTGAATTCAAACGCTGCAACACCAACATCGCGCTGTAATAATCCAGGCGGAACGTCTCGGTTCCTAATGCCCAGACGCGCTTGTTCTTCACCGACGGCAGATGCGCCAGCAGCGGGTTGGCGTAAATCGCGTCCACGTCTTTCTGATCGCCGGCAAACACGAACAGCCCTTCGCCGTTCAGCCCCGTAGCCAGGTTTTCACCCCCTAACTGGATAATGTCGTGGCGTTTGCCCTGACTTTTTGAGGTGTGCAACCCGGCAGGCACGTCGGCCAGCGTAAAGCCCAACTGGTGCAAAAGCTTGCCCTGCGCGGAGTCTGTCGTCCACAGGTTCGCCGTGTGCGCCGCGGCGGTGTAGACGATGGCGTTCACCGGCTGTGGCGGCAGCTTCATCTGCTGTTTCACCTTGGCGAGCTGTTTGTCGAAGGCAGCGATGCGCTCTGCGGCCTGTGTCTCCTGCCCGGTGATCGTCCCCAGTTGGGTCAGCAGTTCCTGCCAGCTTTTGTCGTCGTAGTTAATGATAAGCGTCGGCGCGATGGCGGAAAGCTGATCGTAGAGCGCCAGCGCGGAATCCCCGCCGGTGGCGCTGATCAAAATCAGGTCCGGCATCTGGGCCGCGACGGCTTCGGCGCTCGGCTCGCCGATGTACAGCCGGGCAACCTTACGCTGTTTGGCGATATCGCCCCACTGACTTAAAAAGCCCTGCGCATCCGCCACGCGGTTGTTTGGCGTGGTCGCGCCGCTGGCAATGACCGGCGCGTCAATGGCCAGCAGGGAGCCGGTTAAGGTCACGCTGGTGGAGACAATGCGCGTCGGTTTGCTCTCAAGCGTGTGAACGCCGCGGCTGTCGGTGACCTGGCGCGGCCAGTCGGCGGCGACGGCTGAGGTTAGTCCTAAAACAAAAAGTCCTGTTAAAAGAAGGGCATTGCGGCAAACGGCAGCGATTTTCACAGAGCGGCATCCTGATTTTATTGAAGATAATGCTTCTCATTTTCAGGGCTGTAGGGAAGGGATGCAAGCGTTTGTCGCACAAGTTATTTGCCCGACGGTTGACAGCGGGGCGATGTGGGATTAGGTTAGCCGACGAAAATATAAATGATAATCATTATTGCTTCTTTTATCATTTTAAGGAGGATGATATGGACACGTCCCTGGCTGAGGAAGTTCAGCACACCGCGACAACGCTGCAATCAGACAGCTTTTTCTTTATGTCGCCTTACCGCAGTTTTACCACGTCCGGCTGTTTCGCCCGTTTTTCTGAACCCGCCGTCGGCGGTGACGATCCGGCGGGTCCCTTTCAGCAGAAATTAGCTCAGGCTTTCCGGAATGCGAAAAACAGCGGCATTGCCCATCCGGTGATGGTAGGGGCGATCCCCTTCGATACCCGCAAACCGTCATCGCTGTTTATTCCGCAACGCTGGCAAACCTTCTCCCGCCCGGCGCGTCAGCAGTCCGCACGTTATGCCTCCGGCGCGCAGACGCTGAACGTGCAACAGCGCACCGAGATCCCGTCGCAGCCGGTTTTCGAGGAGATGGTTGCTCGCGCCGCGTCGCTCACCGCTACGCCGCAGGTGAATAAGGTGGTGCTGTCGCGCCTGATTGATATCGCTACCGACAAACAGATCGATAGCAGCGCGCTGATGGAGCGTCTTATCGCCCAGAACCCGGCGAGCTTTAACTTCCACGTACCGCTGGAAGACGGCGGCGTGCTGCTGGGCGCCAGCCCGGAACTGCTGCTGCGCAAAGAGGGCGCGCACTTTAGCTCGCTGCCGCTGGCAGGCTCTGCGCGCCGTCAGCCGGACGATGTGCTGGATCGCGAAGCGGGCACTAAGCTGCTGGCCTCCGAAAAAGACCGCCACGAGCACGATCTGGTCACGCAGGCGATGAAAACCATTCTGGAACCGCGTAGCCATCATCTGAGCATGCCGGCTTCCCCGCAGCTCATCACCACCCCGACGCTGTGGCATCTGGCCACGCCGGTAGAAGGTGAGGCACGTGAAAACGAGAACGCCCTGACGCTGGCTTGCCTGCTGCACCCGACGCCCGCGCTGAGCGGCTTCCCACATCAGGCGGCAAAAGAGCTGATTGCCGAGCTGGAGCCGTTTGACCGCGAGCTGTTCGGCGGCATCGTCGGCTGGTGCGACAGCGAAGGTAACGGCGAGTGGGTGGTAACTATCCGCTGCGCGCGGCTGCATCAAAATACCGTTCGCCTGTTTGCCGGCGCGGGCATTGTGCCTGCCTCCTCCCCGGTCGGCGAGTGGCGCGAGACGGGCGTGAAGCTCTCCACCATGCTCAACGTGTTTGGTTTGCACTAAGGAATACTCATGACCATCCCTTTTACCCGCTGGCCTGAGGAGTTTGCCCGCCGCTACCGTGAAAAAGGCTACTGGCAGGATCTGCCGCTGACCCACATCCTGACGGACCATGCGGACAGCGATACGGTCGCGATAATTGACGGCGATCGCCGCATCACCTACCGCGCGTTTAATCAGGCGGTGACGAATCTGGCGTCCTCCCTTCAGGCACAGGGGCTGCATCGCGGTGAGACCGCGCTGGTACAGCTTGGCAACGTGGCCGAGTTCTACATCACCTTCTTCGCGCTACTGCAAATCGGCGTCGCGCCGGTCAACGCGCTATTTAGCCATCAGCGCAGTGAACTCAACGCCTACGCGGAGCAGATCAAACCCGCCGTGCTGATTGCCGATCGCGACCACGCGCTGTTCTCGGGCGATGATTTTCTCAACACCGTTGTGGATGCGCATCGCTCGGTACGCGTTGTGCTGCTGCGCGGCGATAAGGGCGAACATGCGCTGGAGGCGGCGATTGCGCGCCCGGCGGACAATTTCATCCCGAACCCGACGCCCGCCGACGAAGTGGCGTTCTTCCAGCTCTCCGGCGGCAGCACCGGCACGCCGAAGCTGATCCCGCGCACGCATAACGATTACGACTACAGCATCCGTCGCAGCAACGAAATCTGCGGTATCACTGCGCACACCCGCTATCTGAACGCCCTTCCCGCGGCGCATAACTACGCCATGAGCTCGCCAGGATCGTTAGGCGTTTTCACGGCGGGTGGCTGCGTGGTGCTGGCGAACGATCCGAGCGCCACGCTCTGCTTCCCGCTGATTGAGCAGCATCAGATAAACGTCACCTCGCTGGTGCCGCCCGCGGTCAGCCTGTGGTTGCAGGCGATTGCCGACGGCGCGGGGAACGCCCAGCTGAAATCCCTCAGGCTGCTCCAGGTGGGCGGCGCGCGCCTCTCCGCCACGCTTGCGGCGCGCATTCCGGCGGAAATTGGCTGCCAGCTTCAGCAGGTATTTGGCATGGCGGAAGGGCTGGTGAACTATACCGCCCTCGACGATGCGCCGGAGCGCATCATCAATACCCAGGGCCGCCCGATGTGCCCGGACGATGAAGTGTGGGTGGCGGACGTGGACGGTAACCCGCTGCCGCGCGGGGAGGTCGGGCGTCTGATGACGCGCGGCCCTTACACCTTCCGCGGCTATTTCAACAGCCCGGACCACAACGCCAGCGCCTTCGATGCCAACGGCTTCTACTGCTCGGGCGATCTGATCGCCATCGATGAGCAGGGTTACATCACCGTGCAGGGGCGCGAGAAAGATCAGATCAACCGCGGTGGCGAGAAGATCGCCGCCGAAGAGATCGAAAACCTGCTGCTGCGCCACGACGCGGTGATCCACGCCGCGCTGGTGAGCATGGAGGACAGCCTGCTGGGCGAAAAAAGCTGCGCGTACCTGGTGGTGAAACAGCCGCTGCGCGCGGTGGAGGTGCGCCGCTTCCTGCGCGAGCAGGGCGTTGCCGAATTTAAGCTGCCGGACCGCGTGGAGAGCGTGGATGCGCTTCCGCTCACGCCGGTCGGCAAAGTTGATAAGAAACAGTTGCGCCTGTGGCTTGCTGAACGCGCCCGGGGCTGAGGAACAGAGAATGGCTATTCCAAAATTAACCGCATATGCGCTGCCAACCGCCGCCGAACTGCCGACCAGTAAAGTAAGCTGGGCGTTTGAACCGGAGCGCGCCGCGCTGCTGATCCACGATATGCAGGAGTACTTCCTGAATTTCTGGGGCGAAAATAGCGACATGATGCAGCAGGTGGTGGCGAACATCGCTAAACTGCGCGCGTACTGCAAAGAGCACAATATTCCGGTGTACTACACCGCGCAGCCGAAAGATCAGAGCGATGAAGACCGCGCCCTGCTGAACGATATGTGGGGGCCGGGTCTGACTCGCTCACCGGAGCAGCAGCGCATCGTCGCTGAGCTGACCCCGGACGAAGCGGACACCGTGCTGGTGAAGTGGCGCTACAGCGCGTTTCACCGCTCCCCGCTGGAGCAGATGCTGAAAGAGACCGGCCGCAACCAGCTTTTGATCACCGGCGTGTACGCCCACATCGGCTGCATGACCACCGCCACCGACGCCTTTATGCGCGACATCAAACCGTTCTTTATCGCCGACGCGCTGGCGGATTTCACCCGCGACGAGCACCTGATGTCGCTGAAATACGTGGCCGGACGTTCGGGCCGCGTGGTGATGACCGACGAGCTGCTGCCGTCTGTTCCGGCAACGAAAGCCGCGCTGCGTGAGCTGATCCTGCCGCTGCTGGACGAGTCCGACGAGCCGATGGATGACGAAAACCTGATCGACTACGGTCTGGATTCAGTACGGATGATGGCGCTGGCCGCCCGCTGGCGCAAAGTGCACGGCGACATTGATTTCGTGATGCTGGCAAAAAATCCGACCCTCGATGCCTGGTGGGCGCTGCTCTCCCGCGAGGTGAAGTGATGGCTTTTGATTTTACCGGTAAAACCGTCTGGGTGACGGGCGCGGGTAAGGGCATTGGCTATGCGACCGCGCTGGCATTTGTGGAGGCCGGGGCGCAGGTGACCGGGTTCGATCTGGCTTTCCCTCACGGCGAATATCCGTTTGCCACCGAAACACTGGACGTGGCGGATGCGGCGCAGGCGAGTGATGTCTGCGGGCGTTTGCTCAGCAGCCTTGAGCGGCTCGACGTGCTGGTTAACGCGGCGGGCATTCTGCGTATGGGCGCGACGGATCAGCTTTCGCAGGAGGACTGGCAGCAGACCTTTGCGGTCAACGTCGGCGGCGCGTTCAACCTGTTCCAGCAGACGATGGGCCAGTTCCGTCATCAGCAGGGCGGGGCGATTGTGACCGTAGCCTCTGACGCGGCGCACACGCCGCGCATCGGCATGAGCGCCTACGGCGCGTCGAAAGCGGCGCTGAAAAGCCTGGCGCTGACCGTCGGGCTGGAGCTGGCGGGCAGCGGCGTACGCTGTAACCTGGTGTCGCCGGGTTCTACGGATACCGACATGCAGCGCACGTTGTGGACCAGCGATGATGCGGAACAGCGGCGCATTCGCGGCTTCGGCGAGCAGTTCAAACTCGGCATTCCGCTCGGTAAAATTGCCCGTCCGCAGGAGATTGCCGCGACCGTGCTGTTCCTGGCATCCGATGCCGCCAGCCATATCACCTTGCAGGATATCGTGGTGGACGGCGGCTCCACGCTGGGGGCGTAATGATCTGGAAACGTCATTTATCCCTCGACGAACTGAATGCCACTAGTCAGAACACGATGGTGGAACACCTTGGCATCGTCTATACCCGCCTCGGGGACGATACGCTGGAAGCGGAGATGCCGGTGGATGCGCGCACCCACCAGCCGTTTGGCCTGCTGCACGGCGGTGCGTCGGCGGCGCTGGCGGAAACGCTGGGGTCGATGGCCGGTTTTCTGATGACCCGCGACGGGCAGAATGTGGTGGGCACGGAACTGAACGCTACGCACCACCGCGCGGTCTCTCACGGTAAGGTGCGCGGCGTATGTCAGCCGCTGCATCTGGGCCGCTCCAGTCAGAGCTGGGAGATTGTGGTGTTCGACGAGCAGGGGCGGCGGTGCTGTACGTGTCGGTTGAGTACGATGGTGCTGGGTTAGATTGTGCGGCGGGAGTGCCGGGTGGCGGCTTCGCCTTACCCGGCCTACGAAACATGCAGGCCCGGTAAGCGAAGCGCCACCGGGCGGTTGTTACAACATCGATACCACCCGCTTCAACAGCCGAATTCGCGGCGCAATGGACGCTTTATCCAGCCATTCCGCCGGGCTGTGGAATCCGGCGCCAACCGGCCCGAAGCCGTCAAGCGTGGGGATGCCGAGCGCGGCGGTGTGGTTGGCGTCGCTGCCACCGCCGACTGCCTGCCAGGTAATGTCGATGCCTTCCGCTTTACCCGCCGCTTCAACCTGCTGCATCAGCGCCTGCGTCGCGTCGCTCGCGGCCATCGCCGGTTTGTGATTAACCCGCGTCAGCGTGGTGGTCACGCCGTCTAAAAAGCCTTGTTCACATAACAACTCCAGCGCCTGGTTCACCCGGTCATACTCGTCGTTTTCCCAGAAGCGAACGTCCAGTTCTGCCACAGCGCTGTCCGCGACCACGTTCGCCGCGCTGCCGCCCTGAATCACGCCGACGTTAAGTGTAGTGCCGCGATCCCAGTCCGTCAGCGCATTGATGGCGATAACGCTCTTTGCCAGCGCGGTGATCGCCGAGCGGCCTTTTTCCGGGTCATTGCCCGCGTGTGCCGCCACGCCGCTAAAGGTGAGGTGATAGCCCGCCATCCCTTTACGCGCTTTCACCAGCGAACCGTCGGCGCGGGCGGCTTCGCACACCAGCACGCAGCGGGAACGCTTAGCCAGCTCGCCAATCCACTCATGGGAATGGACAGATCCGGTCTCTTCGTCCGGGTTCATCGCAACGGCAATCGCGAGACGATCGTTGTCTGCGGCGTCAAGCGCGCGCATTGCCCACAAAATATTCAGAAGTCCGCTCTTCATATCCGAGACGCCGGGGCCGTACAGGCGGGTTTCATCCTCGCTCAGCGGACGCGCGGCCACGGTGCCGGCGGGAAATACGGTACCCAGATGCCCGACCAGCAGCACGTCGAACCGTTCCGCCTGCGGCTTGTTACTGACGAAGACGCCGGGGCCCACCTTGTCGCCCAGGTTCACCTGCTCCGTATGCCAGCCTTCGCGCTGCCACAGTTGCTGCATGATGCCTGCAACAGCGGCGACGCCGTCAATCGTCTGGGTGCCGCAGTCTACGTTCACCAGGGTTTTCAGCTCTTCGATATAATGGTCAAGGTTCATGTTGACGTCCTGTTCAGAGAATAATGCGCATCAGCAGCATGGCTAAGAAAGCGTTGACCACCGAGAGGGCGATCATCAGCGGAATACGTTTGGCGCGGGTGCCAATCACCCCCAGAATGCGGCCCAGGTACTGCACCTGCGAGCCCATCAGGTAGATGGCGGGCGCCAGGATCGCCAGGTGCTCGCCGGTGAGGATGCCTTTATCAAACAGGCCGATGGCAACGCCGATCCCGCCGCCCATCGACATCCAGCCGCCAATCAGCACGGCGGCCGCTTCGCCCGGCAGGCCAAACAGGCCCATCAGCGGAGAGAAGATCGTGCCCAGCCCTTTCAGCGCGCCGGTAATTTCCAGCGCCTTGATGATGATAAAGGCCATCACCACGTTGGGCAGCGTGCTGCTGGTGGCAATGCTCCAGCCTTTGCGCGCGCCTTCGATAAACACATCGGTAATGACGGGATTGGACTGTGGGGCACTCATGCGGCGTCTCCTTTATGGGTAAACGTCAGGATCAGGCGCAGCAGATTGGCGCCGACAATTTTCATGATAAACATCACCGCGATACAGGCCCCGATGGAGGTGGGCACCGCCGCCGTGCCGTCAACGGCGAGCAGCGTGAAGAGGATCGCCCCGGAAGAGAAAAAGTTGGTGATCATCGCCCCGGCGGAGAACTGGAACATGGCGAAAACGTCTTTCTCTTTTTCGCTGATTTGCCCTTCATCAGAGAGATTACGGGTAAGCGACGCGCCCACGTCGGTACTTTGCAGGCTGCCAATCAGCGCCAGCCCGGTGGTGCCAGGGATCCCCAATAGCGGGCTCAGCAGAGGAGTTAAGAGTTTTCGCGCGGCACGCAGGGCGCCATAGTGCTCCAGCACGTTGATCATCCCCAGGGCGAACATCACCGCGGGAATTAAACCGAGCGCGAAGAGAAACCCGTCCATCGCGCCGCTGCCGCCGGTGCCGCGAAAGGCGCTGCTGGCTGTGGTTAACGTACCGTCATCCAGACTGGCTTTGCTGACCACTTTGCCAAATGCGCCGTTGAGGGTTGTGAAATCAAAGACGCCGTACCACTCTTGTCCGCCTAACAGACCCGAGAAGAAAACGGCTGCAAACGCCAGCGCGAAGTACGCGCCCGGCCCGACCTGACTATCCTGAGGTACTGAACTGTTCATATCCTTTTCCTTGTATGCACGCGATTGCGCAGGATCATTCTGGCGAGGTTATGGCCAAAAAAAATGATACAAATCATTCCGTAAGGCGGTGTCTGGCCGAAAAAGGTAAAAGTGTGAACGGTGACGCTACGAAAGTGATCGGCTTAACAATGTGGTGTAAATGTCTGGTTTGACCACACATTATTGCGTTTCAAAGTTGTTAAATTTTATCCGTTGTTCTAGAAACAAAATGTAACATCTCACTGTTTCACAACAACGGATAACCATTATGAACAACTCAGGGAAATACCTTATATGGGCAGGGCTCTCCGTTGTGGGAGCCTTTGCCCTGGGCTACATCGCCCTCAACCGGGGGGAGCAGATCAATGCGCTCTGGATCGTGGTCGCCTCCGTCTGCATTTATCTGATCGCATACCGTTTTTATGGCCGCTATATCGCGAAGACGGTACTGGGCGTAGACGGCACGCGCATGACGCCGGCCGTGCGTCATAACGATGGTCTGGACTACGTGCCGACCGATAAAAAAGTGCTGTTCGGTCACCATTTCGCGGCGATTGCCGGGGCAGGCCCGCTGGTGGGGCCGGTACTGGCCGCGCAGATGGGCTACCTGCCGGGGATGATCTGGATCCTCGCGGGGGTGGTGCTGGCGGGCGCGGTGCAGGACTTCATGGTGCTGTTCGTCTCCACCCGTCGCGACGGTCGTTCGCTGGGTGAGCTGGTGAAAGAGGAGATGGGGGCAACTGCCGGGGTGATTGCGCTGGTGGCGACCTTTATGATCATGGTCATCATCCTCGCGGTACTGGCGATGATCGTGGTGAAAGCCTTGACCCACAGCCCGTGGGGAACCTATACCGTCGCCTTCACCATTCCGCTGGCACTGTTCATGGGGATCTACATTCGCTATCTGCGTCCGGGACGCATTGGTGAAGTTTCAGTCATTGGCCTGGTGTTCCTGGTGTTTGCTATTATCTCCGGCGGCTGGGTGGCGGAAAGCCCGACCTGGGCACCGTTCTTCGACTTCACCGGCGTGCAGCTGACCTGGATGCTGGTGGGCTACGGCTTCGTGGCGGCGGTGCTGCCGGTATGGCTCCTGCTGGCCCCGCGTGACTACCTCTCTACGTTCCTGAAAATTGGTACCATCGTCGGGCTGGCGATCGGCATTCTGATTATGCGCCCGACCCTGACCATGCCTGCCCTGACCAAATTCATTGACGGTACCGGCCCGGTCTGGACCGGTAACCTGTTCCCGTTCCTGTTTATCACCATCGCCTGTGGGGCAGTGTCTGGCTTCCACGCGCTTATCGCCTCCGGGACCACGCCGAAGATGCTGGCGAATGAAAATCAGGCCTGCCTGATTGGCTATGGCGGCATGCTGATGGAATCCTTCGTGGCGATTATGGCGCTGGTCTCGGCCTGTATTATCGACCCGGGCGTGTACTTCGCGATGAACAGCCCGATGGCGGTACTGGCCCCGGCCGGCACTGTTGACGTGGTCGCCTCTGCTGCGCAGGTGGTGAGCGGCTGGGGCTTTGCGATCACCCCTGATACGTTGACGCATATCGCTAACGAGGTCGGCGAGCAGTCGATTATCTCCCGTGCGGGCGGGGCGCCGACGCTGGCGGTGGGTATGGCCTACATCCTGCACGGTGCGCTGGGCGGGCTGATGGATGTCTCGTTCTGGTATCACTTCGCCATTCTGTTCGAGGCGCTGTTTATCCTGACGGCGGTGGATGCCGGTACGCGCGCGGCGCGCTTTATGTTGCAGGATCTGCTGGGGGTGATCTCCCCGAATCTGAAACGTACCGATTCACTCCCGGCTAACCTGCTGGCGACGGCACTGTGCGTGCTGGCGTGGGGCTACTTCCTGCATCAGGGCGTGGTCGATCCGCTGGGCGGGATTAACACCCTGTGGCCGCTGTTCGGTATCGCCAACCAGATGCTGGCGGGCATGGCGCTGATGCTTTGTGCCGTAGTCCTGTTCAAGATGAAGCGCCAGCGTTACGCATGGGTGGCGCTGGTGCCAACGGCGTGGCTGCTGATCTGTACCCTGACAGCAGGCTGGCAGAAAGCTTTCAGCCCGGACAACAAGGTGGGCTTCCTGGCCATTGCCAACAAGTTCCAGGCGATGATCGACAGCGGCAAGATCCCGGCGCAGTACACCGAATCTCAGCTGTCCCAGCTGGTGTTTAACAACCGTCTGGACGCCGGGCTGACCATCTTCTTTATGGTGGTGGTTGTGGTGCTGGCGTTGTATTCTCTGAAAACCGCGCTGGCGGCGTTGAAAGTCGACACGCCAACGGCGAAAGAGACGCCGTATGAGCCAATGCCTGAGAACCTGGACGAGATTGTCACCCAGGCGAAAGGGGCGCATTAACCCGTGTGCCGGGTGGCGGCTTCGCCTTACCCGGCCTACATTTCCTGTGAGATCAGAACTATGTTCGACACCCTTTCCAAAGCAGGTAAATACTTGGGCCAGGCCGCTAAAATGATGATTGGCGTGCCGGATTACGACAACTACGTCGAGCATATGCGCGTCAACCACCCGGATCAGACGCCAATGACCTACGAAGAATTTTTCCGCGACCGCCAGGACGCCCGTTACGGCGGTAAGGGCGGGGCGAAGTGCTGTTAACCCTCTTTCGGTAAATAGAGGCTGATTTGCTCCTGCTTGCAGCCATAAATTGCCGCCAGCTTTTCGCGGGTGCGCTTTTGCGGACGGGAGTCCAGCGCTTCCAGCTGTGATACGGCGGACTGGCTGATGCCGAGTTTTTCCGCCACCTCCTGCTGGGATAGCCCGCGCAGGATACGCCACGCGGCCTGCAGGCTGACGTTCTCGCTATGCATGATGTCGCACACTTCACCCGGTAAACCTACGTTATCGTAGATATCTGATTCGTAAGGGATGTCTTCCCAGTCGTTTTCATCATCGTCATCACACTCAAGCATGGCTAAACGCATGCGAAAATATTCATCGTAGGGAATGACAACATACTGTTTTTTTCCTTCTTCATCCTTGATGAACTGAACAGTCATATTCCGTATGCTCCTCATGAAGGTAGGTGGTGGTTGTCCGGCGTTTTACCGCCACTACGTAGCAGATATCACCCGGCGGATCCCCGAAGGTGTAAATGACCCTGTAATCACCTAATCGCAACCTGTAGTGGTTTTCGGGAGAAGATAATTTCTTGATATCCGCGACAGGTGATGTTTTATCATCCATCTTCTCCAGCCTGAATTTAATGCGGTTCTGATATCGCGTATCGATTTTAGAAAATTGCTTCTCTGCTGTTTTTGACCACACGATCTTCATCCGTACCTCCACTGTACTCCCACACAAAATATAAGGAAATAATAAGACTATTAGATAAATTCCGAATTTCTTATGGGGTACTGTAGAGCGGAAAAAAAGCGCAGGTAAGAGGCAAAACGCAAACCGTCGAGGCGGCTCGAAAAGGCCTCTGCTGGGCGACAGAGGCTTGCAGGAAAATTGCGATCAGGCGTTCAAACCGCCATCCACGTCCAGACCGGTGCCTGAGATCTGCCCGGCTGCCGGGCTGGCAAGGAAGGTGACCGCCGCCGCGACGTCTTCCGGCTGGCCGTAATGGCCCAGGGCAATAAGCTGACGCTGTGAGTCAGCCTGTTCACCGTCTTCCGGGTTCATATCGCTGTTGGTCGGGCCGGGATGAACCAGGTTGACGGTAATGCCGCGCGGGCCTAAATCGCGGGCCAGACCCCGGGTAAGGGAGTTTAGGGCCGATTTGGTCATCGAGTAGACGGCGATCCCCGGCTGTGCCACGCGGTTCGCCAGACAGCTGCCGATGTTGATGATGCGTCCGCCGTCAGACATATGCACCAGCGCTTCCTGAATGGCGATCACCACGCCGCGGATATTGACGTTGATCAGAGCGTCGATGTCCGCCAGGGTCATGGACTCCAGCGGGCCGCCGCGTGCAATCCCGGCGTTATTGACCAGAATATCCAGCCCGCCGAGGGAGCGCGCCGCCTGCGTGACCGCATCCTGAATCGCCTGCGCGCTGGCGCTGTCGGCCTGAATCGCCTCGCCGTGTCGCCCCAGCGCGTTGATTTCATCGACGACCTGCTGGGCTTTATCGACGGATTTTTCGTAGGTGATAACCACATCGGCACCGGCACGTGCCAGCGACAGCGCAATCGCCCGACCCAGCCCACGACTGGCGCCGGTGACCAGCGCCTTTTTACCTGTTAAATCGATCTGCATGATGACCTCGTTGCAAGAGTGGAGAGAATCATCATTAGGTATAGCCCGTCGGCGCGATTAACGGCTGAAGGATTCCACCTTCTCAAACGCGGCGCGCAGAACGTCAGGGCTTAACGTAATCGGTAAAAAGTGAATCGACTCCACCGGGCGCAGGGTGTGGGCAATGACCTTGTCCAGCTCGTCGCGGTTATGGATATCGACCTCCAGCGCGCGAAGCGTGGTCGGCAGGTTAAAACGCTGGTATGCCGCCACCAGCTGCGTCAGCACGTCCTCCTGACCGAGCAGGGCGCTTTGCACCAGAATGCCGTAGGCCACCTTGGTGCCGTGGAGGTATTTTTCCGTCTGCGGCAGCACGGTTAAGCCGTTGTGCACCGCATGTGCCGCCGCCACGCGGGTATAGCGTTCGCCCAGACCGCCGACCATACCGCCACCGGCGATAACGGCGTCCACCACGTCCCGAAACGCCTGCGTCTGGTCGCCGCGCTGCTGGTCGGCCAGCGCCTCTTCGCTGCGCTCCAGCAGCACGTCGCGGATCGCCAGCGCACCGTTCAGGCCAAGACGCACGGTCAGCGGCAGGTTTTCCGGTTCAGGGGCGAGTACCGCCGCTTCGTACCACTTCGCCAGCGTATCGCCGATGCCTGCCAACAGGTATTCCGCCGGGGCGTTAAGGATGATTTGCGGCTCCACCAGCACCAGATAGTTGGCGTCGTCAAAAATCTCAAACTGTAGCGCCTGCCCGGCATCGTTGTACCACACGGAGAGCGGGGTCCACGCCGCGCAGGTGGCGGCGATGGTGGGAATGCCCACGAACGGCACGCCCAGACGACGCGCCACGGCCTTGACGGTATCCATTACCGCACCGCCGCCCACGCCAATCACCACGCTGGCTTCACCACCCGACGCGTTCACCAGATGAGTGACGTCACGCTCGCTGCAATGGCCCTTAAACAGCAGATGTTTTGCCCCCGTCGCGTTAAAACTCTCCGGCAGATAAGGGCGTGCGCCCTCGATAGCCCGCTCGCCGTAGATCCACACCGCGCGGGAAAGCTGTTCCGGAGTAAAGAAATCATCCAGGTGCGCAAGGCTTCCCGGATGAGAGAAGTAGTTCGCCGGACCGGGCACGACGCGGATATCGGTGTTGCTCATGAAGTTGTCCTTTTTTAGCAAGCGCTAACCCGATGTTATGTCTGGACATCCGGATGGCTAATAATATTTCGCTTTATCTTATGCCTTTTCCGTCGTTGTCAGTCAACCGGAGCTGTGAAAAATTCGCTAAATCAGAAGAGTAATGAAGGATTTACGCGGATGGTTTCCAGTCGCCTTGAGATGCGCGGTATCAGCCTGGCCTTTTCCGGCTTTCAGGCCCTGTCGCGCGTGGATTTCACCCTGAATGGCGGGTCGGTGCATGCGCTGACCGGCGCCAACGGCGCGGGAAAATCGACGCTGATGGCGGTGCTGTGTGGGACGCACGATCGTTATGAAGGCGAAATCTGCATTAACAACCAGCCGGTAAGCATCCGCGAGCCGCTGGACGCCAAACGGCTCGGTATCCACCTTGTGCAGCAGGAGGTGGACGTGGCGCTGATCCCCGGGCTGAGCATTGCGGAGAACATTATGCTCGACCAGCTGGCGCAGCCGGGACACCGCTACAGCTGGCGCGCGATTCGTCAGCAGGCGCGGCAGGCGCTGGCGCAGCTGGATGTTTCGCTGGACGTTCGCCGTTCCATCGACAACTGCACGCTGGCTGAAAAGCAGCAGATTTTGCTGGCGCGGGCGCTCTCGCACCACTGCCGTTTTCTCATTCTTGATGAGCCCACCGCGCCGCTGGACGCGCACGAAAGCGAGCGTCTGTTTGCGGTAGTAAGACGTCTGCAACAGCAGGGCATTGGCGTGGTGTTTATTTCTCACCGCATTCACGAGCTGAAGGCCATCTGCGACACCCTGACGGTGCTGCGCGACGGCAGGCTGATTGAGTCCGGCCCGATGGCGGATCTGAGCGGAGAGGAGATCGTCGAGAAGATGCTCGGCCACGAGCTGAGCGATATCTATCCGCCCCCGCGACCGCCGCACGGCGAAGAGACGCTGCTGCGCGTCGACGGGCTTCACGACGATGTCCTGTTGAAAGACATCTCCCTGCATCTGCGCAAAGGTGAAATCCTCGGCATTGCCGGGCTGGTGGGGGCGGGGAAAACCGAACTCTGCAAGGCGCTGTTTGGCGCCAGCAAAAGCCGCGTGGCGCGCGGCGAGCTGAACCATCAGGCCTGGAAACCGCGCGATCCGGCAGACTCGGTGCTACGCGGTCTGGCGCTGGTGCCGGAGGAGCGGCGCAAAGAGGGCATTTTTATCGACGAGCCGGTGAGCATGAACCTTGCCGTGTGTGCCGATAACAGCTTCTCGCGCTGGAGCCTGTTTGGTCATCGTCAGGCGTGGCGCTGGGCGGAAGAGGTGATTGCCCGCGTCGGCGTGCGCACGCGCGGGCCGGGGCAGGTGCTGCGTCGGCTTTCCGGCGGTAACCAGCAGAAGGTCGCCATCGGGAAATGGCTGCGCAATGACGCCAGCGTGCTGATATTTGACGAGCCGACCAAAGGCGTGGACGTGAAGGCCAAAACCGATCTGTTTCAGCTGATCGACGGCCTGGCGCGCGAGGGCAAAGGGGTGATTTACGCCTCGGGTGAATTTGCCGAGCTGGTCGGTCTGTGCGACCGCATCTGCGTGCTGTGGGACGGGCGCATCGTGGCGGAAATCGCCGGGGCAGAGGCCCGGGAAGAAACACTACTTTATTATTCAACCGGAGGAACGGCGTCGTGAGCAAGGCCCTTTCAGTGACCACGGCGGCGTCTGGCCGTCAGCAGATTTTCGATTTTCTTTATAAGTGGGGCATGCTGCTGACCGTCGTCGCGCTGGTGGCGGTGTTTGGCCTGGCGTCGGACAACTTCCTCGACCCGAACAACATCATCAACATTCTGCGCTCGATTGCCATCGTGACGGTGATTGCCGTTGGCGTCTCTATTTCGCTGACCGTCGGCGGGTTCGACCTCTCCGTAGGATCTACCGCGTCGCTGGCGAACGCGCTGGTGATTTCGCTTTTCGTCTGGCACGGCTTCGGCACCACCGAGTCGATTCTGCTGACCCTCGCGCTCTGTACGCTGGTCGGCCTGTTTAACGCCTTTCTGATCGTCATCCTGCGCATTCCGGACATGCTCGCGACCCTTGCCAGCCTGTTTGTCATTCAGGGTGTGGCGATGACCTACAGCTACGGCGGGTCGATTACCGAGAACATGGTACTGCCGAGCGGCGACATGGCGGAAGGGACCATTCCGGCGGCGTTTGGCCTGCTCGGGCAGGTGCCGACCATTGTGATCGTCATGCTG
The DNA here is from genome assembly GCF_000534735.1 of Enterobacter sp. MGH 4. Classification (NCBI taxonomy): domain Bacteria; kingdom Pseudomonadati; phylum Pseudomonadota; class Gammaproteobacteria; order Enterobacterales; family Enterobacteriaceae; genus Enterobacter; species Enterobacter sp. MGH 4. The sequence goes on along the minus strand of NZ_KI973289.1, from coordinate 2,135,020 downwards.
GTGGTGACGATTCTGGCACAGCTGGGCCTGTCGCTGACCACCCATGGACGCCGGATGTACGCCATTGGCGGCAACCCCGAAGCCGCGCGCCTCTCCGGCATTCGCACCACCCGCTACAAAGTGGCAGCCTACGTGATTGCCTCCCTGCTGGCGGGGCTGGGCGGCATTCTGCTGGCCTCGCGTATTGGTTCATCGCAGGTGAATGCGGGCGGCGGCTACCTGATGGACGCGGTGGCGGCGGCGTGGATCGGCTTCTCGCTGGCCGGATCCGGCAAGCCGAACGCGCTGGGTACGCTGGTGGGGGCGGTGATCCTCGGCGTGCTGTCGAACGGGCTGGTGATGCTCTCCGTGCCGTATTACGCCATGGACATTATAAAAGGGCTGGTGCTCGCGGTAGCGCTGGCGATTACCTACATACAAAAACGCTGACAACACAACGGGATAATAAATGAAAAAGATTGCGCTCTCTTTGGTAGCTCTTGGGTTACTCACTTCTCTGCCGGGCCTGGCGGCTACCCCCGCGCCGGTTCCGACCGCCATTGCCAGCCATGACGGCCCGATCCGCATCGCGGTGATCCGCAACCTGGGCTCGGACGACAACACCACGCAGTTTGTTGCCGGGGCGATTCAGGAAGGGAAAAAGCTCGGCTTTAAGGTCAGCACCTTTTTAAGTAACGGGGACGACGCCAAATTCCAGGATTTCGTTAACCAGGCCATCAGCCAGAAATACGACGGGATTATTCTCTCTCAGGGGCGCGATCCGTACTCCACCGCGCTGGTGAAGAAGGCGGTGGATGCCGGGATCAAAGTTTCGGTGTTTGATACCGCTGTGAACGGCGAGATCCCGGGCGTAACCGTTACCCAGCAGGACGATGCCTCCCTGACCAACCTCTCTTTCGGCCAGCTGGCGAAAGATTTCAACGGCAAGGCCAATATCGTCAAGCTATGGGTCGCGGGCTTCCCGCCGATGGAGCGCCGTCAGGCGGCCTACAAAGAACTGCAAAAGCAGTACCCGGAGATTAAAGAGCTGGAGTCCATCGGCGCGGTCTCTTCTGACGTGCAGGGCGACACTGCCAACAAGGTGGGCGCGATCCTCGCGAAATACCCGAAAGGTAAAATCGATGCCATCTGGGGTACCTGGGATGCCTTCAGCCAGGGCGCGTATAAGGCGCTGAAAGAGAACGGCCGAACCGAGATCAAACTCTACAGCATCGACATCTCCAACCAGGATTTACAGCTGATGCGCGAGCCGGGTAGCCCATGGGCAGTGAGCGTGGCGGTGGATCCGAAGCTGATTGGCGCGACCAACGTACGCCTGATTGCCAATAAGATTGCCGGAGAAGCGACGCCTGCCACTTACGATTTCAAGGCGGCGGCCATTCCGCAGGCGCTGCTGACCGCCCAGCCGGGCGCGGTGAACGTGGCGTCTCTGGGGAAAATCATTCCGGGCTGGGGCCAGACGGAAGATTTTGTTGCGCCGTGGTTTGCGACGCTGGAAGCCAGGTCAAAATAATGGCCGGTGGCGCTTCGCTTACCGGATCTACGGTGTTGTAGGCCGGATAAGGCGCAGCCGCCATCCGGCGAAAGGACTTATACATGTCTGCATTACCTCAACCCGAATACAGCCGCAATATGCGGCTGATTGGCCATAGCGATCAGGGCGGTCGCCCGGACGGCGTGCAGCTGATGGTACACCGCGGTTTCGCCTATATCGGCCATATGGTGTCGCAGGGCTTTTCGATAGTGGATGTGCGCGACCCGAAAAAACCAAAAGCCGCAGGATACGTGCCTGCGCCGCCGGGTACCTGGAATGTGCATCTCCAGGCGCATGACGACCTGCTGCTGGTGATCAACGCCCGGGATCTGTTTGCCGATGCGCGTTTTGCCGACGAGAAGGTCTACTACACCCGCCAGGTGGGGGAGACCGTCAGCGATGTGCAGGATAAAGGCTGGAGCGCCGGGCTTCGCGTCTTTGATATCTCCACACCGGACAGGCCACGCGAGATAGGCTTTTTATCGCTGAGCGGCATCGGCATTCACCGCATCTGGTACGTCGGTGGCCGCTGGGCGTATGTCTCAGCGCTGATAGACGGCTTTACCGACTACATCTTTCTGACCATCGATCTGGCGGACCCGCGCAAGCCTGAAGTGGCGGGACGCTGGTGGCTGCCGGGGATGAATCAGGCCGAAGGCGAACAGCCGAACTGGCCGGAAGGCAAACGCTACGCCCTGCACCATGCGATTATTGCAGGCGATACCGCGTACGGCAGCTGGCGCGACGGTGGCCTGACGCTGCTGGACGTGAAGGACCGCACCCGGCCTAAGCTCATTAGCCACCGTAACTGGAGCCCGCCGTTTGGCGGCGGGACGCACACCGCGCTTCCGCTGCCGGATCGCGACCTGCTGGTGGTGCTGGACGAGGCGGTGCTGGATAACCAGCAGGACGGCGAGAAGCTGATCTGGCTGTTTGATATCCGCGAGCCGTCGAACCCGGTGAGCATTTCTACCTTCCCGCAGCCGGATGAAACCGACTACGTGGCGAAAGGGGCGCATTTCGGCCCGCACAACCTGCACGAAAACCGGCCGGGGAGCTTTGTCAGCTCAACGCTGATCTTCGCGACGTACCAGAACGCGGGCGTGCGCGCGTATGACATTTCCAATCCGTATCGCCCGGTGGAAACGGGGGCGCTGGTGCCCGCGGCGCCGGAAAAGATGATGGATACGCGGCCCAATCGCCCGCAGGTGATCCAGTCGTGCGACGTGTTTGTGGATGCGCAGGGGATTATTTACAGCACGGATTATAACGGTGGGATGTCGGTGATTGAGTATCTGGGGTGAGTTTTTGCCGGGTGGCGGCTTCGCCTTACCGGGCCTACATTTTGCACCCGTAGGCCCGGTAAGCGCAGCGCCACCGGGCAAACGTTCTCAACTGTACTGCCGCACTCGCGCTACCAGCTCTTCCGCGCTGTCGATGCGGTCAGCAATCACAATCAGCGCCTTGCCGAGGGATATCGCGTGGCGCAGGCATTCGTGACGCATCGCTTCATCCTGAATGGTGTCGATATCCGCCACATGGGAAAGCCCGACGCTGCGGCGAATCAGCTCGGTGCCGCAGAATCCGATGGCATCGTGCCAGACCTTTTTCAGGAACGCAGAGGCATAGCCCGGCGCGCTGAGCGCGGCGTCGCGCGTTTTCTCGTTCGCCAGCGCCTGGAAGCGCTCCGCGAAGGTGTTCCACAGTTCCTGAATATCGGTCAGGCGCTGCTCGCGCGCGGCGGCGGCATCGCGAATGCCCAGATGCCCCGGCAGGCCGCAGAAGTTCAGCAGCAGGTTGCCGATGGCGGTGCCAACGTCAAAGCCAATCGGGCCAAAGTAGCCGAACTCGGCGTCGATGGCCTTCAGGCTGCCGTCGGCCACAAAAATTGAGCCGCTGTGAATGTCCCCGTGCAGCAGGGCTTCGGCATGCGAAAAGAAGCGGTGCTTCAGGGAGGCCACGGCGATTTTAAGCTGGGCGTCGTCGCGCAGGGCGGCAACATCGTTCTCCAGATCGGCCGGGTAGCTGTTGCGCGCGTGGATCTGGTACGGATCGTTAAAGAACAGATCTTCGGTGATCTCGCACATCTCCGGGTTGATGAATTTTGCCACCTGCGCTTTTTTCTCGTGCGGATGCAGATAAAAATCGCTGGTGTGGAACAGGGTGTGAGCCAGATATTCACCCAGCTGCCGCGCCGCCTGCGGGTAGTAAATGTTGTTAATCAGCTCGCCGCGCCAGATGCGATGGCTGGAGAGATCTTCCATCACCATCACCGCCAGTTTCGGGTCAAAGTGGTGGATTTTCACCGTGTGCTCAGGGCTGTGCTTGTAATGCTCGACCAGGGTTTGCGCCTCCAGGCGAGCGCGATCCAGCGTCAGCGGCCAGGACTCGCCGACGCAGCGCACATAGGGCAGCGCCTGCTTAACGACGATGCGGCTCACCCCCGCGCTATCGAATATTTTAAAGACCAGGTTGAGGTTGCCGTCGCCGATTTCCTGCGCCTCCACCAGCGATGACGGATCGTCAAGTCCGCCAAACTGCCTGGCATACTCCACGGCGTCCTGAGCGGTAAAGGTACGGTATTGCGACATGGCCTGCTCCTCAGTTTTGCTAATTAAGACATGTAGACGTCTATACATCTGGATTTCATCCTGACACAATGTGCTACAACAACGCAACAGGAAATTAACGACATGCAGACATTACAGACGACCAGCCTGCGGGTGGCGAATAATCAGCTCTTTATTCTCGACCAGCAGGCGCTTCCGCAGGAGAAACGCTGGCTGGATGCCTCGACGGTGGAGGCGCTGGTTGGGCATATCCACGCTCTGCGCGTGCGTGGCGCGCCGTTGATTGGTCTCTCTGCAAGCCTGCTGCTGGCGCTGTTAGCGGAAAGCGGTAAAGGCCGCGACGAGCTGGCGGCGGCGCTGGAGACCCTGCGTGCCTCCCGCCCGACGGCGGTGAACCTGATGAACAATCTCGACCGCATGAAGATTGCGCTGTGGCAGGAAGCGTTCGTTCAGGCGCTGGTGGCTGAAGCGCTGCGCCTGATTAATGAAGACAAACGGCTTTGCGACGCGATTGCGAAAGCGGGTAGCGCGCTGGTGAAGCCCGGCAGCCGCCTGCTGACCCACTGCAATACCGGCGGGCTGGCAACGGCGGGCGTCGGTACGGCGCTGGGTGTGATTGCCCGCGCGCATCAGGAAGGCAACGTCAGCAACGTCTGGGTGGATGAAACCCGTCCGCTGTTGCAGGGCGGCAGGCTGACCGCATGGGAGCTGGGCGAGCTGGGCGTGCCGTATCAGCTGATTACTGACTCCATGGCCGCCAGCCTGATGGCAAAAGGGCAGGTGGATGCCGTGTGGGTGGGGGCAGACCGCATTGCCGCCAACGGCGACGTGGCGAACAAAATCGGCACCTATTCCCTGGCGGTGCTGGCGAAGTTCCACGGTATTCCGTTCTACGTCGCCGCCCCGCAAACGACCCTCGACCGGGACTGCCCGAACGGTGACGCGATCCCGATTGAGCAGCGCGCGGCCAGCGAAGTGACGGGCGTGGCGGGAAGCTTTGGCGCGGTGCAGTGGGCGCCGCAAGAGGCGCAGGTCTATAACCCGGCGTTTGACGTTACCCCCGCCTCGCTGATTAGCGGCTGGGTGCTGGATACGGGCGTGGTCACCCCTGAAGAGGTAGCGAAAGGGAAATTCGCCTGAGTGGGACTATCCTTGTAAGGGGTTCCCTTTAGAGGACGTTATCGTGACGCTCGATCCTGAAACAGATTTAAAACTGGAACGCGTGGTGGACGCACCGCGCGACCTGCTGTGGCTCTGCTGGACCACACCGGAGCACATCAAAAACTTCTTCATTCCTGCTCCCCATAAGGTGACTGAATGCGACCTCGATCTGCGTGTGGGTGGGCGGTTCAATACCGTGTTTGAGGTGGACGGGCAGCGGATGGATAACCGGGGCGTATTTCTTGAAATCGATCCGGGGAACAAGCTGGTCTTTACCGATGGCTATACTGAGGGCTGGAAGCCGGCTGAAAAGCCGTTTATGACAGCGATCCTGCTGCTGGAAGATGTGGGGGAGGGCAAGACCCGCTACACGGCGATTGCGCGTCACCCAACGAAGGAAATCCGCGAGCAGCATGAACAGATGGGCTTCCACGAAGGGTGGGACGTGGTGTTGGATCAGCTGGTGGGGTATGTGAAAGGGCTGAAACGGTAGTGCCCTTAGACCCCCTCTCCCTTGAGGGAGAGGGCTGGGGTGAGGGGGGAGAATTCATTGATTATGTTGAAGACAGATTTCTCTTTTTGGTATTCCTCATCTGACGAAATACTCGCTCTCCCTTTTCATCAAAGTATCTTTCCGGCCATATCACATCGGGTGGAATGTCTGGCGCCTGAGCGATAAGCAGTTCACCTTTAGGCCATGGTCGGGTAAGCGCATTTGCCAGTGTGGATGAGGAAAGGCCAGCCTTTCTGGACAACGCAGCCAGGCTTGTTCCATGTTTCTTTAGTGCAGCGATAATGTCGGCCGGGTGCCAGTTCTGATGTTGCATTGTGTCCTCCTTACATGTGTTCGTTACGTGCTCAATTATCCTATTTTGGGATAAGAAGGCAGCGGGAGGATATTCGATTTCAGGATATTTGTATGGAATCGGAACAATGGCTTCAGTTTACTCGGATGAATACCAGCGTGTTATCAATGCGTTGAAGAAAGCGCGTAAAGAGAAGGGGATGACTCAGGCGCAGCTTGCGGAGGCACTGGGAAAACCACAATCGTTTATTGCTAAAGTGGAAAACGGTGAGCGTAGGTTGGACGTGGTGGAGTTTGTGCATCTGGCGAGGCTGGTTGGCGCAGATGTGCAGAGGATTATCGCCAGTATTTAATTAATGCCTGAGTATGGAACTGACCCCCTGAGCCGTATGTTCCCCTCACCCTAACCCTCTCCCCAGAGGGGCGAGGGGATAGCACGGTGCTCGCATTACTTTGCGGGGTAGGGAGAAAAGATCAGGCCAGGCGTGGATACGCATCCGCGATTGCATCGCCCGTAAACTGGGCAACCCAGCCTTCCGGATTGTCGAAAATACGAATGGCGGTAAAGTTCGGCTCTGAACCCATGTCAAACCAGTGCGGCGTGCCTGCGGGTACGGAAATCAGGTCGTTTTTCTCGCACAGCACCTGATACACCTCATCGCCGATGTGCAGGCAGAATAGTCCCGCCCCTTCCACGAAAAAGCGCACTTCGTCTTCGCCGTGGATGTGCTCGTTGAGAAACTTCGCGCGCAGCGCCTCTTTCTGCGGATTGTCGGCGCGAAGGCTAATCACGTCCCAGCTCTGATAACCTTTCTCTGCCACCAGCTTGTCGATTGCATGCTGATACGCCTCAATCACGGCTTCAGGCGCGGGATCCTGCCCTAAATCACGGTCTGCCGCCCAGCGTTCAAACCGCACGCCTTTGGCGTTGAGCTGTCGGGCGATCTCGACGGCGTCGGTGCTGTGCCACAGGTGCTTACTGGCGTCTTTATCGGAATAAATGGTCAATGCGCTCATGAAGGGATCTGCTCCGGCTTAATCTCGTCAAACTGGTGGATCTGATGGTGATGGCTTACGCCGTCATCTTCTTCACCGCGTATCAGTTGCAGGGTGCGAAAACCCGCCTGTTCAGCCGCGTCCAGCTCCTGATGAATATCCGACAGGAACAGGATCTGCGACGGGGCGATGCCCGTTTGCGCCGCAATATTTTGATAAGACTGCACCTCACGCTTGGCCCCGATGCGGGTATCAAAATAGCCGCTGAACAGATGAGTAATATCACCTTCGTCGCTGTAGCCAAATAACAGTTTCTGCGCGGCGACGGAGCCAGAGGAATAAACATAGAGATCAATCCCTTGTGCCTTCCATTTTTCCAGCGCGGGCAGTACATCAGGGTAGAGATGGCCGGTAAAGCCACCGTTGACGTAACCGTCCTGCCAGATGATGCCTTGCAGGGCTTTGAGCGCCGTCGATTTGCGGTCTTCATCCATAAAGGTAAACAGCACGTTGATGAGATCGCTGACGCTGGCATGCGGAGTGCTGATTTCATCGCGCAGGTTGTCCAGAATCGATTTGACCGGCTCGGCGTACTGCTGCGCGGTCACAAAGGCCGCCAGCCGCTCACGCGCGTAAGGGAACAAAACATCATGGACAAAACGGATATCGCTGGTGGTCCCTTCAATATCCGTCACAATCGCGCGAATCATACTCTCTCCCATTGTCGTAAACGCATTTCGCATTCAAATAAGAATTCTAAACCTTCCAGATGACGGCGGGCTTCGGCCACGTCGCGTCCCCAGCAGGTTAAGCCATGACCGCGCAGAAGAAAACCATAATTAAGCGGGCGTTCCTGCGCGTAATGGGCGATGCGAGAGGCGAGGGCGTCGATGTCCTGGTCGTTGTCAAACACCGGGATGGCCACCGTATCCCGATGCGTGGTCTGCCCGGTAAGGGATTTTTGCATCTCGAAGCCGGAGATCTTCAGCTCGGTCTCGTTGACCAGCCGCGACAGCACCGTGGCATTGACGGTGTGAACGTGCAGGACGGCGTTAGCCTCCGGGAACAGGCGATAGATGAGGGTATGCAGCCCGGTCTCTGCCGACGGTTTACGGCCAGAAGGCGCACGGTTGGTGGCGATTTCAACCTGTAGAAAATCGGCGGTGGTCAGGCTGCCTTTGTCTTTTCCGGATTCGCTCAGCCAGCACAGATGTTCATCCTGACGCACGGACATATTGCCGCCGGTAGCGGGCGCCCAGCCTTTAGCGCCAATCCAGCGGCAGGCCTCGACCAGGTGTGTGAGTTGCAGGTTGTCTGTCATTTCCTTTTACCCTCTCGGTCAGGAATATTTATATCATTTAGACGTCTAAGCGTCTTGATTGCCAAAGACTAACATCGTGTTATAGTGTCAGCAACATAAGTATTACAGGCAGGCACACTACAATGAGCAATAACCCGTTGATCCCGCAGAGTAAACTTCCGAATCTCGGCACGACGATTTTTACGCAGATGAGCGCCCTGGCGCAGCAGCACAACGCCATTAACCTCTCACAAGGTTTCCCGGATTTTGACGGGCCGAAATATTTGCAGGAGCGTCTGGCGTACTACGTTGCGCAGGGAGCCAACCAGTATGCGCCGATGACCGGCGTGCAGGCGTTGCGTGAAGCCATTGCGGATAAAACGGCGGAGTTATACGGCCATAAGCCTGACGCGAACAGCGATATCACGGTAACCGCAGGGGCCACCGAAGCGCTGTATGCGGCGATAACCGCCCTGGTGCGTACGGGCGATGAGGTGATTTGTTTTGACCCGAGCTACGATAGCTACGCCCCGGCGATTGAACTGGCCGGTGGCGTGGTGAAACGCGTGGCGCTCCAGCCGCCGCATTTTCGTCCGGACTGGCAGGCGTTTGCCGCGCTGCTGAGCGATAAAACCCGGCTGGTGATCCTGAATACGCCACACAACCCATCGGCGACGGTGTGGCAGAAAAGCGATTTTGCCGCCCTGTGGCAGGCCATCGCCGAACGTGAAATCTATGTTCTGAGCGACGAGGTGTATGAGCACATCTGCTTTGCCGAAGAGGGTCATGCCAGCGTGCTGGCGCATCCGCAGCTTCGCGAGCGCGCAATCGCGGTATCATCATTTGGGAAAACCTACCATATGACCGGCTGGAAGGTAGGGTACTGCGTGGCGCCCGCCGCCATCAGTGCTGAGCTGCGTAAAGTGCACCAGTATTTGACGTTTGCCGTAAACACACCCGCCCAGCTGGCGCTGGCGGATATGCTGCGCGCTGAACCTGAACATTACCGGGACCTGCCAGCTTTTTACCGTGCGCGGCGGGATCGGTTTGTGACTGCCTTGAGCGAGAGTCGGCTGGAGATCCTGCCATGCGAAGGCACCTACTTCCTGCTGGCGGACTACAGCGCGATTTCCGATCTGGATGATGTCAGTTTTTGCCAGTGGCTGACGAAAGAGGTGGGCGTGGCGGCCATTCCGCTGTCGGTGTTCTGCGCCGATCCCTTCCCGCATAAACTGATTCGTCTTTGCTTTGCGAAGCAGGAGTCGACGCTGCTGGCAGCGGCTGCGCGCTTAAATTCGCTCTGACTATTCAACCGTCCAGGCTTCTGAAAAACGACGGTCCGCGAAGAGTTCCAGCAGACCGTTGATTTGCTTCAGTCGCAGCACTTCATCGCTGTCCATACCCAACTCCAGGCCAATTTTCTGCTCACTCCAGCCCATAAGCACCAGTTCTCGCACGATTTCTGACATGGCATTGATCTGGTGGCGTCCACGCGCGCGGTTGTGACGAATGGTTGTAGCCATGCGATCGAACTTTTCCTGGCGTGCTTTACGCAGGCAGGTAACAGGGAGGTAACCTTTAAGTTGACGCTTCAGAATAGCCCGATGACTGCCAAGCTCATGGCGATGGAATCCATCGACAATTTCATAGCTCTCAGGCGCATTTTCCGTCACAACGATAGGTTGTGTGAATCCATCCAGCTCCAGTGATTTGCTGAGCAACCGCTTCTCCGCCGGAGCGACATTATTTGGGTTGTAGTCATTGGCGGTGATGTCAGTCTGTTTTATCCACAATACGCAGTCGACGGGTTGATTATTAAAAGGGCTGATTTCGTGTAATGCCTGGCGAAAGGCATTAATAGCGCCGATTTTCTCTTCTTCAGAAAGGGCCTGCAGGTACGTCTGCATTTCTCTGATTATTTGCTGCTGCATAAAATCCCCCATTCCTTGCGTTTGGCTTTCACTCTTTCGCTGTAGCGTTGATAGTGTTTAGGTTTGTTTGGACTAAATGAGAGAGCCCGGCACCAGTAGTCATTGTTGAGTAAAACCTTGCAAATGCGTCGCCAGGAAGGGATATCTTTTGCGCCAATGTCACCCTCCTGCGTATCGGGAATATCGTCCAGGCCTCGCTTTTGATACCAGTGGAGATAAATTGCGATTTTATTTCGGTAATGTTCCGCCGTATTTTGCGGCATGCTGTCGAGTAGCAGCATGGCGTATTCGCGCCAGCCGAGATGGTCAGGTTTCAGGATCTTCCGGTGGCCATAAAAATGGTTATCGTGCCCGGCATAAATACCTCCACTTCGCACGCCGCAGGCGCGTTCACACATAGCCGCCCAGCGTTCGGGTTCAATGACATGATAGAGCCATAAGCCCTGACGCTGTTCCGGACCAAACGGTTCGCAGATGCGCATATAACGCGGCGGCACCCCCGCCTTGTACATCAGGTCGTATAACGGGTTATAGCAACATTTTGATTTCGCGAACCACGTCCAGATGTCGGCGGTTTTCCAGTCGTACAGTGGGTAGATATACCAGGCGTGCCCACCCGGGGCGACGGTCGTCCAGGGTTTATCGTCAGAAAAGCGCTGCTTACGCGCCGACGCGATAGCCAGAAAGCGGTTGTAAGATTCATCGGCGCGGATCCCCACCATGACTGCGGCAGGACGTCTTTGCGCATACCATTCGGCAAACTCGCGCACGAAGGCTTCAAACGTCATTCCCTGCTGATAAAAATCGAAATAGTGATAATCGGTAATGGCATCTTCTGGTGGCTGGCGAACCCAGTTTGTTCCGGGTTCCCAGCACTGCCATTCAGGTTGAAACTGTGACAGGGCGTTCTGGGTCGTGAGCGGAAGCGCTACCCACCAGAACTGGTGGATAACATCCCGATAGAGCGTTTTCATAGCGTCAACATGCTGAATGGTCGACGAGAATTGCGCTTCCCAGTCCAGAAAGATGACGTCTATTTTTCGCTTTAATTGCCGTGCTTTCTGGGCAACAAGATGCAGCATCACGGTAGAATCTTTTCCACCGGAAAAGGAAACGCATACCCTGGGGAAATTGTTAAGCGTCCAGTGTATGCGTTCCGCAGAAGCGTCTAAAACATTTTCCTGTAAAGGGATTTTATAGTTCGACATGATTAATCGCGTCCTGCGTGTTAAATGTCTTGGGAAAATCAAAACGATATTATGGAATTATTTATCCTTAATTTCACGGAGTCATTTTTTTCGGTTCGCTTTAATTATATTCACCATGCAAATGTATTTTACGCAGACGGCGGAGAAACGCAGAGCTTATGCATTTTTTCAATGAATGTTGAAAAAACAGAGCTATTCAGTGATGAACGGCCGTAGAGCATATAGATCTTTAATTCAGGCAGCGCAAACGGTGGCTCAAGCCTTTTTAATTTCAAAGATTCTTTAAATGTTTCATAGATCGACACGGGGATATAGCCTAACAAATCAGATGAACTGACCATAGAGATGAGAGAGCTAAGGGAGTCGGTGCGAAAAGCAATATTTCTTTCCGGAAAAGCGTCATTGGCCCGACTCTGGAACTCTTTTACACCCGGATGAGCACTCTGGTAAAAAGTGAATTTCTCCTGGTATAGCGCGTCCACTGTGGCTGTGTCAGCGAGCCTTGGGTGGTCTGCTCTACAGATTAAGGCTATTGGCACCGTAGTGAAGTGGGTGCAGACCACAGAGCGATTGTGGATAGGTGCGATAGAGAAGATGAGATCGGCTTTACGATAGGCCAACAAATCTTCCGCTGATTCGGAGGAAATAAGCATATCTCTTTGTTCTATCTCATAATTCTCCTCAGATATTAAAAGCTTCAACGGTTCCAGCATCGAACCAGGAGACACCATTTGAGTGCAATAGATAACGAACTTTTTCTTGATGTCCGAGTGATGCATCATGTTGATCGTCTGCTCAAGCTGATTGAGATTTTTTTCCAGATGATGATGCAAGTTGGTACCTACCGTGGTGGGCGTAATTCCCTTCCCTGAACGGATAAACAGGGGGTCATCAAGCTGACCGCGCAGGCGTTGCAGCGACTGGCTGACGGCGGATGGTGTGATATAAAGCGTCTCGGCAGCCCTACTGATACTGAGATGTTGGTAAATGCATTCGAAGATAACTAACAGATTGAGATCGAATTTTTTTAGGTCGTAGAGGTTTGCCATGTTTCGTCCTGAGTGAGTTGAGTTTGCTGTCGTTATCACACCATGGAGTACGACAGAGTGTAGTTACCCTTTACAATCCGTGTGAATAACTCGCTTAATTTAAAATTTAAGTGATCTTAATATATCACGGCTTTGGATTATTGAAACATATCTTCAAGAGTTATTAAGATAATTTTATCTTTAAAGTGTGATTGAATTATTTGAATGACAAATGGCGTTTATATATAGCGTGAAACCCATAATGAAATTAAATTTATAATGTTTCAATGACCTGTTCGAATCTGCCTATCACAGCCATAGGCAGGACTATCCCTCTTATGCATTGCTCATTGCGCGCAGGGGTGCTGTAATCAAACCGCTGTTACGGCCTTGATACAAGGTATGTAGAGCGCAACGCAACGCCAGCTTCGGCTGGCACTGAATGTACCTGCGGGGAATTCAGGTATCAGGGCCGCCCGTTGAGGCGGCCTTTTTACTTTCAGGCTTTCCTGTAAAAGGTTCACCTTGCTGTCTTGTTGCTGTTGTAAGGTTTGGCTGATTGATTTGATAAAGCATACGCATTAGCCCCGATGAACAAAGTTGGTTACCTTACACCTCAACGAAAACACGGAGGAAGTACAGATGTCCTTGATTAACACCAAAATTAAACCTTTCAAAAACCAGGCGTTCAAAAACGGTGAGTTCATCGAAGTTACTGAGAAAGATACCGAAGGCCGCTGGAGCGTGTTCTTCTTCTATCCGGCTGACTTCACCTTCGTTTGCCCGACCGAACTGGGCGACGTTGCAGACCACTACGAAGAACTGCAAAAGCTGGGCGTAGACGTTTACTCTGTTTCTACCGATACCCACTTCACGCACAAAGCGTGGCACAGCAGCTCTGAAACTATCGCGAAAATCAAATACGCGATGATCGGCGACCCGACTGGCGCCCTGACCCGTAACTTCGACAACATGCGTGAAGATGAAGGCCTGGCTGACCGTGCGACCTTCGTTGTTGACCCGCAGGGCATTATCCAGGCTATCGAAGTTACCGCTGAAGGTATCGGCCGTGATGCATCTGACCTGCTGCGCAAAGTGAAGGCGGCTCAGTACGTTGCTTCTCACCCAGGCGAAGTGTGCCCGGCGAAATGGAAAGAAGGCGAAGCGACGCTGGCGCCATCTCTGGACCTGGTCGGCAAGATCTAAATTTCCGTCGTCTTTCACGCCATAGCTGCGTTGGCGTCGCCTGCTCACCCCGGTCACTTACTTCAGTAAGCTCCCGGGGATTCTCAGGCTAGCCGCCTTGCTCTGACGCGAAATACTCTGGAAATTGTTTCAGTCATGGGCGCACCCGCGCCCATTTCATTCCAGCACCATGATGCAAGTTGCATTCAGGCAGCCCGTATAAGGCGGCTTGCATGATGACGTTTTAAGAGAGGGAAGAATAATGCTCGACACTAACATGAAAACCCAGCTCAAGGCCTACCTTGAGAAACTGACCAAACCTGTTGAGCTGATTGCCACGCTGGACGACAGCGCGAAATCGGCAGAAATCAAAGCGCTGCTGACAGATATTGCTGAGCTGTCGCCGAAAGTGACCTTCAAAGAAGACAACACGCTGGCAGTCCGTAAGCCTTCTTTCCTGATCGCCAACCCAGGGTCTGACCAGGGGCCGCGTTTCGCGGGTTCTCCGCTGGGGCACGAATTTACGTCCCTGGTGCTGGCGCTGCTGTGGACCGGTGGTCATCCGTCAAAAGAAGCGCAGGCGCTGCTGGAGCAGATCCGCGATATCGACGGTGATTTTGAGTTTGAAACCTATTACTCGCTCTCCTGCCACAACTGCCCGGACGTGGTGCAGGCGCTGAACCTGATGTCAGTGCTCAACCCACGCATTAAGCACACGGCGATTGACGGCGGTACGTTCCAGAACGAAATCACCGAGCGCAACGTGATGGGCGTTCCAGCGGTTTACCTGAATGGTCAGGAGTTCGGCCAGGGGCGTATGACGCTGACCGAAATCGTCGCCAAAGTGGATACCGGCGCAGAAAAACGTGCGGCGGAAGAGTTGAACCAACGTGATGCGTACGACGTGCTGATTGTTGGCTCCGGCCCGGCGGGCGCGGCGGCAGCGGTTTACTCCGCACGTAAAGGGATCCGTACCGGTCTGATGGGCGAGCGTTTCGGTGGTCAGGTTCTGGATACCGTAGACATTGAAAACTACATTTCCGTGCCGAAAACCGAAGGCCAGAAGCTGGCCGGGGCGTTGAAAGCGCACGTCAGCGACTACGACGTGGATGTCATTGACAGCCAGAGCGCCAGCAAACTGGTTCCGGCCGCGGTCGAGGGTGGTTTGCACCAGATTGAAACGGCGTCCGGCGCGGTGCTGAAGGCGCGCAGCGTGATCATTGCCACTGGCGCGAAATGGCGCAACATGAACGTGCCGGGCGAAGATCAGTATCGCACCAAAGGCGTGACCTATTGCCCGCACTGTGACGGCCCGCTGTTCAAAGGTAAACGCGTAGCGGTGATCGGCGGCGGTAACTCCGGCGTGGAAGCGGCTATCGACCTGGCGGGGATTGTTGAACACGTTACCCTGCTGGAGTTCGCCCCTGAGATGAAAGCGGACCAGGTGTTGCAGGATAAAGTGCGTAGCCTGAATAACGTCGACATTGTGCTCAATGCCCAGACGACAGAAGTGAAAGGCGACGGCAGCAAAGTGACCGGTCTGGAATACCGTGACCGCGTGAGTGGCGATATTCACAGCGTACCGCTGGCGGGGATCTTCGTTCAGATTGGCCTGCTGCCAAACACCACCTGGCTGGAAGGCGCAATTGAGCGCAACCGCATGGGCGAGATCATCATCGATGCGAAATGCGAAACCAGCGTGAAGGGCGTATTTGCGGCGGGCGACTGCACCACCGTGCCGTACAAGCAGATCATCATCGCTACCGGTGAAGGTGCGAAAGCCTCGCTGAGCTCGTTTGATTACCTGATCCGCACCAAAACTGCATAATAAAAGAAAGCAAGACGACACCTGCAATACAAGAGGCCACCAAAAGGTGGCCTCTTTTTTTATCTGACGACCATCACCGGAATGTGGGTGTGGCGGATCACGCTGGAGGCGTTCGACCCCAGCAGGTGCGTGGTAATAGACGGGTTGCGCGAACCAATCACTACCACGTCGGCATTTAATTCCCCGGCAAGCTCATTTACGGCGTCACGCACGCTACCGAACCGGACGTGGGTTTTTATGCGGGAAGGATCGATGCTGAAGTGCCCGACCATGGTTTGCAGGCGCGTCTCGGCTTCATGCTGTAAATGCTCTTCAAAACGACGCACATCAGCAGCGAAACGATGCAGGCTCAGGCTGGCAGAGCCCGGTAAAACATGCAGAAGATGAATAACTCCGTCCTGCTGCGCGAGAAATTCCGCGTGACGTACAGCCTTATCACTCAGTTCCATTTCGAAAACATCAACCGGCATAATGATTGTTTGATACATACCCGTTTCTCCTTGTTTATAAACGCTGAAATCATTCAACCACAAAATATAAAAGGTTTCTGTAATCCCGACAGCACTTTTTTATCTCGCCAGGATAAATCTCAAAACAGCCGGATTCCGGGGCAGATCCCGAGAGGTAGCTACCCTTTTATAAGCTTACCCACACCCTTTCGGAGGTTGCATGAAAGCTCTCACCTATCACGGTCCACATCATGTTCGGGTCGATAATGTCCCCGATCCGGGCATCGAACAGCCTGACGATATCATCCTGCGCGTAACGGCCACGGCGATCTGTGGTTCTGATTTGCATCTTTATCGCGGAAAAATTCCCAAGGTCCAGCACGGCGATATCTTTGGTCATGAATTTATGGGCGAGGTGGTGGAGTGCGGGAGCGAAGTGAAAAACGTGCAGAAAGGTGACCGGGTGGTGATCCCATTTGTGATTGCCTGCGGTGACTGCTTCTTTTGCCAGATGCAACAGTACGCGGCCTGCGAAAACACGAACCGCGGGCAGGGCGCGGCGCTGAACAAAAAGCAAATTCCCGCCCCTGCCGCGCTGTTTGGCTACAGCCATCTTTACGGCGGCGTGCCGGGCGGACAGGCGGAGTATGTGCGCGTGCCGAAAGGCAACGTGGGGCCGTTTAAAGTGCCTCAGCTGCTGTCAGACGACAAAGCGCTTTTCCTGTCAGATATTCTGCCTACCGCCTGGCAGGCGGCGAAAAATGCGCAGATCCAGAAAGGCTCCAGCGTCGCCGTATTCGGGGCCGGGCCGGTGGGGTTGCTGACCATTGCCTGCGCGCGGCTTCTCGGCGCAGAGCAGATTTTTGTGGTTGACCATCATCCCTATCGACTGCGGTTTGCCCAGGAGCGCTACGGCGCGATCCCGATTAACTTTGATGACGATAACGACGCGGCGGAGAAAATCATTGAGCAAACGGCCGGGCAGCGCGGGGTGGATGCGGTGATTGATGCCGTCGGGTTTGAGGCCAAAGGCAGCACGACGGAAACGATCCTCAGTAACCTGAAAATTGAAGGCAGCAGCGGCAAAGCCCTGCGCCAGTGCATTGCTGCGGTGCGACGCGGCGGCGTGGTCAGCGTGCCGGGCGTGTACGCCGGTTTCATCCATGGCTTCCTGTTTGGCGATGCCTTCGATAAAGGGCTGAGCTTTAAGATGGGGCAGACGCACGTCCACGCCTGGCTGGGAGAGCTGCTGCCGCTTATCGAAAAAGGGTTGCTTACACCGGAAGATATTGTGACCCACTATCTTCCGCTGGCTGATGCGGAGCGCGCCTATAAGATCTTCGAAAAACGGGAGGAGGAGTGCCGCAAGGTGATCCTGGTGCCTGGCGCGGACACCCCGGAGGCTGCGCAGCAGAAAGTGAAGGGACTGGTGAATGCCTTCCCCGGCGGCGTTGTGTGAGGTTTCGTCCCCACGGCACTACGACAGAGTAAACATGGATTAAGCGGTTTTTGTCCGATATAACACAATCGGGTGAATTTGCGGAAAGAGGATGCAGGTGCATCCTCTGTGCAAAGCGGGGTCGCTTGTTCAGAAGGGATTAACGCAGGTAATCGCCAGCGGCTTCGGGCTGGTAGAGCAGCTCAAGCACTTCCAGATGGGCTGAGGCGCCGCCCGGGAGTTCCCAGTGGATAGTATCGCCCGTGCGCAGTCCAAGCAGCGCCGCGCCCACGGGTGCCAGCACCGAAAGCTGCATGCTGCTGTCGGTCATCTGCGCCGGATAGACCAGCGTACGGGTGAGTTCCTCCCCGGTGGTCAGGTTGCGGAACTTCACCTGGCTGTTCATGGTGACCACATCATGCGGCATGGTCTCAGGCGTACACATCTGCGCCCGGTCTAGCTCTTCGTTCAGCGCATCGGCTACCGGCAGCGAGGCGAATTCTGGTTTCTCCAACAGTCGGTCAATACGTTCTGCGTCGAGTTCATTGATGATAATCGTAGGTCTGGACATTTTTACTCCATGTCGTTAATGCTGCGTGTAACGCAGAAACCAATCCAAAAGAAAACCCTCGCCGTCTGGCAGCGAGGGTTTAACTTATCTGATGATACTGTCTGAAACCCTAAGTTTGAAGTGATGAAGGTCACATTCGTGCGCCATATGAATTTTTGGCAATAAACCCGGCATCCCGATTCACGCTTAACGGAAATTTCGTTACGCTGGTAAAACTTAAACCGGGCAATGCGCGTTGCAGCCCCAGCGTAGAGAGAGCGATATGTACTTTTACCAACCGTCTCAGGGGCACGGCCTGCCGCACGACCCGCTGAACGCCATTATCGGTCCACGTCCGATTGGCTGGATTTCATCCTGTGATAAGGCCGGTCAACTGAACCTTGCCCCGTACAGCTTCTTTAACTGCTTTAACTATCGCCCACCGATCATTGGTTTTTCCAGCAACGGCTGGAAGGATAGCGTGCGGAATATTACCGAAACGGAAGAGTTTGTCTGGAACCTCGCAACGCGCGATCTGGCTGAGGCGATGAATGAAACCTCCGCCACACTCCCTCATGGCGAGGATGAATTTACCTTTGCCGGCCTGACGCCCGTAGCCAGCCAGCTTGTGAGCTCGCCGCGCGTGGCGGAAAGCCCGGTGAATTTCGAGTGTCGATTGTCACAGTGCATTCAGTTGACCGGCGCGGATGGGACACCGATTGATACCTGGCTGGTGCTCGGCGAAGTGGTGGGCGTCCATATCGCTGAGAGTTTGCTGGAAGAGGGGATTTACCAGACCGCGAAAGCGCAGCCCATTCTGCGTGCGGGTGGACCGTCCGCCTACTACGGCATCAGCGACAGCCATCGCTTCGATCTGGTACGCCCGGATGCGCGCAGGAACAATCAGTAACCAGCTTTATCGATAACAAACTGTTTGCCGCAGTTGCCCGGATGCGGCTGTGGCGCAAAGGTGCTGGCTGAGAGCGAGTTGTTAATGGTGCTGGATTTTAGCGAGATCTGCATCTCGGTCAGATAAGCCGGATTGCCATGGCAGGTAAGCTTGAACGCTTTTACGTTCTGTTTCCCCCAGCTTTTGGCCACGGCTGCATCAAAATCGCTACGGCGGACGGTCTTGCCATAGTTTTCCGCCAGAAATTCCCCAACCGCACTATTTTTCACTTCCTGGTTCATGCGCACCATGGTGCCGAAGTAAGCGTCGGGATCAAAACCAAAGCAGACGCCGTGTTTCGCGTATTCATAACGTTCAAGGCAGGAGTTGCCGCCCGCGCCGGGCATCACGCTGTTCAGCTTCGCCGCGCCCGTTAGCGATAGTCCGGTCTCTGCGGCGTCACATTTGCGGCTGGCTTTTGCTTCCGGCATATTCGGAACCGGACGAGTGGCACAGCCGAAGCGCATCCAGCGGCGTTCATCCACTCCGCGAGCGGCAATAGATTTCGGCAGCGCTGGCCATAAGCCGTGGACGGTCAGAAAATCGGTTTTGTTGCTGCTCTCTTTTTGCAGGCGACACTCTTCCGGTTCGTCACGGTTGCGTTCGACCATACTCTGGCAAAATCCCGTTTGCCAGGAAAGCGCCAGAACGTAGCGATCGAAATCGCCGTACTGGGTTGGCTTAAGCGGATCTGCCTGAATTGAGAAGACACAGAGTGCAAGCGCTACTGCGCCAGACGGGATAACGATATCCTTCCTGAACATTTGCTTTCCTGATTGGTTGGGCGCGATTAATTTCTGGGGGTTATTAAAGCACAAAAAGCGCCCGCAGGCGCTTTTTGGAAAGCAGGAATTTCGCTTAGGCAGCGCCGGGAACCAGCACTTCGGTGGCGATAATAACGATAATCAGGCCAACCAGCACCGGCACTGACGTGCGTTTTACCACTTCAAACGGAGAGATTTTTGCCATCCCCGCCACCGCAACCACCACGCCCGATACCGGAGAAATGGTACGACCCAGGTTGGAGGCCTGGAGCATCGGAATGGACAGGTAAGCCGGGTTGATGCCGGAGGAGTGTGCCAGCTTAGGGATCATCTCAACAAACGCATAGAACGGCGCGTTACCGGAGCCGGTAGTCATCGCCGCCAGCATGGTCAGTACCACCAGCACCAGCATCAGGATAATGCTGGCCGAGCCGAACGAGGTGGCGATAGAGATCAGGCTCTGGATAAAGCCGATTGTGCTCAGCCCCTGAGCAAACACCCCTGCGGCAACCAGCAGCATCACCACGCCCGCGAAGGCATCCGCCATGCCGCGGAAGGCGACTTCAAGACCCGTGAACACCTTCTGGGTATTAAAGCCACGAACAAATTCCAGGATGGCCGCCAGCAGCATACAGATCACCAGGATAGTGATGATGTGCAGCTGAGGGCCCCATTTGCCGTCAAAAATAAGCACGCCAATAATCGGCGTGAAGGGCAGGATGGAATAAAACGCCGGGGCGGTAGTGGTGATTTCACTGACGTCCATCATCTCATGGCTGACGTTCTCTTTCTTATCGAGGTAGCGTTGCCAGAAGAAATGCGCCACGCCCATGCCGAGAATAGCGGTGATGGAGATTGGCAGTGTGGTTTTGAAGGCGAAGTCAATCAGCGACATTTCCGCGGCTTTCGCGGCCAGCACCACGTCACCGGAAGTAGGGGAGAGAATAATCGCCGCCGGAGAGGCGCAAATAGCCGCCGCTGCGCCACGGCTGATCCCGACGTTAACCATTACCGGGAATAACGTCGCCATTAACAGCACGCCAAGGCCCGTTGCTGAGGAAACGGCTAATGACATCAGACAGGCCAGGAAATAAGCCGCGACCATCAGCAGATAGGGGGAGTTAATATATTGCAGCGGCTTAGAAGCCAGCTTCACCACCATATCATTCGCACCGATATGGGTCATATAGGCAGCAAATCCGCAGAGCATCATGATCATCATGCCCAGGTCGCCGCCGCGGCTCATCAGCAGAATTTTTATATATTCCACAATATCGGTAGCGGTATATCCGGTGCTGGCTTCGCTGGCGGGTAAAACCTGATGACCCATTAGCGCGCTAATGATCAGCAGCGTCAGGCCGCCGACAAATAGCACGCCAGTGGCTGAGTAACCTTTAATGATGTAGCGTGCTACACCGACAATGACCACGACTCCAATGAGGAGTTCGAGAAAAGTAAGCATGATTTCCCCTGTATCCTTGCTGCCCGAGAGACAAATAATCAATAAAAAAGAAGCCTGAAATGTGCCGAATAAATGGCCAGTCCTTGCTGATTAAAATCAAGAAAGAGACTACTAAAGGCAATGATGACGATATTTTTGCTAACCCTGCGTCATTTATATTAAGACGTTATTGACCTGATGAATAGATATTATATGTCATTAAATTGATGGTGAAGTGTTAAGGTTTTGAGTATTACTTGCCGACAATCGATTTAAAAACGTAAATCTCTTTAAAACTACTTCTCTTTCATTCTTTTGCCTGCTTATACTCGGTTCACTTTTACCCTATCCGACGATCTGAATATGCACGCCAGCTGGACGTATCGCCTGCGCTTTATCAAAAAACATCTGCTGATGTTTTTGCTGGCGTTTGGCTGGCTGTTAATCCAGAGTCAGGTGGCCGTCGCCTCCCATCAATGTTCAATGGATTTGCGCGGTGAGGTGGCCACCATCCAGCATATGGATATGATGGCGGGACCGGGGCTGCATTATGCTGCCGGTGCTTCACCGCTGTGTGAAAAACATTGTGTGCCGGATCAGGTACAAAAAGAACCTGCCCAGCCGCATCTGGTGGCGCTGCCTGCCGCCATGACGCTGACCTTAACGACGCCAGAGTGTTCATCTGCAAGCCATTCTGCGTGGTCTATTACCCCTCCTGCTGTGGGGCCGCCGGCAACGATCCGCTATTGCCGGTTTCGGGAGTAAAAACCTGTTAATTCGTTGATTTTATTTACTTAACGTTTAACAGGAGTTTTATCATGCGTACCCTATTCCTTTCCGCGCTGGTTGGCGCGTCCATCTCTTTCGCTTCTTATACCGTTCAGGCAAACCAGACCTGGCAGGGCCGCGGCGTGGTTCAGTCGATCTCTGACAATGCCGTCATGCTCCGTCACGAGGCCATACCGGAACTAAAATGGCCAGCGATGACCATGCCGTTTACTTTATCTGCCGGCACCACGCTGAATGGCGCCAAACCGGGGGATGAGGTGACCTTCACGCTTGAGCGTGCGGGTGACGGTTTCCAGATTATCTCGCTGACGCCAGCGCGCTAAGCGAGGTCACCATGAAACAACACACACTGAGTCTGTGGCTCGGTGGGGTGTTGTTCGGCTTGTTAACCTCCGCCGCGCAGGCGGAGCCGTGGACGCTCGAACACACCCTGACCGAAGCCCAGCGCTACTCGGCAGAACTCTCCGCCAGCCGTAACGAAGCGCAGGCGCTGGATGCGATGGCGGATTCCGCCACGCAATTACCTGATCCAAAACTGAAATTCGGTATTGAAAACGTGCCGGTACAGGGCAGCAACGATCGGCGGCTTACGCGCGAAGGGATGACCATGCAGAAGGTTGGCATCATGCAAAGCTACGTCAGCTCAGAGAAGCGGGAACGTAAAGCACAGACTTTTCAGGCGCAGGCGCGAAGCGTGCTGGCAAAATCCGAGGCCGTACGTGCCGCGCTTCAGCGTGATACCGCCCAGGCTTGGCTGGATCTGGCGCTGGCACAGCAGGCGCTGAAAACGGCCAGAACGCTGGTCCGTGAAACGGAACGCCAGCGGGGTGTGCAGAAGGCGAGCGTCGGGGCGGGAGGCGCAACGCCGGACAGCGTACTGGCCCTGCAAATGATCCTCAGCGCCATGCGCGACAAAGAGACGCTGGCGCAGCGGGATGTGCAGCTGGCGCAAAGCCGTCTGCTGGAGCTAACAGGGCACGCTATTACGGCGGTTCGCGGTCCGCTGCCGCGCTATCAGCGCCTTCCTGCCGATGAAAAAACGTTGCAGGAGGGGATTGCCAGACACCCGGAAGTGGAGGCCGCGCGACGTGAAGCAGAGACCGCGAAAGCGCGTTCAGCGCAATCTGCCGTGGCAGCGCTACCCGATGTGGATGTGGAGGTCTATTACGCCCACCGCGCCGAAGGCTATGACGATATGGCTGGCGTGATGTTCAGCGTGGATCTGCCTTTGTTCCAGTCAAAACGTCAGGACAAGGATTACGCCGCCGATGTTTCCCGCTCAATGCAGGCGGTGGATCAACTGACGCTGCTCAAACGCGAACACATTGCCCAGGTGCAAACGCTGGTGGCGCAGTATCAGGCTGCGCAAACGGTGTGGCAGCGTCAGCGGGACGAGGTACTACCGTTGCAGCGACAACGGCTGGCGGTGCTGACGGCGCAATATCGTTCTGGACAGTCGGCGCTTCCGGCCCTGCTGGAGGCGCGTCGTGGCGTACTGGATACGGAACTGGCGGTGAACCAGGCGGAGCGCGAAATGGCGCGAACCTGGGCTGCCGTGAACTGGCTGATCCCGCAGGAGCTGGCGCAATGAAAAAAACAACGTTAATGGCGATTGCCATCGCGATAGCTGCCGTTGGCGGCTATTTTGTCGGACAGAAGCAGACGCATCAGCCGGATGCGGCTTCACAACCCTCAGAACGCAAGGTGCTTTACTGGTACGACCCCATGGTGCCCGGTCAGCGCTTCGATAAGCCGGGTAAATCCCCCTTTATGGATATGGATCTGGTCCCACGCTACGCCGATGAAGCGCAGACGGCGTCAGGCGTGGCCATCAGCACTCAACAGCAGCAAAACCTGGGGATGAAAACCGCCAACGTTGAGATGCGCCAGCTGGTTTCGCCGTTCTCGGCCTTTGCCACGGTTGCAACGGATGAACGTAACGTCTCGGTGTTGTCAGCCCCGGCCAATGGCGTGGTGTCAAAATTGTTTGTTAATGCGCCGCAGCAGCAGGTAAAAGCCGGAGAGGCGCTGGCGCAACTGTGGATCCCGCAGTGGACCGCCGCCCAGCAGGAGTATCTCGCGGTTCGTCAGCTTGGCGATGCCGCATTGACCCGCGCCGCTCGCGAGCGGCTGGCGTTGCAGTTTATGCCAGAAGAGGTCATTCGTTTGCTGGAGCGTAGCGGTAAGCCGCAGACCACGCTCATTCTGCGCACCGACCGGGCGGGCTATGTGGTGAAGCTGGACGTGCGGGAAGGGGCGCAAATCACCGCAACGGCGCCGCTGTTTGAGATCGCCAGCCTCGATCCGGTCTGGCTGGTGGTCGACTACCCGCAAACGCAGGCGCAGTCTCTGGCGGTGGGCAGCAAGGTGGTAGCAACCTCAGAAAGCTGGCCGGGGGAGCAGTTCCACGGCACGGTCAGCGAATTGCTGCCGCAGATGGAGGCGGCCACGCGAACCCTGAAAGCCCGTATCGTGCTGGAAAATTCCGCACATAAGCTGAAGCCGGGCATGTACCTCTCCGTCAGGCGTGCGGAAGAGCTGAAAGGCCCGCCGGTGCTGGCGGTGCCGGAAGAAGCGGTGATTAACAGCGGAGAGTCTGCGCGTCTGCTGCTGGCTACCGGGGACGGTTATTTCCAGCCTGTGACGGTGAAAACCGGCCTGACGGCGCAGGGCTGGACGGCGATCCTGTCCGGGGTCAAAGAGGGCGATAAGGTGGTGACGTCCGGGCAATTCCTGATTGATTCCGAAGCCAGCCTGCGTAGCGTGATGCCGGAGGTGACGCCATGATTGCCGCTGTGATTCGCGCCTCGTTGCGTAACCGCCTGCTGGTGATCCTGGCCGCGCTGATGATGGCCAGCTGGGGCTGGTGGGCGGTGCAGCGCGCGCCGCTGGACGCGTTGCCCGATCTGTCTGATGTGCAGGTCATTATCAAAGCGAGTTACCCCGGGAAAGCGCCGCAGGTGATTGAAGATCAGGTGACCTGGCCGCTGACAACCTCCATGTTGTCTGTGCCGGGCGCCAAAACCGTGCGCGGTTTTTCAATGTTTGGTGACGCTTATGTGTATGTGCTGTTTGAGGATGGCACCGATCTCTACTGGGCGCGATCCCGGGTGCTGGAATATTTAAGCCAGGTACAGGCGCAGTTTCCGCCGGGCGTGAAGGTGTCGCTGGGGCCGGATGCGACGGGCGTCGGCTGGATCTACGAATATGCGCTGATCGACCGTAGTGGAAAACACAGCCTGGCAGATCTGCGGGCCCTTCAGGACTGGACGCTTAAGTTCGAGCTTAAGACGGTACCGAATGTATCTGAAGTGGCAAGCATTGGCGGAATGGTGCGTCAGTATCAGATCGTGGCGGACCCGGCGAAAATGCGCGCGCTGAATATTACCCACAGCCAGCTATCCGGCGCGGTGCAGGCCGCCAATAAAGAGAGCGGCGGCGCCCTGCTGGAGATGGGCGAAGCGGAGTATATGGTGCGGACAACGGGCTATTTGCGCTCGCTGGAGGATTTTCGCAATGTGGTGATCGCCACCCGCGATGGCGTACCTGTCCTGCTGAAAGATGTCGCCACCATTGGCATTGGCCCGGAGATCCGCCGGGGCGTGGCGGAGCTTAACGGTGAAGGGGAGGTTGCTGGCGGCGTAATCGTGATGCGCTACGGGCAGAACGCGCTGGAAACCCTTCGCGCGGTAAAAGCGAAACTGAGCGAGCTGCAAAAAACGCTGCCGCAGGGCGTCGAGATTGTTCCGGTCTACGATCGCTCCACGCTGATTGAGGAGTCGGTCAAAACGCTGACGCACAAGCTGCTCGAAGAGTTTGCCGTGGTGGTACTGGTGTGCGCGCTGTTCCTGTTCCACCTGCGTTCCGCGCTGGTGGCGATGGTTTCTCTGCCGCTGGGGATCCTCGGGGCTTTTGTGGTGATGCACTATCAGGGCATTAACGCGAATATGATGTCGCTCGGCGGGATCGCCATTGCCATCGGAGCGATGGTGGATGCGGCAATTGTCATGATTGAAAACATGCACAAGGTGCTGGAGCAGTGGCGGCATGATAATCCGGGCAAGGAGCCTGCGTCGGGAGAGTACTGGCGTCTGGCGGAAAAGGCGGCGGTTGAAGTGGGACCGGCGCTGTTTTGCAGCCTGTTAATCATCACGCTGTCATTTATACCGGTATTTTCGCTGGAAGCGCAGGAGGGGCGAATGTTCTCGCCGCTGGCGTTCACCAAAACCTGGTCGATGGCCGTGGCCGCCGGGCTTGGGATCACTCTGGTGCCGGTGCTAATGGGCTTCTTTATTCGCGGGAAAATCCCGGATGAGAAGGCAAACCCGATAAACCGCCTCCTGATCCGCCTGTATGAGCCGCTGCTTGATAAGGTACTGACCTTCCCGAAAACGACGCTGGCACTGGCATGTCTGCTGCTGATCGCCACGCTCTGGCCGCTGAGCCGCCTGGGCAGTGAGTTTATGCCGCCGCTGGATGAAGGGGATTTACTCTATATGCCCTCCACGCTGCCGGGGATCTCTGCTCGCGAGGCATCGCGGCTGCTTCAGCAGACGGACCGCTTGATCAAAAGCGTACCGGAGGTGGCGAGCGTGTTTGGCAAAGCTGGTCGGGCGGAGTCGGCAACCGATCCCGCGCCATTAACCATGCTGGAAACAACTATCCACTTTAAGCCCCGCGAGCAGTGGCGGCCTGGAATGACGCCGCAAAAGCTGGTGGAGGAGCTCGATAAAACCGTGTCGCTGCCGGGCATTGCCAATGTGTGGGTGCCCCCTGTCCGTAACCGTCTGGACATGCTGGCAACCGGGATCAAAAGCCCGGTCGGCATTAAGGTGAACGGCAATAATATTGCCGACATTGAGCGCGTGGCCCGGCAGATTGAGCAGGTGGTGAAGGACGTTCCTGGCGTCTCCTCGGCGCTGGCGGAGCGACTGGAAGGCGGGCGCTACGTGGATATTCGTATCGACCGGCAAAAAGCCGCGCGCTACGGCGTTTCCGTCGATGAACTGCAAAGCCTGGTCTCCACGCTGGTCGGGGGCGATAACATTGGTGAGGTGATCCAGGGACGCGAGCGGTACCCCATCAACCTGCGTTATCCCCGCGATTTGCGTGATAACGTCGACACGTTGCGGGTGTTGCCGGTAGTAACCGCCAGCGGTAGCCAGGTGGCGCTGGGGGAACTGGCCGATATCGTCGTGACGGAAGGCCCACCGATGCTAAAAAGTGAAAACGCGCGCCTTTCCAGCTGGATCTACGTGGACTTACGCGGGCGCGATCTGAAGTCCGCCGTAGATGAAATGCAAAAACGGGTGGAGGGGAAGGTGGTATTGCCGCAGGGCGTATCTCTCTCCTGGTCCGGGCAGTTTGAATATCTGGAACGGGCGACCGCGACGCTTAAAATAGTCTTACCTGTCACGCTGATGATTATATTCATCCTTTTATGGTTAACCTTCAGGCGGATATCAAATGTCCTGATAATAATGGGGGCATTGCCTTTCGCGCTTATTGGTGGGGTGTGGTTATTATGGCTGCTTGAATATAATTTGTCTGTGGCGGGGGCCGTTGGCTTTATCGCCCTTTCCGGGGTGGCAGCAGAATTCGGCGTAATTATGGTTCTATATTTGAATCATGCGCTTGATAAATATCACAGGCTTGAGCCAGAAGGGGGAAATACGGTGCTATTGCGGGCGATCCACGAAGGTGCCGTGCTGCGCGTGCGTCCGAAGGTGATGACGGTCGCCACGATTATGGCGGGACTGCTGCCAATCATGTGGGGCAATGGGAGTGGCTCGGAGGTGATGCAACGTATTGCTGCACCGATGATTGGTGGCATGGTTACTGCACCGTTATTGTCGATGTTAGTTATTCCCGCACTCTACAAATTGTTACATCAACGTTAAAAATGTCAACTGCATGTGCTTATTCAGGCATGCAGTTTATGTATCGTCAGACTATTCTCAGGAACGGGATGGTAATTAGGAATAACACCCATGCTGTTAAGCGTTCATTCAAGTATTCTGTGCTAAGGTCTGCACCGAATACTAAATATGGTAATGGCATTGTGATTGTACGAATTAAATTCCCCCTGATTTTATTGTTTATTATTGCACAGTTATCATTTGCGTCTGCTGTTAATGCACAGAGCAATACAGCGGATAAAAGCTGGTTCACCACCTTCACGGATAACGTCGCGCAAACATGGAACGAACCTGAACATTACGATCTCTATATTCCGGCCATTACGTGGCATGCACGTTTTGCCTACGATAAAGAAAAAACAGACCGTTATAACGAGCGTCCGTGGGGGGCTGGTTTCGGTCAGTCTCGCTGGGATGAAAAAGGTAACTGGCATGGCCTGTACCTGATGGCGTTTAAGGACTCCTACAATAAATGGGAGCCTATTGGTGGCTACGGCTGGGAAAAAACCTGGCGTCCGTTATCAGACGACAACTTCCGTCTTGGGCTGGGCTATACGGCAGGGTTTACGGCGCGTGATAACTGGAAGTACATTCCTGTTCCGGTACTGTTGCCGCTTGCCTCCATCGGCTATGGTCCGGCAACGTTTCAGATGACCTACATACCGGGTACGTATAACAACGGTAACGTTTACTTTGCCTGGATGCGGTTTCAGTTTTAACTGAATTTGTCTGGTAAATCGGCCAAAAAACGCACAGACATTGAAATGTAAAGGATAAAAATCGGACAGCGAAAATTAACGCGACTTTTGTCACTTTTTATCAAAGATCCGCTGGACAAAACGCCTCACAATTGTTGTACTGATACCCGACACAGCATTTGTGTCGTTTTTTAATGTAAAGGTAATTTTGATGTCTAAGATTAAAGGTAACGTTAAGTGGTTTAATGAGTCCAAAGGATTCGGTTTCATTACTCCTGAAGATGGCAGCAAAGACGTGTTCGTACACTTCTCTGCAATCCAGTCTAATGGTTTCAAAACTCTGGCTGAAGGTCAGCGCGTAGAGTTCGAAATCACTAACGGTGCCAAAGGCCCTTCTGCTGCTAACGTAATCGCTCTGTAATTCAGACGCGTCAGCAAGAATTTCAAAACCCGCTCAATGAGCGGGTTTTTTTCGTTATGAATCAACCAAAAAGATAGATCTTCAGAAAGCTGGCGACGATCGCGACGCTTAGCAATACCATACCCACGCCTGACAGATTCTCTCTCATGCTATCACCCTCGTTCAATATTGAGCCAAGAATGACAGAGAAAAATTAAGCCAACATTAAGGTTGTCGCGCTTAATGTCCGCTGGCGGAGGAAAATAACCAGAATGCGATCGCAGTCATCGCAAACGAGCCAAGCATGTTAACGGCAATGTTCGTCAGCGCCCAGCCCATCCGGCCTTCCTGAAACAGAAACACCACCTCCGCAGAGAAGGTAGAAAACGTCGTTAAACCGCCGCAGAAACCGGTGGTAATCAGTACCTTCCACATAGGGTCGATGTTGGTCATGCGATTAAACCACGCCAGCCCCATCCCGATAATAAATGCCCCGATCAGGTTTGCCGCCAGTGTCCCCATCGGAATGGCCTGATGCAGCGGGTTAAACCGCATGCTTAAGAGCCAGCGCGCAACGCTACCCGTGCCCCCACCAATAAAAACGGCTATAAGTAGTTGTAACACTGTCAATACCTGCTATTTGCTGTGTAAGTGCGTCGAGTGTAACGCTGTTTTTAACCGGGAGACAATTATGTATGTTGCAGTAGGGCAGTTTGCGGTGACGCCGGACTGGAATGAAAACGCGGACAAGTGCATCTCCCTGATGAACCAGGCGAAGCAAAAAGGGGCGGCGCTGCTGGTGCTTCCTGAAGCGTTACTGGCGCGCGATGATGGCGATCCGGACCTGTCGGTAAAGTCTGCGCAAATGCTGGAAGGGGCGTTTCTGAAACGACTGCTGGCCGAAAGCGTCGGAAACGCGCTCACCACCATTTTGACTATCCATGTTCCCTCCACGCCGGGGCGGGCGGTGAACACGCTGGTGGCGATACATGAAGGCACAATTGTCGCAAGCTACGCCAAACTTCATCTGTATGATGCGTTCAGCGTCCAGGAGTCGCGACTGGTCGATCCGGGGAGTGTAATTCCGCCGCTGATTGAGGTGGAGGGTTTTAAGGTTGGCCTGATGACCTGCTACGATATCCGTTTTCCGGAGCTGGCGCTGAACCTGGCACTACAGGGGGCCGAGGTGCTGGTTCTGCCCGCCGCGTGGGTCAGAGGACCGCTTAAGGAGCATCACTGGGTAACGCTACTGGCCGCACGCGCGCTGGACACCACCTGCTATGTAGTGGCTGCGGGTGAATGTGGCAATAAAAATATCGGGCAGAGCAGGGTTGTCGATCCGCTAGGAGTGACCGTAGCCGCGGCGGCGGAAGCGCCTGCTTTACTGCTGACAGAGATAACGTCAGCACGAATAACGCTTGCGCGTCAGCAATTACCTGTTCTGCGCAACCGCAGGTTTGCGCCACCGCAATTAATATGATGTTTTTTTCAACAATGCTTGATTCACCTTGTTACAGATTGCTATTGTGTGCGCGCGCCTGATGACCGTTAATACGTTCAGGTTTCTTTGGCGCTGAATGCAGCCTGTTTCATGTAAAGAAGGTATTTATGGGTGAGATTAGTATTACCAAACTGCTGGTGGTTGCCGCACTGGTCGTCCTGCTGTTCGGTACCAAGAAGTTACGCACGCTGGGTGGAGACCTGGGTGCTGCCATTAAAGGCTTTAAGAAAGCAATGAACGATGACGACGCGGCAGCGAAGAAAAGTGCCGAAGATGACATCGCAGCACAGAAGCTTTCACACAAAGAGTAATGGCAATGCTGCAAGGCTTGCATAAAAAAACCGGCTCACGAGGCCGGTTTTTTGTTTTACTGTAAATAAGTTTTACAGCTTTATTTCACTTCTTCGCCCTTCGCCTGCATATCGGCGTGATAAGAGGAGCGAACAAACGGACCGCACGCAGCGTGGGTAAAGCCCATCGCCATCGCTTCGGCTTTCATTTCATCGAACTCATCCGGACTCACGTAACGCTGTACAGGCAGATGGTGACGGCTTGGCTGTAGATACTGCCCCAGCGTCAGCATGGTGACGCCGTGGCGGCGCAGATCGCGCATCACTTCAATGATCTCAGCGTTGGTTTCACCCAGTCCCACCATCAGGCCAGACTTGGTAGGAATATGCGGATGGGCTTCTTTAAAGCGCTCCAGCAGCTTCAGCGACCAGTTGTAATCTGCACCTGGACGCACCTGACGGTAGATACGCGGTACGTTCTCCAGGTTGTGGTTGAACACGTCTGGTGGCGTCGCGGTCAGGATATCGAGCGCGCGGTCCATACGGCCACGGAAGTCCGGCACCAGCGTCTCAATCTTAATGTTCGGGCTTTTTTCGCGGATGGCGGTAATGCAGTCAGCGAAATGCTGAGCACCGCCATCGCGCAGATCGTCACGGTCAACGGAGGTGATAACAACATAACGCAGCGCCATATCGGCAATGGTCTGCGCCAGTTTTTGCGGTTCGTTAGCGTCAGGCGCAACAGGACGGCCATGAGCAACGTCACAGAACGGACAGCGGCGGGTGCAGATGGCACCCAGAATCATAAACGTCGCGGTACCGTGATTGAAACATTCAGCAAGGTTAGGGCAGGAGGCCTCTTCACAGACAGAGTGGAGGCCATTTTTGCGCATCGCCGCTTTGATCCCCTGAATACGCGAAGAGTCAGCCGGAAGTTTAATTTTCATCCATTCCGGTTTTCTTAACAGCGCCTCGCGCTCTGTAGCCACGTTTTTAACCGGGATAAGGGCCATTTTATCGGCATCGCGGTATTTAACACCGCGTTCCATCACAATGGGTTTACTCATAGCGTGCGTGTTCCAGTTGCGAATATCGAAGGAAAGCGTTTCAATTCAAGGGAATGTTGTAATTATCAACTATTTTTGAACGAACGACAGGCAGTATATCATTTAAAGGGGCGGTAAAGCAGCCTGCCAGGTCGCCAATTTGTAAAATAGTTGTTGTTTTGTGCCTTTTGCCCCGCATGTGGCAGGGCCTTACGCTGAAAGGCGGATCAAAAAGTCTGGCGGATCACATTGATGACGTTTTCCAGCACCGGATCACGCAGGCTTAGCTTGTTGTAATGCAGTGAGATTTCAATAGATTCCGTCGTAAGTTGACTTAATGGAATGCTCTCCAGTGGCCAGCACTTTTGAAGCAAAGTGAAGAGACGCACAGGCATGATACAGAGCAAGTCGCTGCTGCCAATCAGGGCCGCGAGGGTAAACATATTGTAACTGCTAAAGCTGATCGGACGGTCCGGGAAGAGTTCGTCAATACGTTGTCGCAGCGGATCCTGACCCTGTCCTTCGGACATAAATGTCGCATGTTCGTAATGGCGCAAATTTTCTGGCGTCAAAGGTGCGCTCAACGCAGGGTGAGCCTGACGACAAACGAGCGCCAGAGTGTCGGTATAAAGTACGTTATGCCCTAACGCTCTGGCCGTAAAGCTATTGCCGTCGATGATCAGGTCCGTCTGGAATTGCGCCAGCTGTGTTTCCGGATCGGTGACGGGCACGTTGCGGATAAGCAACTGTGGCGCATGCTGTTTCACCGCCTGATAGATGGCCGGCATGACCAGAACGCCCACTGAGGGAGAGGTGCCTATGGTGATAGTTCGTTGCTTATCATAACTGCCGGTGAGATCCAGCGCGCCCAGTATTGATTCCAGACCCTGGCTGATGTACTCATGCAGATGGGTGGCGTACGCGGTTGGGGTTACGCCCTGGCCTTTACGAATAAATAACGGATCGGGAAATATCGCGCGCAATTTTTGAATTGACTGGCTAATAGCAGATGGCGTGAGATTAAGAATTTTCGCAGCATTAACGATACCTTTATGGACATATACCGCCTCAAAAATAGTCAATAAATTGAGATCAATATTACGTAAAGTCCGAAAAATTTGCGGCTTATCTTCGCCGCTGGTTTCATTCAGGCGTTTGGCTGGTAAATTAGTAGGCTCCACGCTCTTACTCCGTATCCATTCACAATATGAATGATAGTTGAATTTATTTATTATGCTTGCAGAGATTCGTAAAGTGTTTAGTAAGTTTCCATTATTTATCGAAAACAAGCAGTTGGGTGATTGTCACGCACGTTACACGAAACCCGGTGATGGTTCTATTAAGGTTCTAATTAATATGTGACGCTAATATATGGGCGACTCGAAAATATAGAATATGCGGTTTATTGTAAAGCGTAAATGCGGTAATTAAGCAGTGGCTGGTCAAATAACTGAGCCACTGCCCGAGGTAAGTTAAGTAGCAATATATTCGTAGGAGGGATTGTTAAGCAGTGCTAAAAAGTTCTTCAGAAGCACGGGCCGGATATTGTCAGGCGTGGCGGTATCGACCCACTGGCGCATTTGCGTCATTTCCATACCGGCGTACCCACATGGGTTGATGCGCTGGAAGGGGGCCAAATCCATATTGATATTCAGCGCCAGCCCGTGGAACGAGCAGCCTTTGCGGATACGCAGCCCCAGCGAACAGATCTTCATCTCTCCCACATAAACGCCCGGGGCATCGGCGCGAGGGTGAGCGTCAATATCGTACTCAGCCAGCGTATTGACCACGGTTTGCTCCAGTAAGGTCACGAGCTCACGCACGCCCAGCTTTCTGCGTTTCAGGTTAAGCAGAACATACATCACCTGCTGGCCCGGGCCGTGGTAGGTCACCTGTCCACCGCGATCGCTCTGGATCACCGGGATATCGCCCGTCATCAATAAATGTTCGGCTTTTCCTGCCTGGCCTTGAGTGAACACCGGCAGGTGTTCAACCAGCCAGATTTCATCAGGCGTGGTGTCATCGCGCCTGTCGGTAAAGTCATGCATAGCCTGAGAGACAGGCTCATAAGGCTGTAGCCCAAGATGGCGGACAAGAATTTTATCCTGGTACAAAAGGATGTCTCCGAAGACAAGGGAGAATAGGTAACGGGGAGTATATCACAGCGGGGAAGTGGGTTACCCGGCAAACCGGGTAACCGCAGAAGGACTACAGCACCATACGAACAATTTCAATATTGCCGAGCTCTTCGTACAGCGTCTCAACCTGCTCAATGTGTGTCGCAGTGATGGTGATTGAGACCGAGTGGTAGTTACCTTTGCTGCTCGGTTTGACTGATGGAGAGTAGTCGCCCGGCGCATGGCGTTGTACCACTTCAACCACCTGATCAACCAGCTCAGGTTTCGCCAGACCCATTACTTTGTAAGTAAAAGGGGTAGGGAATTCAAGCAGTTCGTTAAGTTTGGTTTTCATGTCAGCTCCGGCGTGTGTATAAAAAATAATAACTCCCGCCACGGGGCGGGAGTTTTACTGATACGTAGTATATGGGGATCAAAATCACACTTTCAAGTGTTCAATTTTTAACCAAACCAGTGATGGAACATCAGCTTAATGTAATCAATGATTTTGCCGAAGAAATTGCCTTCAGGAATTTCCTCCAGCACCACCAGCGGGCGCTGATCGATGGTTTTGCCATCCAGCTGGAAGTTGATGGTACCCACGACCTGATTCTTTTGCAGCGGGGCGTGCAGCTCGGTGGTATTCAGCACGTAGCTGGCTTTCAGATCTTTCATACGACCGCGTGGGATCGTCAGATAGAGATTTTTGTCCACACCCAGGGAAGCACGGTCGTTATCGCCAAACCAGACAGGTTCAGAGGCAAATTCTTTACCGGCTTTCAGCGGATTCACGGTTTCGAAGAAGCGGAAGCCCCAGGTCAGCAGTTTTTTACTTTCCGTTTCGCGTCCTTTAAACGTGCGGCCTCCCATCACGGCAGAGATCAGACGCATCTGGCCTTCAGTGGCAGAAGCCACCAGGTTATAGCCGGCTTTGTCGGTGTGACCAGTTTTGATGCCGTCGACGTTCAGGCTATTGTCCCACAGCAGGCCGTTACGGTTGGTCTGACGAATGCCGTTGAAGGTGAACTCTTTCTCTTTATAGATAGAGTACTCGTTTGGTACATCGCGGATCAGCGCCTGACCAATCAACGCCATGTCACGCGCGGAGCTGTACTGACCTTCGGCGTCCAGGCCGTGAACGGTCTGGAAGTGGCTGTTTTTCAGGCCCAGCGCAGAGACGTAGCTGTTCATCAGGCCCACAAACGCGTCCTGGCTGCCCGCTGCAAAATCGGCCATTGCCACGCAGGCGTCGTTACCGGACTGCAAGTTGATGCCACGGATAAGCTGAGAGACCGGAACCTGCATGCCTGGCTTCAGGAACATCAGCGATGAACCTTTGAACACCGGGTTGCCGGTTGCCCACGCATCGTTACCGATAGTCACCAGATCGGTTTCTTTAAATTTACCCGCTTTCATGGCCTGGCCGATAACATAGCTGGTCATCATTTTGGTCAGGCTGGCCGGGTCGCGGCGGGCATCGGCGTTCTGTTCTGCCAGAACTTTGCCGGAGTTGTAATCAATCAGGATGTAGGATTCCGCGTCGATCTGCGGAACGCCAGGGATCATGGTCTTGATGTTCAGGTCATCCGCGTGAGCTGCGGAGAACGCAGCAGCGCAAAGGGCCGTGGTCAGCGCCATGCGCTGCACAAAACGAGCAGAAAAAGTGGTCTTCATGGTCAGAACTACGACATCCGTGATGGAATTAAAAAAAGTGCCTTACTATAGCAAATGCTATACGGGCAGGCATCCGACTTTCATCATGAGAGTGTTAACGTGGTTTACACAAACTGACATTTCGGATACGACCGATTAATTACTTCGCAACAGCGATAAACGACTGGAGCTGCGCCTCGCTCTGCAAACGCTGTTGCAGGGACGCTGCCTGCGATTTGCTGGCAAATGGACCCATCTGGATACGCCATACCGCACCGTTTTGCTCAACGCGGCCTGGCACGCCAAACTGCTGGCTTAAACGCTGCTGATACTGCTCTGCACGGGCCCGATCGCTGACGGCGCCAACCTGAACCACGTAGCTGCCGCTCGCCGTCGCAGGCGCCGCAGTCTGCGTAGCAGCCGGTGCGGTCACCGGGGCGGGTTGTGTAGCGGGTGCAGCAACAACGGGCGCAGGCGCTGGGGCAGGTTCATTTGATTCAATCACGCCCGGCGCTAACGTGGTGGGTGCACCAAGGAAACCACTGCTTTTCACCGGGGCGCCTGTCGCATCTTCACTTTGTAGCGTATCGTTGCTGATGGCGTGCACTTCACCCTGCGGCTGCGCGGGCTCTGCTGGCATTGAAGCGCCCCCCATACCACCGCTTAGATCCGGGCGCGCGGGCAGGGCGTAGGTCTGTTTCGCGACCGTGGTACAGGCCGTGCCCGGGCCAGACAGCGAACCATCCTGCGCCACGATAATCGGGTCGATACGCACTTTTGTATTATTTGAGGTATTCAGACGGTCGGCTGCCGCGCGTGACAGGGAGATCACGCGATCGTTGCCGTAAGGGCCACGATCGTTGATACGTACCACGATCATCCGGCCATTCGCCAGGTTAGTGATGCGCGCATAGCTTGGAATAGGCAGTGTCGGGTGTGCCGCCGTGATCTGCATCGGATCGAAGGTTTCACCTGACGCGGTCAGATTGCTGCCTGGCTCAGCGTC
The DNA here is from genome assembly GCF_000534735.1 of Enterobacter sp. MGH 4. Lineage (NCBI taxonomy): Bacteria > Pseudomonadati > Pseudomonadota > Gammaproteobacteria > Enterobacterales > Enterobacteriaceae > Enterobacter > Enterobacter sp. MGH 4. The sequence goes on along the minus strand of NZ_KI973289.1, from coordinate 2,098,465 downwards.
ATAGATGGCAGCAAAGCCGGCCTGGCTGAAACGGGAAGGATCCTGAACGATTTTATAGCTTTTACCGTCGCGCTGATAATCCTGATTCACGCTGGCGTTCAGCGGTTCATAAACGGGATCGGCACCGCTAATTTCAACAATCGGGCCATTACAGACCGCAGGCTGCGGCGGCGCGACGGTTGCCTGTTGCTGACCATCATCACTTGTACAGGCGGCAAGTAAACTTGCTGCGATGCAGATCCCCAGCCACTGCTTACGCATTGCGATCCCCTTATTTTTATACGCTTTTGGACAACATTTTCCTGTGGGTATGGATCGACATGACGATACCAAACCCGGCCATCAACACGATCAGTGCCGAGCCCCCGTAACTTACCAGCGGCAGCGGTACGCCAACAACCGGCAGAATACCACTCACCATACCAATATTTACGAAGACATAAACGAACAAAATCAACATTAATCCACCCGCCATAACCCGGCCAAAGGTGGTCTGTGCGCGTGCGGCAATGTAGAGCCCACGCATGATCAACAGCACGTAGAGTGCAAGCAGCACCAGAATGCCAACCAGCCCTAACTCCTCAGCCAGAACGGCAAAGATAAAGTCGGTGTGGCGTTCCGGTAAAAATTCGAGCTGCGACTGTGTCCCGTGCAGCCAGCCTTTTCCGCGCAGGCCGCCGGAGCCAATCGCAATCTTCGACTGAATAATATGATAGCCTGCGCCCAGCGGATCGGTCTCGGGATCGAGCAGCATCATCACGCGCTGGCGCTGGTAATCATGCATCAGGAAGAACCAGAGAATAGGAATAAAGGCAGCCAGCAGGACCACCGCGATGCCGATCAGACGCCAGCTCAGGCCGGACAGGAACAGGACGAACAGGCCGGAGAGGGCGATGAGAATCGAGGTACCGAGGTCAGGCTGTGCGGCCACGAGCAGCGTCGGCAGGAAAATTAGCACCAGCGCAATGGCGGTATTCTTCAACGACGGCGGGCAGACGTCGCGGTTAATGAAGCGCGCCACCATCAGCGGAACGGCGATTTTGGCGATTTCTGACGGCTGGAAGCGGACAATCCCCAGATCCAGCCAGCGTTGCGCCCCCTTCGAGATAGCACCGAACGCATCTACTGCCACCAGCAAAATGATACAGAAAATATAGAGATAGGGCGCCCAGCCCTCATACACGCGCGGTGGTATTTGCGCCATCACCACCATAATGACCAGACCCATGGCGATTTGGCCAACTTTACGCTCCATCATGCCGATATCCTGGCCGCTGGCGCTCCAGATAACGAGGGCGCTGTACACCAGCAGAGCCAGCAGGATCAGCAGCATGGCAGGGTCGATGTGGATCTTGTCCCACAGCGATTTTTTATTCGGATTATCCGTCATGATTATTGGTCCTCCGCCGCAGCGGCTGCCGGGTTTTCAGCTGGCAGTTCGGTGTTGTTATCACCCAGCATGATGTGGTCGAGGATTTGACGCATGATGGTACCCACCGCCGGGCCTGCGCCGCCGTTCTCAAGAATCATCGCCACCGCAACTTGCGGGTTATCATAAGGGGCAAACGCCGTCATGAGCTTGTGGTCACGCAGACGTTCAGCAATTTTATGTGCGTTATAGGTTTCATTCGCTTTCAGACCGAAGACCTGAGCCGTACCTGATTTCGCGGCAACCTTATACGGTGCGCCAGCGAAATATTTGTGCGCCGTCCCGTTAGGGCGGTTGGCTACGCCATACATGCCGTCTTTCGCGATTTCCCAGTACCCGGAATGAATGTCACCCACCGGCGGCTCGTGCGGCTGTATCCACGGCACTTTTTTGCCGTCTTCTACGGTGCTTTGCAGCAGGTGCGGTACTTTCACAACGCCATCGTTGATGAGGATCATCATCGCCTTGTTCATTTGCAGCGGCGTTGCCGTCCAGTAGCCCTGGCCGATCCCCACCGGAATGGTATCACCCTGATACCAGGGTTTTTTAAAGCGCTTCAGCTTCCATTCGCGGGTTGGCATGTTGCCGGAACGTTCTTCCGCCAAATCTATACCGGTGTAATGTCCGTAGCCGAATTTGCTCATCCATTCAGACAGACGATCAATACCCATGTCGTAGGCCACCTGATAGAAGAAGGTATCCGCCGACTCCTCCAGTGATTTGGTCACGTTCAGATGGCCGTGACCCCATTTTTTCCAGTCACGGTAGCGTTTTTCAGAGCCAGGCAACTGCCACCAGCCAGGGTCAAACAGACTGGTATTACGAGTAATGACGCCCGCGCTCAGCGCAGAAACGGCGACATACGGTTTTACCGTTGAGGCTGGAGGATAAACCCCCTGCGTGGCGCGGTTCACCAGCGGGGTGTTTGGATCGTTGAGCAGGCCGGAGTAATCCTTGCTGGAGATGCCATCCACGAAGAGGTTCGGATCGTAGCTTGGCATAGAAACCATCGCCAGAATACCGCCGGTACGCGGGTCGGTCACGATCACGGCGGCCCGGCTACCCGCCAGCAGCGTTTCGATATACTGCTGTAGCTTCAGGTCGAGCGTCAGATAAACGTCATGTCCCGCCTGTGGGGGAACCTCTTTGAGCTGACGGATCACGCGGCCACGGTTGTTAACTTCAACCTCTTCATACCCGGTCTGACCGTGCAGGACATCTTCGTAATAACGTTCAATCCCAAGCTTGCCAATATCATGGGTTGCGGCGTAGTTAGCCAGCTTGCCGTCTTTATCAAGGCGTTCGACGTCTTTATCGTTAATTTTGGAGACGTAGCCTATGACGTGCGTCAGCGCGGAGCCGTAAGGATAGTAGCGGCGTTTATAGCCTTTGACTTCCACACCGGGGAAACGGTACTGGTTAACGGCAAAACGGGCGACCTGCACTTCCGTCAGGTTGGTTTTTACCGGAATAGAGGTGAAGCGGTGAGAACGTGCGCGCTCTTTTTTGAACGCAGCGATGTCGTCATCAGTCAGGTCGACAACGCTTCTCAGCGCGTTCAGCGTATCCTGCACGTTATCCACTTTCTCCGGCATCATCTCTATCTGGTAGATGGTGCGGTTTAGCGCCAGCGGGGTGCCGTTACGATCGTAGATAATGCCGCGGCTGGGCGCGATGGGTACCAGCTTGATACGGTTTTCGTTTGAGCGGGTCTGGTAATCGGTATAGCGGACAATTTGCAGATTATAGAGGTTGGCGATCAGCACGCCGGTAAGCAGCAAAATCCCCGTAAAGGCGACCAGCGCCCGGCGCACAAACAGCGCGGACTCAGCCGTATAGTCGCGAAAAGAATTCTGTAGTTTCATCCGCTGCTTAAATTACCCTGGTCTGTCATTACTCGCGGTGATAAGGGTGGTTGGTAGTGATGCTCCATGCGCGATACAAACTTTCTGCCACGAGAACCCGCACAAGCGGGTGGGGCAACGTCAGCGCCGAGAGTGACCAACTTTGTTCTGCTGCCGCTTTGCAGGCGGGAGATAACCCCTCTGGTCCGCCAATCAACAGACTGACGTCACGACCATCCTGCTTCCAGCGCTCCAGTTCGTGCGCCAGCTGCGGCGTATCCCAGGGTTTTCCCGGGATATCGAGGGTCACGATGCGGTTTTTGCCTGCGGCAGCCAGCATCAGCTCTCCCTCTTTATCGAGAATACGTTTGATATCTGCGTTCTTGCCGCGCTTTCCTGCTGGGATCTCCACCAGTTCGAACGGCATATCTTTTGGGAAACGACGCAGATACTCAGTAAAACCGGTTTGTACCCAGTCCGGCATTTTGGTGCCGACGGCGACCAGTTGCAACTTCACGCATTAACCCCAGAGTTTTTCCAGCTCATACAGGCGACGGCTCTCTTCCTGCATGACGTGGACAATCACATCGCCGAGATCGACAACCACCCAGTCAGCGGTCGCTTCACCTTCAACGCCCAGCGGAAGCAGCCCTGCCGCGCGCGATTCCTGAACAACATGGTCAGCAATCGAAACAACGTGACGAGTTGAGGTCCCGGTGCAGATGATCATGCAGTCGGTGATGCTGGATTTACCCTTAACGTCGATAGCGATGATGTCCTGACCTTTCAGGTCATCAATTTTGTCGATAACAAAATCCTGGAGTGCTTTACCCTGCAAGTTTTCCCCCTGGGTGAATGAGATTGTACAACTATGAATTCGTGGCCAGTCAGTATACCTGAACTGACGCCAGTCGCGGGACAAATGTCACCGCCCGGCTTTTGAAGGCGGGTATCATCCCACCCTCCGCCTGAGATTGCATCGCCATTTTTGTAAAACAATTTCTGTAAAGCAGCGATCGGCGGGAAAGTCTGGCAGCGGAGGATATCAGTATGGCTTAGCCTGTCAAGGCAGGATAAACATTAACAGACAATTTCGCCGGTGATGATCAGGCATCTGTACTTTTCTGATACAAACCGTGTGCGTGGATATAGGCCAGCACGGGCGAGGGCAGGAGATCGTCACAGTCTAAACCCTGCTGGAGACGCTCGCGGATGAGGGTCGCGGAAATATCAAACCACGGCGTTTCAGCGAGGTAAATTTTCCCGGCGGGTAGACTGTGCAGGTCTTCTATATTGTCCGTCAGATGCGCGTCAAGCCACTGCTGATGCTGCGCGTCGCGCATGGTCAACGGGTAGCCCGGACGGCGGCAGACCAGCAGATGACTGTTTTCCAGAATGGTTTCGTACTGGTACCAGCTGGGAAAGTTGAGCAAGGAATCCTGGCCGATGATAAACGCCAGCGGTTGCATGGGCCCCTGCTCAGCGCGCCACTCCCGCAGCGTTTGCGATGTCCAGGAAGGGGTATCCCTGCGCAATTCGCGCTCATCCAGCGTGAAGAGAGGCTTATCTGCGATAGCCAGCGCGAGCATCGCTTTGCGCTGCTCGCTGGCTGCTTCTGGCTGAGGACGATGCGGAGGAACATTGTTGGGCATGATGATTACCCGCTGCAACCCAATCAAATTCGCGAGGATTTCTACCGGTTTAAGATGCCCATAGTGTACCGGGTCGAAGGTCCCGCCATACATTGCCTGTAAAGAATGCATATCACCCATCGATAAATACGTCTGCCAGCGCCTTATGGCAGAGCAGCAAAGAGAGGCTCTCCAGCTCCGCCCAGACAGACTGGCCGTAGTCCTGTTTTAACGTCAGTTCGGCGCGCATCAAAAGTTGCACTGCCTGACGCAACTGCTCCTGGCTCAGGCGGTTTATCGCCTCCGTGGTCATCGCCCGACGGTTCTGCCAGACGCGATGTTTATCGAATAAGGCGCGCAGGGGCGTATGTGCCGACTGACGTTTAAGGTTGTTCAGCAGCAGTAATTCGCGCTGGAGCGTGCGGAGCAGAATGACCGGCTCACTCCCTTCCAGGCGCAGCTGTTGCAGTATGTGCAGGGCTCGCTTACTTTTCGCCGACAGCAGCGCATCAACCCAGTGGAAGGGAGTAAAGTGCGCGGCATCATTCACCGCCTGTTCCACGCGCGGTAGCGTCAGCTTGCCATCGGGCCACAGCAGGGCGAGCCTGTCCAGCGCCTGCGCCAGTGCCAGAAGGTTGCCTTCATAGCAATAGCAAAGGAGCTGGCTGGCGGCATCATCCAGTTGCAGATTGTGCAGCTTTGCGCGCGCGGCAACCCATTTTGGCAGATGCGCCTGTTCTGGCGTCTGGCAGGTGACCAGTACCGCATTGGTGGCAAGCTGGGTAAACCAGGCCGCGTTTTCCTGCGCTTTCGTGAACTTGTTACCGCGTACGATAAGCAGCAGATCGCCGTGTAATAAACTCACCAGCATGGTCAGCTGTTCATTGATGGCCGAGTTAGGACCATTCTCTGGCAGCACGATTTGGATTGTCTGACGAGAGGCAAACAGGCTCATGGCCTGACAAAGCGAGAAGATAGCGTTCCAGTCGGTACTGTTATCGATCTGGAACGTATGATGCTCATCGAAACCCTGCGCGGCTGCCGCATGGCGAACCGCATCAAGGCTTTCCTGAAGTAACAGGGGGTCATTGCCGAGTAGCAGATAGGCCGCGCGCAGCCCTTCGTTGAGCTGCGCGCGGAGTTGTTCAGGATACAACCTGATCATCAGTTACCCAGCGACGTTGGCATATCCGGCGTGCTCGCATCCGGTGTTTCGATAACGTCAGCGCCTTTTTTCGTCGACGCGGCAATGGCAGGCAGTCTGCGGATCAGTTGCTCCGCGGCCTTATCATACATTTCCTTGATGATAATCTGCTGTTCGGCGTCTTTTGCCAGGGCCGTCTGCGGGTTATCGAAGAACGAGCGGTAGACTTTGGTATTGATAGGGTAAATATCTTTACCTGGCATTAAAACGGCCGCATCAACGGTAAGCACCATTTGATATTCCGCGGTTCGTCCATCCTGGAAGATCGATGCCGTGTCTTGTGACAGCGTTGATTTCAGGACGCGGAGCGAAGGAACATCCTGACGCAGGGTTCCCTTCTCGATCAGCTCAACATCGTTCAAACGCAGCTGGTTACGAATGGCCCGGCTCAGCGGTCCATTCGGATCGGATGAGTCGAAGATCATTGTTTTCATCTGAGCCGGCACTGCCGTGGTATTGCGCAGGTGCCAGCCGCAGCCAGCGGTGACCAGCACCGCCAGAGATAAGAGTATTGTTGCCAGGTGTCGCACGTTTCCTCCCGCGCTTAGCCAACGACCAGATTCAGCAGTTTACCGGGTACGTAGATCACTTTACGTACGGTAACGCCCTCAAGGTATTTCGCGACCAGATGCTCCTGGCCTGCGCGCTCGCGAACCTGTTCTTCGGTTGCGTCGACCGCGACGGTAATTTTACCGCGCACTTTACCGTTAACCTGCACCACAACCAGCGTGGTGTTTTCCACCATAGCGGATTCATCCGCCACTGGCCACGGCGCGTTGTCGATATCCCCTTCGCCTTTCAGCTCCTGCCACAGGGTGAAGCTAACGTGCGGCGTGAACGGGTTCAGCATGCGAACGACCGCCAGCAGCGCTTCGCGCATTAACGCGCGATCCTGCTCGCCGTCCTGCGGGGCTTTTGCCAGCTTGTTCATCAGTTCCATAATAGCCGCAATTGCGGTATTGAAGGTCTGACGACGACCAATATCATCGGTGACTTTCGCAATGGTTTTATGAACATCACGACGCAGCGCCTGCTGATCTTCGCTCAGTGCAGCCACGTTCAGCGCTGGCGCATCACCTTGTGAGGTGTGCTCGTAAACCAGTTTCCAGACGCGTTTCAGGAAGCGGTTTGCCCCTTCAACGCCGGATTCCTGCCATTCCAGCGTCATATCTGCCGGGGAGGCGAACATCATGAACAGACGCACGGTGTCAGCGCCGTAACGCTCAACCATCACCTGCGGGTCGATACCGTTATTTTTAGACTTGGACATCTTGCTCATGCCGGTATAAACCAGTTCATGACCTTCGGCGTCTTTCGCCTTCACGATACGGCCTTTCTCGTCGCGCTCCACAATCGCATCAACCGGAGAAACCCAGTTACGTTCACCGTTCGCGCCAACGTAGTAGAACGCATCTGCCAGCACCATACCCTGACACAGCAGCTGTTTTGCCGGTTCGTCGGAGTTGACCAGGCCTGCGTCACGCATCAGTTTGTGGAAGAAGCGGAAGTAGAGCAGGTGCATGATGGCGTGTTCAATGCCACCGATATAGATGTCTACCGGCAGCCAGTAGTTTGCAGCATCGGAATCCAGCATGCCTTCTTTGTACTGCGGGCAGGTGTAGCGCGCATAGTACCAGGAGGATTCCATAAAGGTGTCAAAGGTGTCGGTTTCACGCAGCGCTGGCTGACCGTTGACGGTGGTTTTTGCCCACTCAGGATCGGCTTTGATCGGGCTGGTGATGCCGTCCATGACCACGTCTTCCGGCAGGATCACCGGCAGTTGATCTTCCGGCGTTGGCATCACGGTGCCGTCTTCCAGGGTCACCATTGGGATTGGCGCACCCCAGTAACGCTGACGGGAAACGCCCCAGTCGCGCAGACGGTAGTTGACTTTACGCTCGCCCACGCCCAGGGAGGCCAGTTTGTCGGCGATGGCGTTGAAGCCCTCTTCGAAGCTCAGGCCGCTGAACTCACCGGAGTTAAACAGGGTGCCTTTTTCAGTCAGCGCTTGCTCAGAGAGATCGGGTTCAGAGCCGTCAGCAGCAAGAATAACAGGCTTGATGGTCAGGCCGTATTTGGTGGCAAATTCGTAGTCGCGCTGATCGTGACCCGGCACGGCCATCACGGCGCCTGTGCCGTATTCCATCAGTACGAAGTTGGCGGCCCAGACAGGGATCGCTTCGCCCGTCAGCGGGTGGATCGCTTTGAAGCCGGTATCAACGCCTTTTTTCTCCATCGTCGCCATGTCGGCTTCGGCCACTTTCGTGTTGCGGCATTCGTCGATAAAGGTCGCCAGCTCCGGATTGTTTTCCGCCGCTTTTTGCGCCAGCGGGTGACCTGCGGCCACGGCCAGGTAGGTCGCGCCCATGAAGGTGTCCGGACGGGTGGTGTAGACGGTCAGCGTCTGGTCGTAGTTTTCTACGTTAAAGGTAATTTCCACACCTTCGGAACGGCCGATCCAGTTGCGCTGCATGGTCTTAACGGTGTCAGGCCAGTGATCCAGATTATCCAGATCGTTCAGCAGTTCGTCAGCGTAGGCGGTGATTTTGATAAACCACTGCGGGATCTCTTTACGCTCAACTTTGGTGTCGCAGCGCCAGCAGCAGCCATCGATAACCTGCTCGTTCGCGAGAACGGTCTGGTCGTTCGGGCACCAGTTAACGGCGGACGTTTTCTTGTAGACCAGGCCTTTTTTATACAGCTCGGTGAAGAACTTCTGCTCCCAGCGGTAGTATTCCGGGGTACAGGTTGCCAGCTCGCGGCTCCAGTCATAGCCAAAGCCCAGCATTTTCAGCTGGTTTTTCATGTACGCGATGTTGTCGTACGTCCACGGAGCCGGTGCCGTGTTGTTTTTCACCGCCGCGCCTTCAGCAGGCAGGCCGAACGCATCCCAGCCGATAGGCTGAAGTACGTTTTTGCCCAGCATACGCTGGTAGCGTGCAATCACGTCACCGATGGTGTAGTTACGCACGTGGCCCATGTGTAGTCGACCAGAAGGATAGGGAAGCATCGACAGGCAGTAATACTTCTCTTTGCTCTCGTCTTCGGTTACTTCAAAGGTGCGCTTCTCGTCCCAGTGTTGCTGGACTTTTGATTCTATCTCTTCCGGGCGGTATTGCTCTTGCATGGCAGCCAGTGGTCCTGTGTTCAATACAGCTACAAATGTAGCCAATGGATGTGGTAATTCAGATCCGCATAGCATAGCCCAAACGCCCGCGTCAAAACAGCCTTTCACGCAAATGCACTTTGCAGGAATTTACCGGGTCTGTGCTTCACCTGACAAAGCGGCGACGAAATAAGGTCTATTATTAGAGACAGTTACTTACCCGGGAGGCAAAATGATGAACAAGGTTGCTCAATTTTACCGTGAACTGGTAGCGACTCTGACGGAAAGGCTGCGTAACGGCGAGCGTGATATCGACGCGTTGGTCGAACAGGCACGCGCACGCGTGACGCAAACGGGTGAGTTATCGCGAACCGAAGTGGAAGAGGTGACGCGCGCCGTGCGCCGCGACCTGGAAGAGTTTGCGCGAAGCTATGAAGAGAGCCAGGACGAAATCGCCGACAGTGTTTTTATGCGGGTAATTAAAGAGAGCCTGTGGCAGGAGCTGGCGGATATTACCGATAAAACCCAACTGGAGTGGCGCGAGGTATTCCAGGATTTAAACCACCACGGTGTCTATCACAGCGGCGAAGTGGTGGGGCTGGGGAACCTGGTGTGTGAGAAGTGCCACCACCATATCGCCGTTTATACGCCGGAGGTGCTGTCGCTGTGTCCGAAATGCGGGCACGACCAGTTCCAGCGTCGGCCGTTTGAGCCGTAGGTAAAAGCAAAACGGCAACGTCGTTGCCGTTTTTAGTGTCTGCTCCCTCTCCCTGTGGGTGAGGGCATCAGGCCGCAGAATAATAAGCCAGCCTCTCCGCCAGCAAATCCACAAACGCTTTCCGATCGATATCCACCATCACTGTGGTATTCGGCTTGTTTCCCGTCAGCGAGTAATAGTCCACCACCGTCATTCCCTGGGTATATTTCCCCTGTGTTTCCACACCAACCCAACGCTCGACCGTGGTAAACATTTCCGGCTTCAGTAGCCAGGCGATGGTGCATGGGTCATGCAGCGGGGCGCCGTGGAATCCCCACTTCTCGGCTTTGTGATACTCCATAAAGAAATCGAGCAGCTCTGCCACGGTTGTTGCAACCGGGTTACCCACAGTACGAAATCGTTCGATGTCCTGCGCCATAATTTGTGCGCGGTGGGTAACGTCCAGCCCCGCCATCACAATCGGCAGGCCCGACTGGAAGACGATTTCTGCGGCTTCCGGGTCAACAAAGATGTTGAACTCCGCGGCTGGCGTCCAGTTCCCCAGCCCCATTGCCCCGCCCATGATGACGATACGGGCGATATTGCTGTGCAGTTCAGGATGGCTGTTCAGCAGCAGCGCTACGTTGGTCTGTGGGCCGGTCGCCACCAGCGTCACGGGCTCTGCGCTTTCACGCAGAACTTTCGCCATGAGCTCGACGGCAGTGCAGTTTTGTGGTGCGAAACCCGGCTCCGGCAGCGCCGGGCCATCCAGCCCACTTTCACCGTGAACGTTATCCGCAATGATCAGCTCGCGCATTAGCGGCTTAATGGCGCCACCTGCGACCGGAATATCGGTGCGTTTTAGCAGCGTTAACATGCGCAACACGTTTCGCAGGGTTTTATCCGGCGTCTGGTTCCCTGCAGAGGAGGTGACAGCTTTTACGTCCAGTTCAGGGGAGGCAAGAGCAAGGACGAGTGCGATTGCGTCATCATGACCAGGATCGCAGTCGAGAATAATAGGCTGTGCCATGGCGTTCTCCATTCTTAGCATTATTTGTGACAAGGTTAACGCTGCGATGTGACGCCGAATAGAAAAAGAGATCTAAAGCGTGAAGCAGTGCGCAATCCACAGATTGCGCACTAAAAAGATTAATGCAGGATTTTGGCGAGGAAGTCTTTTGCACGTTCAGATTTAGGATTTGCGAAGAACTCTTCTTTCGGTGAGTCTTCAACAATTTTCCCTTCATCCATGAAGATCACACGGTTGGCCACTTTACGGGCGAAGCCCATTTCGTGCGTCACCACCATCATGGTCATCCCTTCGTGCGCCAGTTCCACCATAACGTCCAGCACTTCGTTGATCATCTCAGGATCGAGCGCGGACGTCGGCTCATCAAACAGCATCGCCACCGGATCCATGCACAGCGCACGCGCGATTGCCACGCGCTGCTGTTGGCCACCTGAAAGCTGCGCCGGGAACTTATCCGCATGTGCAGACAGCCCGACGCGTTCCAGCAACTTCAGTCCCTTTTCACGCGCCGCTTTTTTGTCGCGCTTCAGCACTTTCACCTGCGCCAGCGTCAGGTTCTCAATGATGGAGAGGTGAGGAAACAGCTCAAAATGCTGGAACACCATCCCAACGTGGGAGCGAAGCTGGGCAAGGTTGGTTTTGCGGTCATTCACTTTGGTGCCGTTAACGACAATCTCGCCCTGCTGGACAGGTTCCAGCCCATTAACGGTTTTGATAAGCGTCGACTTACCGGAGCCGGACGGGCCACATACCACCACCACATCGCCTTTTTTCACTTCTGTTGAGCAGTCGGTCAGCACCTGAAAGTGCCCATACCATTTAGAAACATTTTTCAGGGAAATCATTATACGGTCCTTTTCTTCAGCCAGCTGACCAACAGCGATGCGCTTAAACTAATCACAAAATAGACCCCGCCCGCGAAGAGGATCATCTCAACCTGCGTTCCGTCACGTTCGCCAATGGTGGAGGCGGTACGGAAGAAGTCTGCCAGGCTCAGCACGTAGACCAGGGAGGTATCCTGGAACAGGACGATGCCCTGCGTCAGCAACAGCGGAACCATGGCGCGAAACGCCTGCGGCAGAATAATGAGCTTCATGGACTGCCAGTGCGTCATACCGAGCGCCAGCGCAGCGCTGGACTGCCCGCGCGAGATACTCTGAATACCTGCGCGGATGATCTCGGAGTAGTAGGCGGCTTCAAACATGGAGAATGCCACCATGGCAGAGATCAGGCGGATATCGGTTTTCGGCGACAGTCCCAGCACGTTCTGTAAAAAGCCGGGAACAATCAGGTAAAACCACAACAGCACCATGACCAGTGGAATGGAGCGGAACACGTTAACGTAAGCCGTAGCAAACCAGGCGAGCGGCTTAAAGCTCGACAGGCGCATCACTGCCAGCAGGGTGCCCCAGACAATACCGACGATAATGGCGATTACGGTAATCTTTAAGGTGATCGCCAGGCCATCCAGCAGATAAGGCATGGAGGGAACAATGGAACTCCAGTCAAATTCGTACATTATTTGCCCCCCAGATTGCCCGGCAGGCGTACTTTGCGTTCAACCAGGTTCATCACCAGCATGATGAAAGCGTTAATCAGAACATAGGCGAGCGTGATTGCCGTGAAGGATTCCCATGCGTGAGCGGAGTAATCCAGCAGTTTGCCCGCCTGCGCCGCCATATCTACCAGACCAATGGTTGAGGCGATGGCCGAGTTTTTTACCAGGTTCATCATCTCGGAGGTCATCGGCGGAACGATGACGCGGTAAGCGTTAGGCAGCAGTACGTAACGGTAGGCTTGTGGCAGGGTCAGGCCCATCGCCAGCGCCGCATTCTTTTGTCCGCGTGGCAGTGACTGTATGGCGGCACGCACCTGCTCGCAGACGCGCGCAGCGGTGAACAGTCCCAGACACAGCATGGAGGAGACAAAGAATTGTACGTTAGGATCCAGCTCGGCCTTGAACCACATGCCGAGATCTTCCGGCAGCAGTTCCGGGATCACCAGATACCAGGTAAAGAACTGCACGATCAGCGGAACGTTACGGAACAGTTCCACATAGAGCGTGCCAATCGAAGAGAGAAAACGGTTAGGGACGGTACGCAGAATACCGAACAGCGAACCGACAAGAAACGCGATAATCCACGCCGTTATCGATAACGCAACGGTAACCTGAAAGCCGCTCCACAGCCAGCCGAGATAGGTGGTGTTGCCGAACGGGGCTTGTTGCAGAAAGATGCCCCAGTTCCAGTCAATTGACATAGTAAACTCCAGAAAAAAGAGGGTAGCAGCGCTACCCTCGAAGATTGGTGAGAAGCTCAATTTTTGCGCTGAGTGGGGAACGACCACTCAACGTATAGTCTGTCCATGCTTCCCGACAATCGAGAGGGCAGGAGATCCCGCCCCTGTCGTTCTAGTTAGTTAAGAGCTTTGTCGTTTGGTGATTTGAACAGCGCTTTCATGCCGTCAGACAGTTCAAAGTTCATGTTCAGGTTTTTTGGTGGAATTGGGTTCTTGAACCATTTGTCGAACCATTTTGCCGCTTCGCCAGAGGTTTGCGCCTGAGCGATGGTGTCATCGATCAGCTTTTTGAAGCCTTCATCGCCTTTACGCAGCATACAGCCGTATGCTTCTTTCGACTGCGCAGTCCCGACGATTTCCCAGTTGTCTGGTTTCTTCGCCTTGGCGCGCTCGCCTGCCAGCAGAGCGTCATCCATCATAAACGCAACGGCACGACCGCTTTCCAGGGTACGGAAGGAGTCGCCGTGATCTTTCGCGCTGATGATGCGCATGTCCATTTTCTTCTCGTCGTTCAGCTTGTGCAGCAGCACTTCGGACGTGGTACCGGAGGTCACGACAACCGCTTTGCCTTTCAGGTCAGCAAAATCTTTGATATCGCCGCCTTTCTTCGTCAGCAGGCGGGTGCCTACAACGAAGATGGTGTCCGAGAAAGCGGCCTGTTTCTGACGCTCAAGGTTGTTGGTGGTTGAGCCACATTCAAAATCAAATGTGCCGTTTTGCAGCAGAGGAATACGGTTCTGTGAAGTGATGGGGATCAGCTTCACTTGCAGGTCAGGTTTGTTCAGCTTTTTCTTCACGGCTTCAACGATGGCGTTGGAGTAATCCTGTGAATAGCCCACGACTTTTTGCGTGTTGTCGTAGTAAGAGAACGGGACAGAAGATTCACGGTGGCCGACCACGATCACGCCGTTTTTGGCAATCTTGTCGAGAGTGCTTCCTGCTGCCGGAGCGTCTTCAGCGTGAACGATGCCCGCAGACATTCCCATAACCAGCATTGCTGTGGCCAGTTTACGTAATTGCATACCCAACTCCTTTCTTATCAGCGCCAGTGACGCTTTGATACCCATTGTGATGTTGTTATATCTCGCGCAATGCGAGTGCAGTGTTATGCAAGCTTGTTAACATTTAGTCTGGCTTAATGTAAAGATTTTGCTGCGTTATTGTTTATTTTTGCGAAGCGCGCCGCACCATTCAGAGGCAATAATCTCTCGTTGCACCGTTTCGGTGCTACCGGAGATCCATGCTGGTGCGACAAGGTTGCACGTTAAGCCAGACAGCGTTTGCGTAATTAAACAAAGCAACAGGCGTGCCAGAATTGAAGTTTAGGAGGAAATTGTCGGGTGGCGGCTGCGCCGGAGAGTAGGCCGGGTAAGGCGTAGCCGCCACCCGGCAACAGAAGGCCAGGTTATCTACGACGCTGACGCAGGCTCATCACTACGGCGGCAAAACCGAACAGCGTGGTCAGGATCCACAGCGGCCAGTTCCCGGTGCGCGCATAAGGCGTCAGGCCCGTAGCTGGCGTCACTTTCGTGGTCAGCACCTCACGGGTGAACTGCGGGATCATGGCCTGGATTTCACCCTGCGGGCCAATCACGGCGGTGATGCCGTTATTGGTGCTGCGCAACAGCGGACGTGCCAGCTCCAGAGAACGCATTCGTGCCATCTGGAAGTGCTGCCACGGGCCGATCGATTTACCGAACCACGCATCGTTTGAGATGGTCAGCAGATAGTCGGTGTCCGGGCGGAAGTTATCGCGCACCTGCTCGCCGAGGATAATCTCGTAGCAAATAGCGGCCGTCAGGGCAAAACCGTGCGCATGCAGCTGCGGCTGAACGTAAGGGCCCCGGCTGAATGAGGACATCGGCAGGTCAAAGAACGGTGCCAGTGGGCGCAGAATAGACTCCAGCGGAACAAATTCGCCAAACGGTACAAGGTGATTTTTGTTGTAACGATTGGTGGAGGTATAGCTGTATTCGCTGTCCTTACCGAGCGTAATGATCGTGTTGTACGTGTCATAGCGGTTCTGCTGATTGAGACGCGCATCCACAATTCCGGTAATCAGCGTACTGCCGCGCGCGCGCAGCAGATCGTCCATCATCTTCAGGAAGGGCTGCTGATTGATCTCCAGATCCGGGATCGCAGACTCAGGCCAGATGATGAGCTGCGATTTGCCCATCACCTTTTCAGTGGCGTTGGCGTAGATTTTCAGCGTGTTCAGCAGCTGATTCTCATCCCATTTCAATGACTGCGGGATATCGCCCTGTATCAACGATACCTGCGTGGCGCGCGCGGGCTCCAGCGTGAACCACTGGATATAACGCAGTGGGAAAGGCAGGGCAAACAGGATTAACGCGGCAACCAGCGGCTTCCAGTTACGTGTCACCAGAGCCAGCACCAGCAGGCCGCTGACCGCCATGAGCAGGAAGTTAATCGCCTCTACGCCCATGACGGGAGCCAGACCTTTCAGCGGGCCGTCCACCTGGCTATAGCCGAACTGCAACCACGGGAAGCCGGTCAGTACCCAGCCGCGCAGAAATTCGGTGATTTGCCAGACAACGGGAGCCGCTATCGCGACGCGCAGCCAGGTCGTTTTAGGCCACAGACGAGATAGAATACCGGCGAACAGGCCAGTGTAGAGCGAAAGATAGGCGGCGAGCAGCACAACCAGGAAGACGTTAACCGGCCCCGGCATTCCGCCAAATTGCGCGATACTGACGTAGACCCAGTTGATACCAGAGCCAAACAGCCCCAGCCCCCAGAAGTAGCCTATGGCCGCGGCCTGTACCGGACGACGGTTCAGGGCAAGACCCTGTAGCCCCATCAGGGAGAGAATAGCGGCTGGCCAGATATCGTAAGGAGAAAAAGCCAGCGTACCGCTGGCTCCGAGTAACAGCGCCAGCAGCAAACGGACGCGCTGGCGTTCAAAGAGTGGGGCAAATGCCATTTACATTAATCTTCCAGTTTTGGCACCGGTGAGTCGTCCGGCATTCTGACATGAACCTGAATAATACGTCGGCTGTCAGCCATTGCGACCTTGAACTGGTAACCATCGATGTCAACGGTTTCACCGCGGGCCGGAAGATGGCCGAAGGCCTGCATCACCAGACCACCAATGGTGTCCACTTCTTCATCGCTGAAGCTGGTGCCAAAGGTGTCATTGAAGTCTTCAATGGAGGCCAGCGCGCGCACGGTCCAGGTGTGGCGGCTCAGCTGACGGAAGTCGATATCCTCTTCTTCGTCATACTCATCTTCGATTTCGCCCACGATCAGCTCAAGGATGTCTTCGATTGTGACCAGACCGGAAACGCCACCAAATTCATCAATAACAATCGCCATGTGATAGCGCTGGGAGCGAAACTCCTTCAGCATCCGATCCACACGTTTACTTTCCGGCACAACCACGGCCGGGCGTAACACTTTTTCCATACTGAAGGCTTCGGCATCGCTGCGCATAAACGGCAGCAGATCTTTCGCCATCAAAATCCCTTCGATGTGATCTTTGTCTTCGCTGATGACCGGGAAACGTGAGTGAGCCGATTCGATAATCACATCGAGGCACTCGTCCAGCGTCTGGTTGCGTTTCAGGGTAATCATCTGCGAGCGGGGGATCATGATGTCGCGGACGCGCTGGTCGGCGATGTCCATCACCCCTTCGAGCATTTCGCGCGTATCTTCGTCGATAAGGTCGTTCTGCCCGGAATCACGAATCAGCTCCAGCAGTTCGTCACGGTTTTTCGGTTCGCCGTGGAAAAGCTGGTTCAGGATGAGGGAGAAAAATCCCTTTTTAGTGGTTGTCGTGTCGCTACTGTGTGAATTGTCGTCGCTCATGGCGTTTGTTAAGGGTTCTCTTGTTAGTTCAACGTTAACCGCCGCGCTATGTCTCTGCGCGGCGGCATGGTAGTCAGTGACTGACTATTCTTTCTCGGCAATGTACGGATCCTCATAGCCCAGAGCAAGCATTATCTCTGTCTCGAGGGATTCCATCTCTTCCGCTTCGTCATCTTCAATATGGTCGTAACCCAGAAGATGCAGGCTACCGTGCACCACCATGTGTGCCCAGTGCGCTTCCAGCGGCTTTTGCTGCTCTTTGGCTTCCTGCTCAACCACCTGACGGCAGATGATCAGATCGCCCAGCAGCGGCATCTCAATGCCCGGAGGGGCTTCGAATGGGAAAGAGAGCACATTGGTCGGCTTATCTTTCCCGCGATAGGTCAGGTTGAGCTCATGGCTTTCTGCTTCATCCACCAGGCGAATCGTGACCTCTGATTCTTCCTGAAACTGGGGGATAACGGCATCCAGCCATTTCTGAAACTGTGCCTCTTCTGGCATGCCGGAATTATCTTCACAGGCCAGCTGTAAATCGAGGATCACCTGACTCATTTCTGTTCATGCTCCTGCGCTTCGCGCTTACGTTCTGCGGCCAGCTCGGCCCTGCGCTTCTGATCTGCCTCTTCCCAGGCCTCATAAGCGTTAACGATACGCGCGACCACCGGGTGGCGTACCACGTCTTCACTGTGGAAGAAGTTGAAGCTGATTTCCTCTACCTCGGCCAGCACTTCGATGGCGTGACGCAGACCCGATTTGGTGTTGCGCGGCAGGTCAATCTGGGTGACGTCACCGGTAATAACCGCTTTCGAGTTAAAGCCAATACGCGTCAGAAACATCTTCATCTGTTCAATGGTGGTGTTCTGGCTCTCATCCAGAATGATGAACGCGTCGTTAAGCGTACGCCCACGCATGTAGGCCAGCGGGGCCACTTCAATCACGTTACGTTCGATGAGCTTTTCAACTTTCTCGAAGCCGAGCATTTCGAACAGCGCGTCGTACAGCGGGCGCAGGTAGGGGTCCACTTTCTGACTTAAATCGCCCGGCAGGAAGCCGAGTTTCTCACCGGCTTCTACAGCAGGGCGGGTCAGCAGGATACGGCGGATCTCCTGACGCTCAAGTGCATCGACCGCAGCAGCAACGGCCAGATAGGTTTTACCCGTACCCGCCGGACCCACGCCAAAGGTGATGTCATGGTCGAGAATGTTGGCGATGTACTGTGCCTGGTTCGGGGTACGAGGCTTAATCACGCCGCGTTTGGTTTTAATGTTGATGGCTTTGCCATAGTCCGGCACGCTTTCCGCGCTCTGCTCAAGCACGCGCGCCTCTTTGATGGCCAGGTGGATCTGTTCAGGTTCAATATCCTGGATCTCACCGCGCATCGGGGCGGTATCAACATACAGGCTGCGGAGAATATCTGCCGCGGCGTTGACGCAGATTGGGCGTCCGGTGAGTTTGAAATGGTTATCGCGACGATTGATTTCGATACCCAGACGTCGCTCCAGTTGTTTGATGTTGTCATCAAACGGCCCGCACAGGCTCAGCAGGCGAGCGTTGTCTGCGGGCTCAAGGCTAATTTCACGCGTATCTATGTTCAAACTGTTCCTCTTTATTTGGTTAACTGACCTGTGGCCACACGGCGTAATAAAACGGTCATTACCGAAATTATTCACGCCATAGAATAAAGGCGCAAGCGTTGCGGTAGATATTGGGGGTGATGAGAGGAAATACAAGGCCTGCCGGACAGGCAGGCCAGAGGGATCAGGGCTGGTAAATACCTACGCCAGAATCGTTGACTTTACGGGTGCGAGAGATAACGGATTCCGGAGTCTGTGCAATACGCAGACCCATTTCGTCCTCAGTGCGTACCACCTTCCCGCGCAGCGAGTTCGTGAGCACTTCGACAATCTCGACGTCCACAAACTTACCAATCATGTCCGGGGTGCCTTCAAAATTCACCACGCGGTTATTTTCGGTTCGACCAGACAGTTCCATGATGCTCTTACGGGAAGTGCCTTCCACCAGAATACGCTGGACAGTGCCGAGCATACGACGGCTCCAGGCGTTGGCCTGCTGGTTGATACGCTCCTGCAAAATATAGAGACGCTGCTTTTTCTCTTCTTCCGGCACATCGTCAACCATATCGGCCGCTGGGGTGCCCGGGCGTGCTGAGAAGATGAAGCTGTAGCTGACGTCGAAATTCACCTCGCCGATGAGCTTCATGGTGCGCTCGAAGTCATCAGCGGTTTCGCCAGGGAAGCCGACGATAAAGTCGGAGCTAATCTGGATATCCGGGCGTGCTTCACGCAGCTTGCGGATGGTGGACTTATACTCCAGCACCGTATGTGGACGACCCATCAGGTTCAGCACGCGGTCAGAGCCGCACTGGATCGGCAGGTGCAGGAAGCTCACCAGCTCTGGCGTATCGCGATAGACGTCAATAATGTCGTCGGTAAATTCCATCGGATGGCTGGTGGTAAAGCGAATGCGGTCAATGCCGTCAATCGCCGCCACCAGACGCAGCAGTTCAGCAAAGCTGCCGGTGGTGCCGTCGTAGTTTTCCCCGCGCCAGGCGTTCACATTCTGGCCCAGCAGGTTCACTTCGCGAACGCCCTGCGCGGCAAGCTGCGCGATTTCAAACAGGATATCGTCTGCCGGGCGGCTCACTTCTTCACCACGGGTGTAAGGTACCACGCAGTAAGTACAGTATTTGTTGCAGCCTTCCATGATGGAGACGAAGGCGGTCGGGCCATCAGCGCGCGGCTCTGGCAGACGGTCAAATTTCTCGATCTCCGGGAAACTCACGTCAACCACCGGGCTACGGCTGCCGCGAACCTGATTAATCATCTCTGGCAGGCGGTGCAGGGTCTGAGGGCCAAAAACGATATCCACATAGGGGGCTCTCTGGCGGATCAGCTTACCTTCCTGCGATGCGACGCAGCCACCCACGCCAATGATCAGGTCCGGATTTTTCCGTTTGAGAAGCTTCCAGCGGCCTAACACATGAAAGACTTTTTCCTGTGCTTTTTCACGAATTGAACAGGTGTTCAGCAGCAGCACATCGGCTTCTTTCGCATTTTCAGTCAGCTGGTATCCGTGGGTGGTATCCAGCAGATCGGCCATCTTAGATGAATCGTATTCGTTCATCTGACAGCCCCAGGTTTTTATATGGAGTTTTTTAGTCATCGACTTGCTCAGCTCAGGATTGCAAGCCGCGTATTGTAATGCTTTGGTGCGGTTGTGACCAGTATGAAGGTTGTCAACCTCAGGGCCGCAAAAATCCGGTAAACTTAAGGTATTCTCCAATAAGGAATAGTGACCATGACACTCCTGAACACCGAAGTTGCCGTTGTTGGCGGCGGTATGGTCGGCGGCGCACTGGCGCTGGGGCTGGCGCAGCAGGGATTTGACGTAACCGTTATTGAACAGGCGGCTCCGCCGGCATTCGATCCTGCCAGCCAACCGGACGTGCGTATTTCCGCCATCAGCGCGTCCTCTGTTGATCTGCTTCGCGGGCTGGGCGTCTGGGAGGCGGTGCTGGCGATGCGCGCGCACCCTTACAGCCGTCTTGAAACCTGGGAGTGGGAAAATGCTCACGTCTCGTTTGACGCCGCCGAGCTGAAACTGCCGCGTCTGGGCTATATGGTGGAAAACAACGTGCTCCAGCAGGCGCTCTGGCAGGCGCTGGAGGCGCACCCGAAGGTGACGCTGCGTGTTCCGGACTCGCTGAAAGCCCTGCATCGTCATGAAGGTGGATATCTCCTGACGCTGGATAACGACGATGAGCTGGCCGTGAAGCTGGTGGTGGGGGCGGATGGCGCGAACTCGCAGGTCAGGCAGATGGCAGGCATTGGGATCCATGCCTGGCAGTATCAGCAATCCTGCATGCTGATCACCGTGCAGTCAGAAAACGCGCCGGGCGAAAGCACCTGGCAGCATTTTACGCCGAACGGCCCGCATGCATTCTTACCGTTGTTTGATAACTGGGCTTCGCTGGTATGGTACGACAAGCCGGCGCGCATTCGACAGTTGCAGGGGCTGTCCATGGATCAGTTGCAGCGCGAAATCCGCCAGCACTTCCCGCGCCGTCTGGGTAACGTGACCCCGGTTGCCGCTGGCGCATTCCCGCTGATGCGACGCCATGCGTTGCAGTATGCCCGTGAAGGGCTGGCCCTGGTGGGAGACGCGGCGCACACCATTCATCCGCTGGCGGGGCAGGGGGTTAACCTGGGATACCGTGACGTCGATGCGTTACTGGATGTGCTGGGTAACGCTCGCGCCCACGCGGAAGCCTGGGCCAGCCATGAGGTACTGAAGCGCTACCAGACGCGCCGTATGGCGGATAACTTCATTATGCAGTCGGGGATGGATCTGTTCTATGCCGGGTTCAGCAATGATGTTGGCCCGGTGCGGATATTGCGCAATATTGGACTGATGGCGGCGGAGCGCGCCGGTGGTCTGAAGCGTCAGGCACTGAAATACGCCCTCGGACTCTGATCTTTATTCCCTCTCCCCGTGGGCTGAGGGTTCCCCACAAATTAATGCGAGCACTGAGCAATCCCCTCGCCCCTCCGGGGAGAGGGTTAGGGTGAGGGGAATATACGGCGGTGGTGGTCATTCCGTTCACTTTATGTTCCTTGCTACTCTGTAACGACATGAGCGGTGAACGTGCCAGGGTGGCTCAGTCGCCACCACCCTGGCGACCCGGGCACCCGGCGGTAAATCGCCGCTTCGCGGTGCCCTCGGCTTATTCCTTCCGGCTTATCGGGTACGGGCGGAGGCAACGTCCCTGTAAAGCCGCCCTCTCGGCGCATCCCTGCGCCTCGCCCCGGCCTGCAGGAAACGCCTCAGCGATTTACAGCCGGACCAGGGCATCGCTGACAGCCCTCAGTCATTTAGAAAGCAACTTTATTGCTTCTGCATAAAAAAATTACTGGGGATCCCTCAGCCCCGTGGGAGAGGGTTAGGGTGAGGGCATCAGGCCGCACTATCCTGAGCAACAAAAACAAAAAAGCCCGCAGAGCGGGCTTGTTTGTTTTAAGTGGCTGGGGTGCAGGGATTCGAACCCCGGAATGCTGGTATCAGAAACCAGAGCCTTACCGCTTGGCGACACCCCAATTGCGTTAAACAAACTGCTTAACGACTTTAAAGTGGCTGGGGTACGAGGATTCGAACCTCGGAATGCCGGAATCAGAATCCGGTGCCTTACCGCTTGGCGATACCCCAACAATGTTCAGTTTACCGAATCGTATTCGATAACATAAATATGGTGGCTACGACGGGATTCGAACCTGTGACCCCATCATTATGAGTGATGTGCTCTAACCAACTGAGCTACGTAGCCAGTACTGCAATCTTCGATGGCTGGGGTACCTGGATTCGAACCAGGGAATGCCGGTATCAAAAACCGGTGCCTTACCGCTTGGCGATACCCCATCCGTGCAACGCTTACCTGGGAATGGTGCGGGAGGCGAGACTTGAACTCGCACACCTTGCGGCGCCAGAACCTAAATCTGGTGCGTCTACCAATTTCGCCACTCCCGCAAAAAAGATGGTGGCTACGACGGGATTCGAACCTGTGACCCCATCATTATGAGTGATGTGCTCTAACCAACTGAGCTACGTAGCCATCTTTTTTTCGCGTTACCTTATCGGCGTTGCGGGGCGCATTATGCGTATAGACCCTTGCAGCGTCAACACCTTTTTCAATGAAAATAGCCGGAATGTGACTGTTTGGTTAGGTTGCGAACAGCGAGGCCGAATATTCGACAATTATTGGTTATTAATCGATTTTATGCGGGGAAAAGAGAGGCAAAAAAATCAGGCCCCGGAGGGCCTGATGATACTCTGAACATTATTTATAGGCAGACTGGTGAACGCCCACTGCGCGTCCTGACGGATCGTTCATGGCTTTGAAGGATTCATCCCATTCAATGGCTTTAGCAGAAGAGCAGGCGACCGATGGACCACCCGGTACGCACTCGGCTGCACTTGGAACCGGGAACAGCTCCTCAAAGATCTCACGGTACAAATACGCTTCTTTCGAGGCTGGCGTGTTGTACGGGAAGCGGAAGCTCGCAGTTTCCAGTTGTTGATCAGAAACCTGTTTTGCCGCCACCTCTTTCAGAGTGTCGATCCAGCTGTAACCCACGCCATCCGAGAACTGCTCTTTCTGACGCCACGCCACGCTCGCCGGCAGGTAGGATTCAAAACATTCACGCAGGATATGTTTCTCCATTTTGCCGTTGCCGCACATTTTGTCCTGCGGGTTGATGCGCATCGCCACATCGAGGAATTTCTTATCGAGGAACGGCACGCGGGCTTCCACACCCCAGGCGGACATCGCTTTGTTGGCGCGCGCGCAGTCAAACATGTGCAGCGCCTGTAGCTTACGCACCGTTTCTTCATGCAGCTCTTTGGCGTTTGGCGCTTTGTGGAAATAGAGATAACCGCCAAACACTTCGTCAGAACCTTCGCCGGAGAGCACCATCTTGATGCCCATCGCTTTGATCTTCCGCGACATCAAATACATCGGCGTGGAGGCGCGAATGGTGGTCACATCATAGGTTTCAATGTGATAGATCACATCGCGGATCGCATCCAGACCTTCCTGTACGGTGAAGTGAATTTCATGGTGCACCGTGCCGAGATGGTTCGCCACTTCCTGGGCGGCTTTCAGGTCAGGTGCCCCTTCCAGACCCACGGCAAAGGAGTGCAGCTGCGGCCACCAGGCTTCAGAGCGCTCCTGATCTTCCACGCGACGTGCGGCGAATTTCTTGGTGATCGCGGAGATCACGGAGGAGTCCAGACCGCCGGAGAGCAGTACGCCGTAGGGTACGTCTGACATCAGGTGGCTTTTCACTGACTCCTCTAGTGCCTGACGCAGTTCGGCTTTGTCCGTCACGTTGTCTTTCACCGCCTCATAATCAAACCAGTCGCGCTGGTAGTACGGGCGGATCTCGCCGTCTTTACTCCACAGGTAGCTACCTGCCGGGAACTCTTTGATGGTGCGGCACACCGGTACCAGGGCTTTCATCTCTGAGGCAACGTAGAAGTTACCGTGTTCATCGTGTCCCATGTACAGCGGGATAATACCAATATGGTCGCGGCCAATCAGGTAAGCGTCTTTTTCGCTGTCGTACAGAGCGAAGGCGAACATACCTTGCAGGTCGTCGAGGAACTCCGGGCCTTTCTCCTGATACAGCGCCAGGATCACTTCGCAGTCTGAGCCGGTCTGAAACGCGTAGCGATCGCCGTACTCAGCGCGCAGCGCCTGATGGTTGTAAATTTCACCGTTAACAGCCAGCGCGTGCGTTTTTTTCTCGTTATACAGCGGCTGTGCGCCAGCGTTGACATCAACAATGGAAAGACGTTCGTGAGCCAGAATCGCTTTATCGCTGGCGTAAACGCCTGACCAGTCCGGACCGCGATGGCGCATCAGGCGGGACAATTCGAGTGCTTTTTTACGCAGTTCGCCCGCGTCAGTTTTAATATCCAGTACGCCAAAAATAGAACACATAACCTTCTCCGTTAACCCTGTTGCGTTGTGATGTTGCTTGCTTATGAAAATGCCGCAAAAAGGGGAGGGGGCGCAAGCGTTTTACCGATGAAAACGTAAAAAGTGCAATGGCAATTGCCGAATCTTAAAAAAAGAGTATGCATTAAGCCATTCTATTGATGATTTCTCAATGAAGAGCTGATTTCGTTAGATGAAGTGATATTTTCAGGCAGCAGAAATGAAAAACCACGCCCTGAGGCGTGGTTCTGAATCAAATAACGTCGATTTCGTCGACAGAGGGGTAAATCCAGCTTGGCCGGAACGGCATCGTATCAATGTCATCAAGCTGTGAAACGCCAGAAAGCACCAGGATGGTTTCAAGCCCGGCCTGGAAGCCGGCCAAAATATCGGTGCGCAGGTTGTCGCCAACAATGACGGTTTCTTCTGAGTGTGCTTGCATCGTATTCAGTGCAGCGCGGATGATCCACGGGCTCGGTTTGCCGACAACAAACGGCTTACGGCCTGAGATTTTTTCGATACCGGCGCACAGCGCACCGCAGGCGGGATAAAAACCACGACCATGCGTATCCGGGTTAGTGGCGATAAAACGTGCACCATTGGCGACAAAGTAGGCTGCTTTATGCATCATCTCCCAGTTAAAGGAGCGCGTTTCGCCCACGATGACAAAGTCCGGATTCACGTCGGTGATGGTGAAGCCCGCTTTATACAGCTCGTGGATCAGCGCGCCTTCGCCAACCACGTAGGCTTTTTTGCCTTCCTGACGCTTCAGGAAATCCGCGGTCGCCATCGCAGAGGTATAAAACACGCTGTCCGGGACATTGACGCCCGCGGTAGCAAAGCGATTTGCCAGATCCTGACCAGTCTGTGAAGGGTAGTTCGTGAGAAGAACCAGTGGCATTCCTTTGTCGATGATGCGGTGAAGAAACTCCGCAGCACCTGGCACGGCAACGTTGTCGTGCATCAGCACGCCGTCGATATCACAAATTACATTCTTAATGGTCATGGACTATCCGACATCAAAAAAAGAAGGCGTTACTATAAGGTCCGATCAGGATTCCAGCAAATGTTGCAGCAGGATCCCGTTGAGCATGGCACGTTTTACCAGGGCGAATGCGCCAATTGCCGAGCGGTGATCGAGCGTAGATCGCACCACCGGCAAATTCTGGCGAAATGCCTTCAGCGCCTGGGTATTGATGCAGCCTTCAATGGCAGGCAGTAATACTTTTTCGGCTTCAACGATCTCGCCGGCAATCACCACTTTTTGCGGATTAAACAGGTTGATGGCAATGGCGATGGTCTTACCCAGGTGGCGTCCTACCTGTTCGATCACTTCGCAGGCCAGCGCATCGCCTTTGTTTGCCGCTTTGCAGATGGCACCGATCTTACAGTCGCCCAGCGTGACGCGGCTCTGATAACCCTGCTCCAGCAGGTGGCGGACGCGATGTTCAATGGCGGCATTGGCGGCAACGGTTTCAAGACAGCCAAAGTTACCGCAGTGGCAGCGCTCGCCAAGCGGTTCCACCTGGATATGACCGATCTCACCTACGTTACCGTTACGACCAATAAAAATGCGGCCATTCGAGATGATACCCGCACCTGTACCACGGTGAACGCGCACCAGAATAGAGTCTTCGCAGTCCTGGCTCGCACCAAAGTAGTGCTCCGCCAGCGCCAGCGAGCGGATATCGTGACCAACAAAGCAGGTCAGCTTGAAGCGCTTTTCCAGCGCCTCAACCAGCCCCCAGTTCTCTACCTTAATGTGCGGCATGTAGCGAATAACGCCGCTTTCCGGGTCAACCAGGCCGGGTAAAATCACCGAGATGGCGATGAGTTCACGGATCTTGCGCTGACAGCTTTCGATAAACTGCGCGATGGTATTCAGTAACGCGTGTTCGAGCGTCTCCTGCGTGCGCTCAGGAAGGGGGTAGTGCTCTTCGGCAATGGCCTTGCTGCTCAGATCGTAGAGCGTAAGCGTGGTGTCATGACGGCCTAAGCGAACGCCAATGGCCTGAAAATTGCGGGTTTCAGTGACGATGGAAATCGCGCGGCGGCCGCCGGTGGAGGCCTGCTGATCCACTTCTTTGATCAGGCCGCGCTCAATAAGCTGACGTGTAATTTTTGTCACGCTGGCGGGAGCAAGCTGGCTTTGTTCGGCTATCTGAATGCGTGAGATTGGCCCGTGCTGGTCAATCAGGCGATAAACTGCCGCGCTGTTAAGTTGTTTAACGAGATCGACATTACCGATTTGAGCTTGTCCGCCTGGTGTCATACTTTTACTTACTCAGTGACGACCTCGTTACCATTAACGATGGTCTTAATAATTTTATAATCGTGTGTGAACGCCGTCAGGTTTGCAACCATACCTGGCGCAATACCACCGAGCTGTTTATCGACGCCAATGGCGCGCGCCGGATAAAGCGTGGCCATGCGCAGCACTTCCTCAAGCGCGATGCCGCAATGTTCAACGAGGTTACGTACCCCTTCGATCATCGTCAGAGAAGAACCGCTCAGCGTGCCGTTCTCATCCACACACAGTCCATTCCGGTAGTATATTGTTTTACCAGCAAAAATGAACTGGTCAATATTCGCTCCTGCCGGAGCGGTTGCATCCGTGACCAGGCAGAGCTTGTCGCCTTTAAGGCGCTTGGCGTTGCGGATGTTGGTGTAATCGACATGCAAGCCGTCGGCGATAATGCCGCAGTAGACGTCTGGTTCATCCAGAATTGCGCCAACCAGTCCCGGTTCGCGACCGGTAATATACGGCATCGCGTTATAAAGGTGTGTGGCAAATGTAATACCTGCGCGGAAACCGGCCTTCGCCTCTTTCAGCGTCGCGTTCGAATGGCCCGCAGATACCACAATCCCGGCGGCGGCCAGTTTGCTGATAACGTCCGTGCCGGTCATTTCCGGTGCCAGCGTCACTTTGGTGATCACATCGGCATTGGCGCACATGTAATCCACCAGTTCGGCATCCGGTTTGCGCACGTAGTTCGGGTTATGGGTGCCTTTCTTGACCATATTCAGCCATGGTCCTTCCAGGTGCAGACCCAGCGCCTGATTCGGATGTTTTGCCAGGTATTCGCGCATGACGCGGATACCCTGTTTCATCAGGTCATCGCTGCTGGTAATCAGCGTTGGCAGATAGCTAGTGCAGCCCGATTTCTCGTTGGCGTTTTGCATGATTTCCAGCGTTTCAACCGTTACCGCCTCTGCGGTATCGTTAAACTGGACACCGCCGCAGCCGTTAAGCTGTACGTCGATGAAACCGGGGGAGATTACTGCTCCATTGAGGGAACGTTGTTCGATCTCCGGCGGCAGTTCCGCCAGCGGGCAAACACGTTCAATCAGGCCATTGGCGATTACAATCGCATGGTCATCCAGAATTTCATGGCCGGTATAAATCCGACCGTGGGTTAAAGCGTACATATCGACCCCCGGTTAAAAAAGCGACCGCCTCTGATAAAAGAGGCGGTTATTCAATTACAGACCTTTAATGTTCTCAGCTTCCAGCTCGTTGAAGTATTTCAGCGTTTTCACTTTCAGCTCCATGGTGGACGGTTCGTCACACACGACAACCGCTTTTGGATGCAGCTGTAAGCAGCTGATCGTCCACATATGGTTCACGTTGCCTTCAACGGCAGCCTGAAGCGCTTGCGCTTTCACCGCGCCCAGCACCAGAATCATCACTTCTTCGGCATCCAGCAGCGTGCCCACACCCACGGTCAGCGCGTATTTAGGCACCTGATTGACGTCGCCGTCAAAGAAGCGGGAGTTAGCCACACGCGTGTCATGGGTCAACGTTTTAATACGGGTACGGGAAGCCAGTGAAGATGCCGGTTCGTTGAACGCGATATGACCATCGTTGCCTACGCCGCCCATAAACAGGTGGATTTTACCGTAGGAACGGATTTTTTCTTCATACTGACGGCATTCTGCGTCAATATCAGGCGCGTTTCCATTCAGCAGGTTAATGTTTTCAGCCGGAATATCAACGTGATCGAAGAAATTACGGTGCATAAAGCTGTGGTAACTTTCCGGATGTTCCTTTGGCAGGCCGACATATTCGTCCATGTTGAAGGTCACAACATGTTTAAAGCTAACCTGGCCCGCTTTGTGCATTTCAACCAAAGCCTTATATGCGGTCAGGGGAGTACCACCGGTTGGAAGACCGAGTACGAAAGGACGATCGGCTGTTGGTTTGAACGCGTTGATGCGATTAACGATATGACGAGCAGCCCATTTTCCGACTTGTTCAGCTGTTGCCAGGGGAATCAGTCTCATTATTCACCTCTAAAGTTTAAGTAAAAGTGGGCGGATGATTAGTGCAACCTGAACTAAGCGTAACCTGGAACCTTTCAGGCCGGATCAATCCGTCTTGATTTTTTGAATGATAAAATAAGTTTTCGTGGTTAGCCAGTGAAAGGGAGGGTTTAATACGATATTTGGTGACAATAATCACAAAAAATAGGTGTTTAATTTGCGATACGAATTAATTTTTCACACACTCACACTGCCAGTGAATCATCAACAGTATCTATCGTTCGTGACACAATAAAAACATAGTTTATGCGCGAGTCTTAACAAAGGGTCTCGTAGGGGGAATAGGATGAATATTTTAGGTTTTTTCCAGCGCCTCGGTAGGGCTTTGCAGCTCCCTATCGCCGTGCTACCGGTTGCAGCATTGCTGCTGCGATTCGGGCAACCCGATCTTCTTAATGTGCCGTTTATTGCCCAGGCAGGCGGCGCCATTTTTGACAACCTTGCGCTGATTTTCGCCATCGGCGTGGCGTCAAGCTGGTCAAAAGACAGCGCCGGTGCAGCGGCACTGGCAGGGGCGGTAGGTTACTTCATCCTCACGAAAGCGATGGTAACCATCAACCCTGAAATCAATATGGGTGTACTGGCGGGTATCATTACCGGTCTGGTAGGTGGCGCCGTGTACAACCGCTGGGCGGGTATCAAACTGCCTGACTTCCTGAGCTTCTTCGGCGGTAAACGTTTTGTGCCGATTGCGACGGGCTTTTTCTGTCTGATCCTCGCCGCCATCTTTGGCTACGTTTGGCCACCGGTTCAGCATGCTATCCATGCGGGTGGCGAGTGGATCGTGTCTGCGGGTGCAATGGGCGCGGGCATCTTCGGTTTCATTAACCGTCTGCTGATCCCAACCGGTCTGCATCAGGTACTGAACACCATCGCCTGGTTCCAGATTGGTGAGTTCACCAACGCGGCTGGCGCGGTATTCCACGGTGATATCAACCGCTTCTACGCAGGTGACGGCACCGCGGGCATGTTCATGTCCGGCTTCTTCCCAATCATGATGTTTGGTCTGCCTGGCGCCGCGCTGGCAATGTACCTGGCTGCGCCGAAAGCGCGTCGCCCAATGGTTGGCGGGATGCTGCTGTCCGTTGCGATCACCGCCTTCCTGACCGGCGTGACCGAGCCACTGGAATTCCTGTTCATGTTCCTGGCTCCGCTGCTGTATCTGATGCACGCGATCCTGACCGGTATCAGCCTGTTCGTCGCCACCCTTCTGGGTATCCATGCAGGCTTCTCCTTCTCCGCAGGCGCTATCGACTATGTGTTGATGTACAACCTGCCGGCGGCAAGCAGCAACGTCTGGATGCTGGTGGTGATGGGCCTGATCTTCTTCGTTATCTACTTCGTTCTGTTCAGCGCGGTTATTCGTATGTTTAACCTGAAGACGCCGGGCCGCGAAGATACGAAAGATGATGTTGTGACCAGTGAAGCCAACAGCAATACCGAAGAGGGTTTAACCCAGCTGGCAACCAGCTATATTGCCGCTGTGGGTGGCACCGACAACCTGAAAGCGATCGATGCCTGTATTACCCGTCTGCGTCTGACCGTGGGCGACTCCGCGCGCGTGAGCGATGCAATGTGCAAACGCCTTGGTGCGTCTGGTGTGGTGAAGCTGAACAAACAAACCATCCAGGTTATCGTGGGTGCGAAAGCCGAATCTATCGGCGATGAAATGAAAAAAGTGGTTGCCCGTGGGCCGGTCGCTGCCGCCTCAACGGATAACGCGCCAGTAGCTGACGCGCCGGTTGCAAAACCGCAGGCTGTGCCAAATGCGGTGACCATCGCTGCGCTGGTTTCTCCGGTGACAGGTGACGTTGTTGCGCTTGAGCAGGTGCCTGACGAAGCGTTCGCCAGCAAAGCGGTCGGTGACGGCGTGGCGGTGAAACCAACGGACAAAACCGTGGTCTCTCCGGCTGCCGGTACTATCGTGAAAATCTTCAACACCAACCATGCGTTCTGCCTGGAAACGGAAAAAGGCGCGGAGATCGTTGTCCATATGGGTATCGATACCGTTGCGCTGAACGGCCAGGGCTTTACTCGCCTGGTGGAAGAGGGTGCTGAAGTGGCGGCAGGCCAGCCGATTCTGGAAATGGATCTGGACTTCCTGAATGCCAACGCGCGCTCCATGATAAGCCCGGTCGTGTGCAGCAACATCGACGACTTCAGCGGTCTGGTGATCCAGGCGCAGGGGCAGGTAGTTGCAGGCCAGACGCCACTGTATGAGATTAAAGGCAAGTAATCGCTCCTGAGTAGAGTTATGCCTTTAGCGGCGGGGGATATCCTCCGCCGCTTTTTTTTGCAGCAATTGCCCCCATTATTTTCTTCCGGGACGTTTTAAGGGTTGTCACTACGTCCGGCTTATAAGATCATATGCCGTTATACGTTGTTTACGCTTTGAGGAATCCACGATGAGTGAGGCAGAAGCCCGCCCGAGTAACTTTATTCGTCAGATCATCGATGAAGATCTGGCCAGTGGTAAGCACACCACAGTCCACACGCGTTTCCCGCCGGAGCCAAATGGCTACCTGCACATTGGTCACGCCAAATCGATCTGCCTGAACTTTGGTATTGCGCAAGATTACCAGGGGCAGTGCAACCTGCGTTTCGATGACACCAACCCAGTAAAAGAAGACATCGAATACGTTGAGTCGATTAAAAACGACGTGCAATGGCTGGGCTTCAACTGGTCTGGCGATATCTGCTACTCCTCAGACTATTTCGATCAGCTGTATGCCTATGCGGTTGAACTGATTAACAAAGGTCTGGCATACGTCGACGAATTGTCTGCTGACGAAATCCGTGAATACCGCGGTACGCTGACTCAGCCCGGTAAGAACAGTCCGTTCCGCGATCGTAGCGTGGAAGAGAACCTGGCGCTGT
This sequence comes from Enterobacter sp. MGH 4, assembly GCF_000534735.1. Taxonomy (NCBI): domain Bacteria; kingdom Pseudomonadati; phylum Pseudomonadota; class Gammaproteobacteria; order Enterobacterales; family Enterobacteriaceae; genus Enterobacter; species Enterobacter sp. MGH 4. The sequence goes on along the minus strand of NZ_KI973289.1, from coordinate 2,066,685 downwards.
TTGAAAAAATGCGTGCCGGTGGCTTTGAAGAAGGTAAAGCGTGTCTGCGTGCCAAAATCGATATGGCGTCTCCGTTCATCGTGATGCGCGATCCGGTTCTGTACCGCATTAAGTTCGCAGAACACCACCAGACCGGTAACAAGTGGTGCATCTACCCGATGTACGACTTCACCCACTGCATCAGCGATGCGCTGGAAGGCATTACGCACTCTCTGTGCACGCTGGAATTCCAGGACAACCGTCGTCTGTACGACTGGGTGCTGGATAACATCACCATTCCTGTGCATCCGCGTCAGTACGAGTTCTCTCGTCTGAACCTGGAATACACCGTGATGTCCAAGCGTAAGCTGAACCTGCTGGTCACCGACAAGCACGTTGAAGGCTGGGATGACCCACGTATGCCGACCATCTCTGGCCTGCGTCGTCGTGGTTACACCTCGGCGTCCATTCGTGAGTTCTGCAAACGCATCGGCGTTACCAAGCAGGACAACACCATCGAAATGGCGTCTCTGGAATCCTGCATTCGCGAAGACCTGAACGAAAACGCGCCGCGCGCGATGGCAGTGATCGATCCGGTGAAACTGGTTATCGAAAACTATCCGCAGGGCGGGAGCGAATTGGTCTCTATGCCTAATCATCCGAACAAACCGGAAATGGGCACCCGCGACGTGCCGTTCAGCGGTGAAATCTGGATCGATCGTGCCGACTTCCGCGAAGAAGCGAACAAGCAGTACAAGCGTCTGGTGCTGGGCAAAGAAGTACGTCTGCGTAACGCCTATGTAATCAAAGCCGAGCGCGTAGAGAAAGATACGGAAGGTAACATCACGACCATCTTCTGTACGTACGACGCAGAAACGCTGAGCAAAGATCCGGCGGATGGCCGTAAAGTGAAAGGTGTTATCCACTGGGTGAGCGCACAGCATGCGCTGCCGGTTGAGATCCGTCTCTACGACCGTCTGTTCAGCGTGCCTAACCCAGGCGCTGCGGAGGACTTCCTGGCGGTTATCAACCCTGAGTCGCTGATTATCAAGCAGGGGTATGCCGAGCCGTCTCTGAAAGCCGCTGAAGCCGGTAAAGCGTTCCAGTTTGAACGTGAGGGTTACTTCTGCCTGGACAGCCGTTACAGCACGGCAGAAAAACCGGTATTTAACCGTACCGTCGGTCTGCGTGATACCTGGACTAAGATCGGCGAATAATAACGCTGCCCTGGTCAATGAGAAACAAACGCCGCGTAATGCGGCGTTTTTTTATTTAACGATCATGTCGTTAAGCATCGGGATAATCATTTAAAGCCAACATTCCAGGTCAATGTGGTGCTACTTATTTTATTCAAAAAAAGTTTGTTGTTTTCCAAAAAGAGAAACGCTGAAAAATATATTCACAATATCAATGTTACTTACTGAAAATTAGCGCATTCCCCCGCCAGTACTCGCTTCCCGGTAAATGTTACAAAGCACTACGAAATATGTGCTCTTCGTCATAATCCTGACTTTTGCCTGATTAAAAGCATTGATAATTCGCGTCGCGAAAAATAACCTAAAGACGGTAGTTAATTCGAGGGTATTTCTGACTACCCCTGACCACTTGGTCTTTTCTGTTTTTCGCCGTTTAAGGCGTTTTAATTCGTCAAAGAGGAATAATCTATGCGTACGTTCAGTGGCAAACGTAGTGCGCTGGCGCTGGCTATCGCCGGTGTGACAGCAATGTCGGGCCTGGTGGTTGCGCCAGAGGCAAAAGCAGCAGGTTTCATTGAAGATTCCACCCTCACGGGCGGTATTTATTACTGGCAGCGTGAGCGTGACCGTAAAGACGTCACTGAAGATAAATACAAAACCAACCTTTCTCACTCGACATGGAACGCCAACCTGGATTTCCAGTCGGGATATGCCGCCGATATGTTCGGGATCGATATTGCCGCGTTCACCGCAATTGAAATGGCCGAAAATGGCGACAGCGGCCATCCGAACGAAATTGCGTTCTCCTCCAGTAATAAAGCCTACGACGAAGACTGGTCCGGCGATAAAAGCGGTATCAGCCTGTATAAAGCGGCTGCAAAATTCAAATATGGCCCGGTCTGGGCGCGGGGTGGTTATATCCAGCCAACCGGCCAGACGTTGTTAGCGCCGCACTGGAGCTTTATGCCAGGCACCTATCAGGGGGCGGAAGCCGGTGCTAATTTTGACTACGGCGATGCGGGGGCGTTGAGCTTCTCCTATATGTGGACCAACGAGTACAAAGCGCCGTGGCACATTGAGATGGACAAGTTCTATCAGAACGATAAAAAAACCAAAGTTGATTATCTCCACTCGCTGGGGGCGAAGTACGACTTCAAAAACGATCTGGTGCTGGAAGCGGCTTTTGGTCAGGCTGAAGGCTATATCGATCAGTACTTTGCTAAAGCCAGCTACAAATTTGATATCGCGGGTAGCCCGCTGAGCACCAGCTATCAGTTCTACGGTACGCGCGACAAGGTCAGTGATGGCAGCGTAAATGATATCTATGACGGCACCGCGTGGTTACAGGCGCTGACCTTCGGCTACAAGGTAGGTCAGGTTGATTTACGTCTGGAGGGAACATGGGTCAAGGCAGAAGGGCAGCAGGGCTACTTCCTGCAACGTATGACGCCAACCTACGCCTCTTCCAATGGTCGTCTCGATATCTGGTGGGATAACCGCTCTGACTTCAACGCCGACGGCGAAAAGGCAGTCTTCTTCGGCGCAATGTATGACCTGAAGAACTGGAACCTGCCTGGCTGGGCAGTGGGTGCGTCTTACGCGTACGCCTGGGATGCGAAGCCAGCGGATATGGCTACGCCAGACGCCTACTACGATCCGAACTACCGTCTGAAAGAGTCTTCATACAGTCTGGATGCGATTTATACCCTGCAGGAGGGCCGTGCGAAAGGCACGATGTTCAAACTGCACTTCACCCAGTATGACAACCACTCCGATATCCCGAGCTACGCGGGCGGTTACGGCAACATCTTCCAGGATGAGCGCGACGTGAAATTTATGGTCATTGCGCCATTTACCATCTTCTGATGAATGCTGCGGCGGGCTGTGTCCCGCCGTTATGGAGAATGAACATGATGAAAAAAAGGGTAATCGTTGCGCTGCTGGCATTCGGGCTGGTGGCGTGCGCGCAGGATCAGGCGCCGAAAGAAGACTCCCGTCTGAAAGAGGCGTATAGCGCTTGCATCAATACCGCACAAGGTTCACCTGAGAAGATTGAAGCCTGTCAAAGCGTGCTGAACGAGCTAAAAAAAGACAAAGCCCATGAGCAATTCGCCACGCAGGAAAACGTTCGCGTGATGGATTACCAGGCCTGTATTCAGGCGCGTAAAACCGGTAACGATCAGGAAGTGGCGAAGCGTTGCGATAAGATATGGGACGAGATTCGCAATAACAATAAATAAGTTGCTTTACGCCCGGTGGCGCTGCGCTTACTGGGCTTTTTCCAGGCAAAAAAAAGCCAACCTCACGGCTGGCTCAGAGTATGAACACTGACTTATTTTGCGTCGTGCGCATGTTCATTTTCGCGGCAATCCCCTTCAGCACAGTGACCGTACAGGTACAGGCTGTGGTTGGTCAGGCGGATGCCATGACGGGCGGCGATTTCACGCTGGCGTGATTCAATGGAATCATCGCTAAATTCAATGACCTTGCCACAGTCGAGGCAGATCAGGTGATCGTGGTGGTGCTGCTGAGTCAGCTCGAACACGGATTTACCGCCTTCGAAATTATGACGAGTAACAATGCCCGCGTCATCAAACTGGTTCAGCACACGATAGACGGTTGCCAGCCCAATCTCTTCACCCATATCGATAAGACGCTTATAAAGGTCTTCCGCACTGACATGGTGATTGTCTGGCCCCTGAAGCACTTCAAGGATTTTTAACCGAGGAAGCGTTACTTTCAGGCCAGCTTTCTTTAATGCGGTATTGTTGTCAGTCATGCGGAATCTGTCCTGTTGCTAAACGATTCACTTCAAAAGAAGAAGTGACAGAAAATGCACTTGGGATAATGCGTCTCATTATAGAACTGCCATGGCTAAATGAAAACTGCAAGTCTCAAGCAAAGTATGCTTATAAAAACGTGGTATCACCAACAAACTTGTTCGATGGCACCCACTTTTTACCAGGGGGATATTGTACAGGTCTGGACGAAAAAGTTAAAAGTTTGTAGCAATTAATTTAATCGGTTTTACCTGGACAACGGGCGCAACCGGAGTTGCGCCGCAGGGATATCAGGCGTTAAGGATATCGTCCAGGTTCAGTTCTTCACGAACCTGCTTAACCCATTTTTCTACACGCTCTGCGGTCAGCTCTGGCTGACGGTCTTCATCAATGGCAAGGCCAACGAAGTGATCGTCATCTGCCAGACCTTTGGAAGCTTCGAAGTGGTAACCCGCTGTTGGCCAGTGACCAACGATCGCCGCACCGCGCGGCTCAATGATGTCGCGAATAGTGCCCAGCGCATCACAGAAATACTCAGCGTAGTCTTCCTGATCGCCACAGCCAAACAGGGCAACCAGCTTGCCGTTGAAGTCGACTTCTTCCAGCGTCGGGAAGAAATCGTCCCAGTCACACTGTGCTTCACCGTAGTACCAGGTCGGAATGCCCAGCAGCAGGATGTCATAGCCCTCGAGATCTTCTTTGCTGCTCTTGGCGATGTCATGCACATCAGCAACGTCTTTACCGAGCTGTTTTTGAATGTTTTTTGCGATATTTTCAGTATTGCCGGTATCACTGCCAAAGAAAATGCCGATGATTGCCATGAGTAAAATAACCTCTTGAAACTTAATGGTATGGTGGCGCAAATTGTCCACGGATAAGGGCAATAATAGCAGAACAGGCAACCCTGCGGAAACAGCTATCACGCAGGACTGCACTCTGTGCTACATGAAAAAGGTAATATTGGGGATTTTCTGACTCACGCCTTGCCGCGTAACGTCTCAAGCTGGGCGATCAGCATCTCTTCGATCAGTTCGCTGCGGCTGATGTTGCGCGCGTCAGCTAACTCGTTAAGCGCATCGACGGCATCGGCATTCAGCTTGAGTTCGACACGCTTAAGCCCACGATTTTTATCGCGTTTAAGCTGGTTGCGTTTATTGATACGCAGCTGTTCATCGCGCGAAAGCGGATTCGTTTTCGGTCGTCCCGGTCGACGCTCATTCGCGAACAGATCTAGTGTCGTACGGTCCGTTTGTTCTTTGGCCATGATTCTGAGACTTCGGGGGAAACACGCCGCCCTGCTAATGCCCGGGCGATAAGCGCGCCATCATACATCACCCAAATCCACACGCCAACGACTGGAAGCCCGTCGTCTTCCGGTCGCTGGCTTTTTAATCAATTCGCTGTATCAGTAAGATAGCGGCGAATGGCGCGCAGGACCGCATCCGGTTTTTCCGCGTGGACCCAGTGCCCGGCACCGGCGATGACGTGAGCGCGAGCCTGCGGAAATTGCGCCAGCAGCGTGTCACGGTACGCGTCAGTGACGTAAGGGGAGTTGCCGCCGCGAATAAAGAGGGTAGGGTGCGGCCAGGCGGGGACATTTTCCCACCCCACAATATGCGAATACTGATCCCACAGTACCGGGACGTTAAAGCGCCATTGTCCGTCAACAAAGGATTTCAGCAGGAACTGGACCACGCCTTCTTCATCGAGATGCTCGCGCATAACGGCTGCCGCCTGCTGGCGTGTGGAGACGCCTGACTCTGTCACAGCATTGATCGCAGCGAAAATCTCATCGTGACGGCGAACGTCGTAATTGACGGGCGCAACGTCAATGACCACCAGACCGGAAATTCGCTCAGGGGCCAGCGCTGTAAGCGCCATCACCGCTTTACCGCCCATTGAATGCCCGATGAGCGTCGCTTTCTGGATATTATTCGCATCGAGGGTGTCCCGCAGATCCTGCGCCATGGCTGCGTAGGTCATCTCCTCAGAGCGCCCTGAAAGACCGTGATTGCGCATATCAACCTGGAGGATCTCGTGATCGGTCACTAAATCGCGCGCCAGCACGCCCAGGTTATCCAGGCTACCAAACAGGCCGTGAACCAGTACGATGGGAGAATTATTGTTCGGCGATTGTGCAGTTTGCGCTCGGGTATTCAATTTCATGGCAAAGTTCTTTTTTTAGGTTTGTCAGGTTAGGGTATCATGTTGACCATTCTGCCGCCCGGGGGCAAGGATCCAGTTTAATCTGACTTTTGCCGCCAACCTGGTTTGACGCTATCCGCTGTTGGGATTAGACCTTATAATCTCAACGACTTGTATTCAGATAAGATATCGCACTGGATTAAGATGAAAACAATCGAAGTTGATGACGAACTCTATCAGTATATTGCCAGCCAGACGCGGCATATTGGGGAGAGCGCGTCCGACATTTTACGGCGCATGCTTAAAATTTCCGCCGCCTCACAGCCCACTCCTGTCACTAAAGATGTCGTGTCTCAGCCGAGCGTTGTTGCACAAGTAAAACCTGCCGTCATGCCGGCAAAAGACAAAGTGCGCGCGATGCGCGAGCTGCTGCTGTCCGATGAATATGCAGAGCAGAAAAAGGCGGTTAACCGCTTTATGCTGGTGCTGTCTACACTTTACTCACTGGATAACAACGCATTTGCAGAAGCGACAGAGTCGCTGCACGGTCGCACGCGCGTTTACTTCGCAGGTGACGAGCAGACCCTGCTGCAAAATGGCAACCAAACCAAACCCAAACATGTTCCCGGTACGCCATACTGGGTGATCACCAATACCAATACGGGCCGCAAGTGCAGCATGATCGAACATATCATGCAGTCCATGCAGTTCCCGGCGGAATTGATCGAAAAGGTTTGCGGTACAATTTAACCCTTGCATCAGAAGGACCAGGCAATGGCAAATCACAGCCGTGCAGGACAACCTGCACAACAACGCGATTTGATTAACGTCGCTCAACTGACCGCGCAGTACTACGTGCTGAAGCCGGTGGTGGGCAACGCAGAACACGCAGTGAAGTTTGGTACATCTGGCCACCGCGGCAGCGCGGCGCGCCACAGCTTTAACGAACCGCACATTCTGGCCATTGCTCAGGCCATCGCGGAAGAGCGCGCCAAAAATGGCGTCACCGGTCCGTGCTATGTTGGGAAAGATACCCACGCCCTGTCTGAACCTGCCTTTATCTCCGTGCTGGAAGTACTGGCGGCAAACGGCGTAGACGTGATTGTTCAGGAGAACAACGGTTTCACGCCAACGCCTGCGGTTTCTAACGCTATTCTGGTACACAACAAAAAAGGTGGCGCGCAGGCGGACGGTATTGTGATCACCCCGTCCCACAACCCACCGGAAGATGGCGGCATCAAGTACAACCCACCTAACGGTGGCCCGGCGGATACCAACGTCACGAAAGTGGTGGAAGATCGCGCCAACGCGTTACTGGCTAACGGTCTGAACGGCGTGAAGCGCATCTCGCTGGATGAAGCCATGGCGTCCGGCCACGTGAAAGAGCAGGATCTGGTGCAGCCGTTCGTGGAAGGGCTGGCGGATATCGTCGATATGGCCGCTATCCAGAAAGCCGGTCTGAAGCTGGGCGTGGATCCGCTGGGCGGCTCCGGTATTGAATACTGGAAACGCATTGCCGAGCACTACAAGCTGGATCTGACCATCGTGAACGATCACGTCGATCAGACCTTCCGCTTTATGCACCTGGACAAAGACGGCGCGATCCGTATGGACTGCTCCTCCGAATGCGCAATGGCTGGCCTGCTGGCGCTGCGCGACAAGTTCGACCTGGCGTTTGCCAACGACCCGGACTACGACCGCCACGGCATCGTCACCCCCGCTGGGCTGATGAACCCGAACCACTACCTGGCTGTTGCGATTAACTATCTCTTCCAGCACCGTCCGCAGTGGGGCAAAGAGGTTGCGGTGGGTAAAACGCTGGTCTCTTCCGCCATGATTGACCGTGTGGTCGATGCGCTGGGCCGCAAGCTGGTGGAAGTGCCGGTAGGCTTCAAGTGGTTTGTTGATGGTCTGCACGACGGCAGCTTCGGCTTTGGTGGTGAAGAGAGCGCGGGGGCATCCTTCCTGCGCTTCGACGGCACCCCATGGTCAACCGATAAAGACGGCATCATCATGTGCCTGCTGGCGGCGGAAATCACCGCGGTTACCGGTAAGAACCCGCAGGAACATTACAACGACCTGGCAGCACGCTTTGGTGCGCCAAGCTATAACCGTATTCAGGCTGGCGCCACGTCTGCGCAAAAAGCAGCTCTGTCAAAACTCTCTCCGGAGATGGTCAGTGCCAGTACCCTGGCTGGTGACCCGATCACCGCGCGTCTGACGGCGGCGCCGGGTAACGGCGCATCGATCGGCGGCCTGAAAGTGATGACCGAAAACGGCTGGTTCGCCGCGCGTCCATCCGGTACGGAAGATGCGTACAAAATCTATTGTGAAAGCTTCCTCGGCGCTGAGCATCGTCAGCAGATTGAGAAAGAAGCGGTAGAGATTGTCAGCGAAGTGCTGAAAAACGCGTAAGTGGTGTCTGGTGCGGGCTGATGCCCTCACCCAGGCCCTCTCCCACAGGGAGAGGGAGAAAACATTGATCTCGTAGGCCCGGTAAGCGTTAGCGCCACCGGGCTTCTTTTTTAACTATGCTTATTCTTCAGTTCAAACCGTGGTGACACCAGACCGTACAGCGTCCAGCCCATAAAGGTCACCATCGCGCCATACAGCATCGCCTCCTGACCGGACGAGTAGAGCGCATAGAAGCTGTAAATCGCCCCAATCAGCGCCACGATATTGGCCGCCCGGGCTTTGCGCGGATCCACCTTCGCCACCTTCTGAATAATCACCAGTGCCGCCATCGACAGAATGTACGGAATGATGTTCGTCACCACCGCCAGGTTGACCAGTACATTAAACTGGCTGTTCAGTGACGGGCTGATGGTCATCAGCGACAAACCGCTCTGGAAAATCACAATCGCCAGCATACCCTGTACCGGCGCATCCGCTTTGGTGACGCGGGAGAAGATTTTCGGGAAATAACCTTCGTCAGCGGAGGATTTGAATACCTGGGCGATGGTGAACTGCCAGCCCAGCAGCGAGCCGCAGCAGGACATCACCATCAGTCCCATGATCACTTTCCCTACCTCTGGCGTAAACATCTGCGCAAACGCCAGCCCGAACGGCGCCGTGGAGTTGGCGAGATCCATGTTGGGCACAATTCCCGCAATCACGTTGGTTGAGACGATATAGATCACCGCCGCCCCCAGCGTCCCGCCGAGTACCGCGATCGGCACGTTCTTTTCCGGGTTTTCCACCACTTCCGCATTCGCACAGGCTGACTCCAGCCCGAGGAAAGCCCATAGCGTCATGGCGATGGACGATCCCACGGCGGTAAAGAACGGCACGTGGTGCGGGTTCCAGGAATTGGCGTACAGCGTCGGGCTAAACCAGAACCAGCCGATGATGCACAGACCGACAACCGGAATGATCACGCCCCAGACGGTGATGCTGCTGAGTTGTCCGGTGATGCGCGCGCCGCCAAAGTTGGCGACGGTGCAGATCCACAGCACGCCGATGGTCGCCAGCCCAATCTGCACCGGGGTCAGCGTCGCGCCAAACAGCTCCGTACCGTAACCGACAGCGGAAATGGCAATCGCCACGTTGGCGATCAGCAGCGACACCCCGTAGGTATAGTTGGCCATAAAGTTGCCCGACTTGCCAAACGCATATTCGGCATAGCCGCCCATGCCGCCAGACTTACGGCTGAACATCCCGCACTTGGCAAACGCCCACGCCAGCGCCATTGAGCCGACTGCCGTTACCAGCCAGGAGATAATCGAAATCGTCCCCACTTCAGCGAGCTTAGTGGGCAGCATGATGATCCCGGACCCCATCATATTCACCATGGTGAGGATAGTGAGTTGTACCACGCCCATCTTGTTGGACTTACTCATAATTTTTCTCCTTTCAGCAGAGACGGCTGAGCGGCGGGTTGTTTAATGACGTAGCAGCGCACCTGTTTGCGCCCGTCACACTCCTCGACGTAAACCCCCTGTAACTCCGGCGCAAAGCCCGGCAGCAGATTGATCCCGTCTTCCAGCGCGGCGAAATAGCGCAGCACGGAACCGCCCCAGACTTCCCCCGGAACCACGCACAACACCCCCGGTGGGTAAGGCAGCGCGCCTTCCGCGGCGATACGGCCTTCCGCGTCGCGCAGTGACACCAGCTCGACCTCACCGCGCAGATAGGCATAGTTCGCCTCCTGCGGGTTCATCATGACGCGCGGGAAGTGAGACTTGCGGAACATCTCTTTCTGCAACTGCTTCACGTTATGGCGGGCGTAGAGGTCGTGCATCTCCTGACAAATCTGACGCAGGGAATAATCCGCATAACGTTCCGGATGTTGCTTATAAAGAGAGGGCAGAACCTCTTTCAGCGGCACATCGCTCTGGAGCAGTTTTTCGAAGCGCACCAGCTGGGCGACGAGCTGCTGCAATTTGCCCATGTCCTCCGCCGGGGTGAGCAGGAACAGAATGGAATTGAGGTCGCATTTTTCCGGCACGATGCCGTTTTCACGCAGGAAGTTGGCGAGGATGGTGGCGGGCACGCCGAAATCATCATACTCGCCGGTGCGGGCGTTGATGCCTGGCGTGGTCAGCAGCAGTTTGCAGGGATCAATAAAATACTGATGCTCGGCATATCCCTCAAAGGCGTGCCAGCGTTCGCCCGGAACGAAATGGAAGAAGCGCAGATCGGTGGCGATCTCCGCCGTATCCCAGCTTTCCCACGGACGGCCATCCACCGTCTCCGGCACGAACGGGCGAATAAACTGACAGTTCTGAAGGATCAGTTTTCGCGCTTCGATACCCGTCACCACGCAGTCCATCCACATGTTGCGCCCACTTTGCCCCTCGTGCATGCGGGCGTTGATATCCAGGGCGGCAAATAGCGGATAAAACGGGCTGGTGGAGGCGTGCATCATAAAGGCGTTGTTGAGGCGCTTATGCGGAACATAGCGCGGCTGGCCTTTTATGTGGCTGTCCTTCTTATGGATTTGCGAGGTTTGCGAGAAGCCCGCCTGCTGCTTATGCACCGACTGGGTAACCAGAATGCCCGGATCGTTTTCGTTCAGCCCCAGCAGCAACGGCGAGCAGTCGGCCATCATCGGGATAAACTGCTCGTAACCCACCCAGGCGGAGTCAAACAGGATGTAATCGCACAGGTGACCAATCTTATCCACCACCTGACGGGCGTTATAAATGGTACCGTCGTAGGTGCCCAGCTGGATCACCGCCAGACGGAAGGGACGTTCATCCCGCGCGCGACCAGGCGCGACCTCTGACACCAGTTCCCGCAGGTAACTCTCGTCGAAACAGTGTGCGTCAATACCGCCGATAAACCCGTACGGGTTGCGCGCTGTTTCCAGATACACCGGCGTCGCTCCCGCCTGTAACAGCGCCCCGTGGTGGTTAGATTTATGGTTATTGCGATCGAACAGCACCAGATCGCCTGGCGTGAGCAGGGCATTGAGCACCACCTTATTGGAAGAGGAGGTGCCGTTCAGCACGAAGTAGGTTTTATCCGCATTAAAGACTTTTGCCGCATGCTGTTGGGCGATGCATGGCGCACCTTCATGGATCAGCAGATCGCCCATTGCCACGTCGGCATTGCACAGATCGGCGCGGAAAAGCGTTTCGCCAAAGAAATCGACAAACTGGTTTCCGGCCGGATGGCGGCGGAAGAACTGGCCTCCCTGATGTCCGGGGCAGTCAAACGCGCTGTTCCCCTGCTGGACGTAATCGACCAGCGCGCGGAAGAACGGCGGACGGAGCTGGGTTTCGTACTTCTGCGCAGCCGCTTCAAGCTGGCGTCCGTAGTACGCATTGCTGGTGTCGGAATACTCAAAAACGCCGTGAATACGCGACAAAAATTCAGCCGGAACCCTTTCTTCTTTATGCGTGGCAATAAACACCGGAATACCGAATCCCGTGGCTTCTATTTCTTCTATGGCGCCATTGAAAATATCACTGACGGCCAGAACCACGGCTGCCACATCAATATAATCCGATGCGGTGATATCCACGATCTCGCGCGAAGTGGTAAAGCATTCAGGGCAGGCACGGCTGACGGCAATTTTTAACGTTTTCATCTTTATCTCTTTATTTCAGGCAATATGGGTCCCTCGACTTCTTGCGGTAAAGAAATCGATTTTTTCCGGAAAAAAAAGCAAAGCGTGTCCGCTGATACGAAATCAGTTAATTGCTTTTTTGCTGAGTAGAATTCAGTCCGCCCGGTTGCGGAGAATCTGAATCACAAGGAATGAGCGCAGGTGTTCACAGGCAACAGCCTGTAAAATAGCGTTTTTCAGGATAACCTGTAAGCAGATGCGCCAGAAGTCGAAGGACTACCGGGCGTTAAAGAGATGAAAGTCAAAACAGTTTCGGTGGGCAAACATCATGATATGTGTTGTCCGCCTTATATGGGGCATTAAACGATTATTGTTTTCCATGTTCATTTTCCTTTCAGTAATTGAAAGCACGGTCATTTTATCCAGGAAAAAGGGATTAACTGTGAAACAGATCACCAATAACCGATCATTTCAGAAATAATTAGTCGCTATGAGTGAATAACGCAGATCAAAATGCTGTTTTGTTGGTTTGGTGTTAAATTGGTGTTCTAATTATGTTTAGTGAGGGCGAATATAGGCATGAAAATAATCTCGTCGTTATTTTCATGGCTATATTCAGGCTGGTGTGTTCTTTATTTAAAATTAAAGTGAATACTTATTCAGATCATAAACCGATATCCGATACCGGTTTCTGTTAATAAATGACGAGGACGCGCGGGATCGGCTTCAAGTTTCTGGCGAAGGTGTCCCATATAAATGCGTAAATAGTGACTATGTTCGACAGCATTCGGTCCCCAGACCTGGCTTAACAGCTGTCGCTGCGTTAACACTTTTCCGTGGTTATTGAGCAACACGGCCAGCAGACGAAACTCGATAGGCGTAAGGTGGATCTCTTCTTCCCCTCGCACGATGCGGCGGGCGGCAAGATCGACGCGGATATCGCCAAAGACGTACACCGGTTCAGAAGGAGTGGTGGCACTGTGTCGACGCAGCGCCACACGCAGCCGGGCCTGTAACTCGCCAATGCCAAACGGTTTGATCAGATAATCATCCGCTCCGGCATCCAGCGCGGCGATTTTATCCGTCTCTTCGGTGCGGGCAGAGAGCACCAGAATGGGCATCTGGCTCCACTGACGCACCTCACGAATAAAATCGATGCCGTCGCCATCCGGGAGTCCCAGATCCAGGATCACCAGATCTGGCTTGCGGGTGGCGGCTTCAATTAACCCCCGTTGAAGCGTTCCGGCTTCATGAACGCGCAAACCGTCGCCTTCCAGCGCGGTACGCAGAAATCGGCTGATAGCGAGCTCATCTTCAACAATCAGAACGTTAATCACAAATCCTCTGGTAATTCATCAAGTTCTGGTGGGGTTTCAAGAGGAAGTGTAACACAAAAGCGTGCCCCACCTTCCGGGCGGATCTCTGCGGAAATGGTGCCGCCATGCACGTCAACAATCGCCTGGCAGATCGCCAGCCCCAGCCCGACGCCCGGAATGGCAGATTCCTTATTACCGCGCGCAAATTTTTCGAATATGGCGCGCTCCTGGCCGGCCGGAATACCCGGCCCGGTATCCCAGACATCGAGCCGCAGCACACGTTTATCCACCCTGGCAGCAATCCCCAGCCGGGCCTTTGTCCCGGCGTATTTAGCGGCATTTTCCAGCAGATTAATCAGCACGCGCTCAAACAGCGGGCCATCCACATGGATTAACGTCAGGGGTTCCGGCATGTCCAGCTCGATATGGCGCCCGCCGAGACCCGGCTCCAGCATCTTCAGCGCACTGCCGACAACCTCCTCAAGGGTGAGCCACTCTTTTTTGAGGTTAAACCCGCCGGACTGAATGCGCGCCATGTCCAGCAGGTTGTTCACCAGACGCGTGGTATTTAGCACGTGCTGACGAATTTCGCTGGCCTGCATCGCATGTTTTGATCCTTCCGCCGCCAGATCCAGCGTCAGAATTTCGGACTGACCAAACAGCACGGTAAGCGGGGTGCGCAAATCGTGAGACAGCGCTGCCAGCAGCGAATTGCGAATACTTTCGCGCTCGCTTGCCAGCCGTGCCTGCTCTTCGCTGGCGGTGAGCGCCAGCCGTTCAAGGGCGCTGGCGACCAGCAGGGTGAAGGTTTCCAGCAGGCGCTGCTGCTCAGGGATCATCAGCTGACGCAGGTTAGACGGCTCGACGATGACCAGCCCGTGATTTTTATCCGCGCTGCGCAGCGGCAGGATCTGGTAAGGCACCCCGGGCAGAGTGTCGGTGCCGGCACCGGCAGGTAAACCCTTATCAAAGCTCCAGCGGGCAATCGCTTCATCCCAGGGCGTCATCCCCGAAGGGGAGGTCAGCGGGCGAAGGCGCCCCTGCTCGTCGGGGAGCAAAATCAGGTTACTGGCATGAAAGGTCGAACGGATAAACTGCTCGCTGGTCTGGACGATATCCTGCTGCGTGCGGCCGACCGCCAGCGATTTTGACATCTCATACAGATGGCGGGTGCGCTGCTCGCGATAGCGGGCAATGCGTGCCTGGTAGCGCACGCCTGCCGTCAGATTCCCGATCACCAGCCCGACGGTAAGCATCACGGCAAAGGTCAGAATGTACTGCACGTCCGAGACAGCAAGCGTCCCGCGCGGAGCGATAAAAAAGAGGTCGAAGCTGATGACGTTGATCACCGTTGCCAGCACCGACGGCCAGCGGCCATAAAAGAGCGCGACCACAACGACGCCCAGCAGATAAATCATGACCAGATTGGCGGCATCGAAGGCGATTAGCCACTGGCTGGCAATCACCGTGATCAGGGCGCAAAGGACCACGGCCACGAGGCAGCCCCGGATCTGGACGCGCCATTTATCGCCAAAGGTGCGTGCGTCCGGCGTACGGCCGGGCAGGGGGGTGGGCTTGTCATCCAGCGCGACGATGACTAAATCCAGATCCGGCGCGCGGCGTGCCAGCCTGTCGGCAAAAGATTCGCGGCTAAACCAGCGGCGATGCTGGCGACGTCCAATGACAATCTTGCCCAGGTTATGCTCGCGCGCGTAGCGCAGAATGGCTTTATCTTCCTGCGGATCGGACAGGGTTGCGGTTTCGGCACCCAGCTCCTGCGCCAGCCGCAGCGCACTCAAAATGGCGCGACGCTGATTTTCCGGCAGGCCGTGAAGCTGTGGCGTTTCGACATACACCGCGTGCCAGACGCTGCCAAACTTCGCCGCAAGCCGGGCGGCGGTGCGGACCAGTTTTTCATTGCCGCTGCCGTGACCAATGCATAACAGAATGGCGTCACGCGTGTGCCAGACGCGCTCCCGCCCCTGCAGGTCCCGCCAGGCGCGCATCTGGTCATCTACGCGATCGGCGGTGCGGCGCAGGGCCAGCTCGCGCAGGGCAATCAGGTTTCCTTTGCGGAAAAAATGTTCGATGGCGCGTTCGGCCTGGCCGGCAATATACACCTTGCCTTCGTGCAGGCGCTGGCGCAGATCGTCCGGCGGCAGGTCAACCAGTACGACTTCATCGGCAGAATCAAAAAACGGATCGGGGACGGTTTCCCGGACCTGGATACCGGTTACGCCGCTCACCACGTCGTTCAGGCTTTCCAGATGCTGAACATTCACCGTGGTGAAGACGTCGATGCCGGCTTCAAGCAGCTCCTCAACATCCTGCCAGCGCTTCGGGTGGCGTGAGCCAGGCGCGTTGCTGTGCGCCAGTTCGTCCATCAGGATCAGCGCGGGGCGGCGGGCGAGGGCGGCATCAAGATCGAACTCCGTCACCAGCCGACCGCGATGGCTGATACGCTGGGGCGGCTGCGTCGCCAGCCCCGTCAGCAGCGCCGCCGTCTCTTTGCGACCGTGGGTTTCCACCACGCCGATGAGAATATCAAGCCCCTGCGCCCGAAGCCGCTGGGCTTCCGTCAGCATGGCGAAGGTTTTCCCGACGCCCGCGCAGGCGCCGAAGAAAATTTTCAGCTTGCCGCGGTGGGCTTCAGCCGTTTGTTCAAGCAGCCTGTCCGGATCCGGGCGCATGGGCTCTTCGGTCATTTAGTTCTTCCTTAGCGCATCCAGCGCCAGATTCAGCTCAACAATGTTCACTACCGGCATGCCGATGAAGCTGACCAGCGGCTTTTGCGTATGTTCTGCAACCAGCTGGCTCACCTGCTCGACGGTCAGCTGACGGGCGGCGGCCACGCGTGGGATCTGCCACGCCGCTGCGTCCGGCGTCAGGCTGTAATCCAGCCCGCTCGCGGAGGCGGTGACCAGCTCAACCGGCACCTCACGGCTGGCCTGCGGATTCGCGGCGCGCAGGGCGGCAACGCGTTCAGCAACGGCTTTGTCCAGGTCAGGATTACTGCCAGCCAGATTGCTGCCGCCGGAGGCCATTGGATTATACGGGCTTTCCGCAGTGGCGGAAGGGCGTCCCTGGAAGTAGCGCGGGTCCGTAAAGTTTTGCCCAATCAGACGCGAGCCACGGTTTTCACCGTTCTGGATAATCAGCGAGCCGTTGGCCTGGTCCTCAAACCACCACTGGCCCAGCGCGGTTGTCATCAGCGGGTAAAGCCCGCCGGTAATCAGAGACAGCAGAATAAACAACAGTATAGCGGGACGTAACATCGTCATGAGATTCACCTTTTAAACCAGCCCGAACAGCGTTAACAACATGTCGATAACCTTGATCCCAATAAAGGGCACCACCAGCCCACCCAGACCGTAAATCCACAGGTTACGGCGCAGCATGGCGGCGGCCGTCAGTGGCTTATAGCTCACCCCTTTCAGCGCCAGCGGAATAAGAAAGACAATAATCAGCGCGTTGAAGATCACCGCGCTCAAAATGGCCGAGGCTGGAGAGTGCAGGTGCATCACATTCAGGGCATTCAGCTGCGGATAGGTTGCCGCAAAGGCCGCCGGGATAATGGCGAAATACTTCGCCACGTCGTTGGCGATACTGAACGTGGTCAGCGAGCCGCGCGTCATCAGCATCTGCTTCCCGATATGCACCACTTCGATCAGCTTGGTCGGGTTCGAGTCGAGATCCACCATGTTGCCCGCCTCTTTTGCCGCCTGGGTACCGGAGTTCATCGCTACCGCCACGTCGGCCTGCGCCAGCGCCGGGGCGTCGTTGGTGCCGTCGCCGGTCATCGCCACCAGACGACCTTCCGCCTGATACTGGCGAATGAGCGCCAGCTTTGCTTCCGGTGTCGCTTCGGAAAGGAAATCATCCACGCCCGCTTCGGCGGCAATGGCCGCCGCAGTCAGACGGTTATCCCCGGTGATCATCACCGTTTTAATGCCCATCTTACGCATCTGGGCGAAACGCTCTTTTATACCGCCTTTAACGATATCCTTCAGGGCGATAACCCCCAGAACGCTTGCACCTTCCGCCACCACCAGCGGGGTTGCCCCCTGACGCGCTACGCTTTCCACCAGATGGTCGACTTCCGGAGGGAAATGTCCATTATTGGCTTCAATATGACGGCGAATGGCATCAACGGACCCTTTACGGATCATTCGGTCCTGAATGTTAATTCCACTCATGCGGGTTTGCGCCGTAAAGGGCACGAACGTGGCGTGCAGGCTTTGTACGTCGCGCTGGCGCAGGTTAAAGCGCTGCTTGGCGAGGATCACGATACTGCGACCTTCCGGCGTCTCATCGGCCAGCGAAGAAAGCTGCGCCGCGTCGGCCAGCGTTTTTTCATCCACGCCGGGAGCAGGTAAAAAGTCAGAGGCCTGACGATTACCCAGGGTGATGGTCCCGGTTTTATCCAGCAGCAGTACGTCTACGTCACCCGCCGCTTCAACGGCGCGTCCGCTAGTGGCGATGACGTTCGCGCCCAGCATACGGCTCATCCCCGCCACGCCAATCGCGGAAAGCAGGCCGCCGATAGTGGTGGGGATCAGACAGACCAGCAGGGCGATCAGTACGGTGATGCTGACCGCTGTACCGCCGTAGGCGGAGAAGGGCCACAGGGTCGCCGTTGCCAGCAGGAACACAATGGTGAGCGCCACCAGCAGAATGGTCAGGGCGATCTCGTTCGGCGTTTTACGACGCTGTGCGCCTTCCACCATGGCGATCATCCGGTCGAGAAAGGTTTCGCCCGGGTTAACGCTGCACTGGATCACCAGCCAGTCGGAAAGAATGCGCGTTCCGCCGGTAACTGAGGCGAAATCTCCGCCCGACTCACGGATCACCGGTGCGGATTCCCCGGTAATGGCGCTTTCGTCTACCGACGCGCCGCCCTCAATCACCTCACCGTCGCAGGGGATGATGTCGCCAGCTTCCACCAGCACCACGTCACCTTTGCGCAGTTCATCCGCCGGAACGTGGTCCATCTGCGCGCCGTATTTAGGTTCGCGTAATTTGCGCGCAAAGGCGGTTTTTTTGACCCCTTTCAGACTGTTGGCCTGCGCCTTACTGCGGCCTTCCGCCAGCGCTTCGGCAAAGTTGGCGAACAGCACGGTAAACCACAGCCACAGGCTGATGGCGCCGGTAAAGGTTGCATTTCCTGAAAGGTGTCCCGTTCCCATGGCAATCGCCAGTGCGGTGGTGAGTAAACTTCCAGTCCAGACAATAAACATCACCGGGTTGTGCCACTGCACTCGCGGGCTCAGTTTTTTTACCGCATCCATGAGGGCCTGACGAACTAACGTCGGTTCGAGCAGGGCCAGTTGTTTACGACTCATGACAAATTCTCCGCAAAATCAGCGTAAAGAGAGATATTCCGCAACCGGGCCTAACGCGAGGGCGGGGATAAAGGTCAAGGCACCTACCAGCAGAACGGTGCCAATCAGCAGGCCGACGAACAGCGCGCCGTGAGTCGGTAACGTACCGGTGGTGGTCGGCTGGATCTTCTTATTCACCAGTGTTCCAGCGATCGCCATGACGGGAATAATCACGCCGAAACGTCCGATGAACATGCAGAACGCCAGCAAACAGTTCCAGAACGGTGAGTTGGCACTTAACCCTGCAAAGGCGCTGCCGTTGTTGTTTGCGGCAGACGAAACGGCGTAAAGCACTTCGCTAAAGCCGTGAATGCCCGGGTTAAAGATGCCGCTGCGCCCGGCGTCGGTCATCAGCGCCAGCGCGGTACCGAGCAGCACAAGGGCGGGGGTGACCAGGATTGCCAGCGCGGTTAATTTCATTTCGCGGACGTCGATTTTTTTGCCGAGATATTCCGGCGTGCGGCCGATCATCAGCCCGGCGATAAACACGGCGAGCAGAACGAACAACAGCATGCCGTACAGCCCCGAACCGACCCCACCGAAGACTACTTCGCCAATCTGCATCAGCCACATCGGGATCATGCCGCCAAGCGCGGTGAAAGAGTCGTGCATGGCGTTCACCGCCCCGCAGGAGGCCGCCGTGGTGACCACCGCATAGAGGCTGCTGGCAAGAATGCCGAAGCGGCTCTCTTTGCCTTCCAGGTTGATATTGCTGTTAGCCCCCAGCTGCATGAAGTGGCTGTTGCCGTTCCATTCGGCCCACATCACCAGTGCTACGCAGACCACGAAGATTAACGACATGGCCCACAGCAGCGTACGGCCCTGGCGGCGATCGTTAACCACATCGCCAAAGGCGAAGCAGAGCGCGGCGGGGATTAGGAAGATCGCCAGCATCTGTACAAAATTGGTTAATGCCGTTGGGTTTTCAAACGGATGCGATGAGTTGGCGTTGAAGAAGCCGCCCCCGTTGGTGCCCAGCATCTTGATTGCTTCCTGCGACGCCACTGGTCCCATTGGCAGGAGTTCCCTGCCCCCTTCAAGCGAGGTGTAAGGGGTATAAGGCAGCAGGTTTTGCAGAGTGCCTTGCTGTATAAAGAACAGGGCAATAATCAGCGCAACAGGCACCAGGATCCAAAGGGTGATGCGCGTGACATCAACCCACGCGTTGCCGAGCGTGCTGACATTCTGACGGGCAAACGCGCGCGTCAGGGCGAAGATCACCGCGATACCGCTGGCTGCAGACAGAAAGTTTTGCACGGTTAACCCGGCCATCTGGCTGAAGTAGCTGAGCGTGGTTTCACCGGCGTAAGACTGCCAGTTGGTATTGGTGACAAAGCTGACCGCCGTGTTCAGCGCCAGATGCCAGGATAAACCTGGTAACTGCTGCGGATTCAACGGCAAATTGCCCTGGAGCATGAGCAGCGTAAAGAGGGCAATAAGCCCCACGATATTCAGAAGCAGTATCGCCATCAGGTACTGGCCCCAGCTCATTTCGCGGTCGCTGATACCTGAAATGCGCCAGAGCACGTTTTCAATTTTTCGCGTACCCGGCAGTGGCACGTTGTTTATCAGCCGCGCCAGCGCTGTTCCCAGCGGCCTGGCGAGCACAAACAGCAGCAGTAAAAAGCTGGCAATAAGCAAAAACGCCTGAGCAGCCATCAGAATGCCTCCGCATTAATCAGGGCATAAATCAGATAACCCAATAACAGGAACACCAGCACGATGCCGGCAATCAGACCTGCACTCACACTCCACCTCCGGGTGACTTTTGTTGTTGTACAAACGGTAGGATTTGTGGCGCAAAGATTTCGCAAAAATCAGAAGGGCAGGTGTAAAAAAAGTATAAAAATGGGAAAGACCACAATTTAACTATTGTTAAGTAAATTGTTAACTTTTTTGTAACTTAATTACAGGCGTGAATGTAAATATTCACGAAATGGATGAAAATAAGTGGTCGGATGAGTAGTAAAATTACAAACAAAGCGGTATTATTTTAACCAGGTCACAGATTTCACATTTTCCGGAGAAGGTTTCCGGCCAACTACAGGGGAGAAAAATATGGATCTTTATAAAGAGTATCCGGCTCATATCGTGTTCATGCGTCGCACTTTCGCCGTAGTGGCTGGCGTGCTGGCCCTGCCGGTGATGCTGTTCTGGAAAGATCGCGCACGTTTTTACAGCTATCTGCACCGCGTCTGGGCGAAAACCAGCGAAAAGCCGGTGTGGATGGATCAGGCCGAGAAAGCAACCTGCGATTTCTACTGATACGGTGTGACATCGTAGCCATAAAAAAACCGCCTACAGCAAAGTGGCGGTTTTTTTGTCCCTCGGGATTCGCGGTCCGTTGGGTAATCTTGCAGCCCCTACCCGGGATTTTTATCATACCCTTCTTTAAAAAGTTCGCAATCCACTTCACCTTTATAAATTCCTAATTTTACTTAAATAACTTACTTTTGGCGTTGGTGTTAATTATGATGCCACGTCCCTTTCCGCCATCTCGCAAATGGGCATCGGTCCTGGGAAAGGTGTATCCATAGCCGTAAAGCAGCCCGCCTACCCGGGCTTGTGTCCACCGATTTATCACCGGTGGTGATAGGTGGAGCGGTTAGCAGCAGGGACCGCATAGTGAAACGCTATTTATGCATCGCGTTCATTGTCGCCAGCGCACTCGTTGTAAAGAGTGATAAACCGAATGTGTTTATTGCCTTTACCCCGATAGCGCAGGACAAGTAGCGTTAAGGCCGCCTCGGGCGGCCTTTTTTATTTCATCCCGTCTACACTTCATGGCAAAGTAGTTCAATGCATGCCTTTTTCCTTTTACGGCATGCCCTTACGGACATAATGGACAATTGCCTGGAGTTTTATGCCCACCCATCTGGTTTGGTTTCGCGCGGATTTACGCATTCACGACAACTTCGCTCTCGCGGCCGCCTGCCGCGCTAAAGACGCGAATGTGCTGGCCCTGTTTATCGCCACGCCTGAACAGTGGCGGCAGCATGACATGGCGCCCCGGCAAGCGGCATTACTCAGCGCGTATCTGAATGACCTGCAACATTCACTGGCCGAAAAAGGCATTCCGCTGATCTATAAAGAGGCCCATGATTTTGCCGCACAGCTTGAGATGGTGCAGGCAATCTGTAAGCAGCACGCGGTAACGCGTCTTTTTTACAACTACCAGTATGAATTTAACGAGCAGCAGCGGGATCGTCAGCTCGAGAAAAACCTTACGGGCGTGGTCTGTGAAGGCTTTGATGACAGCGTGATGCTCGCACCGGGCAGCGTGATGACCGGCAGTCACGAAATGTATAAAGTTTTCACGCCGTTTAAAAATGCTTTTATCAAACGCCTGAAAGAGGGGCTGCCAGAATGCGTTCCCGCCCCGGCCATAAGAGGGGAAACGATAACGGATCTGCAGGACATCAGGCTGAATTATCCCCAGCAGTCGTTTGATGAAACGGTATTCCCCGCTAACGAGAAAGCGGCTATCGCCCGGTTGCGTCAGTTCTGCGCGCAGGGGGCGGCGGATTACGAGGCGCGGCGGGATTTTCCAGCGATTGAAGGCACCAGCCGCCTGTCGGCCTGTTTAGCGCTGGGCGCGCTCTCCCCGCGCCAGTGTTTACATCGGCTACTGGCGGAACAGCCTCAGGCGGTAGACGGGGGGGCGGGCGCAGTGTGGCTGAACGAACTGATCTGGCGTGAGTTTTATCGCCATCTGATGACGTATCATCCTGATTTATGTAAACATCGCCCCTTCATTCGTTGGACCGATAAGGTACAGTGGCAGTCGAATGATAAGCTGCTGAAGGCATGGCAGCGTGGGCTCACCGGCTTCCCGATTGTTGATGCGGCTATGCGGCAGCTCAATGAAACCGGGTGGATGCATAACCGTCTGCGTATGATTACCGCCAGCTTCCTGGTAAAGGATCTGCTTATCGACTGGCGAACCGGAGAGCGTTATTTTATCTCTCAGCTGATCGATGGCGATCTGGCGGCAAATAACGGCGGCTGGCAGTGGGCGGCCTCCACCGGCACGGATGCGGCTCCCTATTTTCGGATCTTTAATCCGACCACGCAGGGACAACGATTTGACGTCGACGGCGAGTTTATCCGTCGCTGGCTGCCTGAACTTAAGGATGTCCCCGCTAAAGCCATTCATGAACCCTGGGCATGGGCGGATAAACAGCGTGTTACCCTGAACTATCCCCGTCCCATTGTCGACCATAAACAGGCGCGTGTCGCCACGCTGGCGGCGTACGAAACCGCCCGAAAAGTTTGAGAGAATGATGATGAAAAACAGTGAACTGGAACGCCTGATTAACGAAAAACTCAACACGGCCTCGTTTAGCGACTACGGTCCGAATGGCTTGCAGGTGGAGGGTCGCGAGACGGTGCAAAAAATCATCACCGGCGTAACGGCAAGCCAGGCGCTGCTGGATGAGGCTGTGCGTCAGGAAGCCGACGCGGTGATTGTCCATCACGGTTATTTCTGGAAAAACGAATCACCGATTATTCGCGGCATGAAGCGCAACCGTCTCAAAACGCTGCTGGCGAATGACATCAACCTGTACGGCTATCACCTGCCGCTCGATGCGCATCCTGAACTGGGGAATAACGTTCAGCTTGCGCAGCTGCTGGGGATTACCGTGATGGGCGAAATTGAACCCCTGGTGCCGTGGGGTGAACTGTCGATGCCGGTTCCGGGACTGGAGCTGGCATCGTGGATCGAAGCACGCCTGGGGCGTCGTCCGCTGTGGTGCGGCGACACCGGGCCGGATACCGTGAAGCGCGTGGCATGGTGCACCGGCGGCGGCCAGGGCTTTATTGATAGCGCGGCGCGTTTCGGTGTCGACGCCTTCATTACCGGCGAGGTTTCCGAGCAGACCATTCACTCTGCCCGTGAACAAGGCCTGCATTTTTACGCGGCAGGCCATCACGCCACCGAGCGTGGCGGCATCCGCGCCCTCAGCGAGTGGCTGACGGAAAATACCGATCTGGATGTGACGTTTATTGATATCCCTAATCCGGCCTGATGAGAGGTAGTTAAGTGCAGCGAGCGCGTTGTTATCTTCTGGGTGAAATCGCAGTGGTTCTGGAACTTGAGCCTCCGGTGACGCTTGCCACGCAAAAGCGTATCTGGCGTCTGGCTCAACGACTGCCCGAGCTACCTGGCGTGGTTGAAGCTATTCCGGGTATGAATAATATCACCGTGGTGCTGCGTGATCCGCACACGGGGGCGCTGGATGCCATTGAGCGCCTGCAACGCTGGTGGGAGGAGAGCGAGGCGCTGGAGCCGGAATCGCGGACGATTGAGATCCCGGTTGTCTATGGCGGCAAGGGAGGCCCCGACCTTGGCGTCGTGGCCGAACACTGTGGATTAACGGAGAAGCAGGTTGTGGAGTTGCATAGCTCAGTCGACTATGTCGTCTGGTTTTTGGGATTTCAGCCGGGTTTCCCCTATCTGGGCGGGTTATCGCCCCAGTTGCATACGCCGCGCCGGGCTGAGCCACGCCTGAGCGTACCGGCGGGCAGCGTGGCGATTGGTGGTGAGCAAACGGGAATTTATCCGCTCGCCTCGCCGGGAGGCTGGCAGCTTATCGGGCACACGTCCACGCCGTTATTTGAACCAGGCCAGGACGCGCCCATACTCCTGCGTCCGGGGGATACCCTGCGCTTTATCCCGCAAAAGGAGGGGATATGTTAACGCTTATTCGCGCAGGGCTTTACACCTCGGTACAGGATGCCGGGCGCTTTGGCCTGCGTCAGTCGGGCGTGAGCTACTGCGGTGCGCTTGATCGTCCCTCGCTGGAGATTGCCAACCTGCTGGTAGGCAACGCCGGCAGCACGGCGGCGTTAGAAATTACGCTGGGTCAGTGCGTGATTGAGTTTGGTCAGGAAACCTGGTTTGCCTTAACCGGCGCGGGCTGTGACGCGACGCTGGACGGCAAAGCGGTGTGGACCGGCTGGCGCCTGCGGGCGAAAGCCGGACAGCGTCTGACGCTCAAGCGTCCTCTGCACGGCGTGCGCAGCTATCTTGCGGTGGCGGGAGGTATCGACGTGCCGGAGGTGCTGGGCTCATCCAGTACCGACCAGAAAGCGGGAATGGGCGGACATGAAGGACGGCTGCTGCGCGACGGCGATCGCCTGGCGATTAAGCCATCAGCGCGCCATTTCACCACCACGCAGGGCGTGAAGCAGCTGTTGTGGGGGAACCTGATCCGCGCCCTGCCGGGGCCGGAATATCATGAGTTCGATGAGGCCTCAAAAGAGTCTTTCTGGCGCTCGCCATGGAAGATCAGCCCGCAGAGTAACCGCATGGGTTACCGGCTTCAGGGCCAGCCGCTGACCCGCACGACTGACCGGGAGCTGCTTTCCCATGGTCTGTTGCCGGGGGTGATTCAGGTGCCGGGCAACGGACAGCCCATCGTACTGATGAACGATGCGCAAACCACGGGAGGATATCCGCGTATT
This sequence comes from Enterobacter sp. MGH 4, assembly GCF_000534735.1. NCBI lineage: Bacteria > Pseudomonadati > Pseudomonadota > Gammaproteobacteria > Enterobacterales > Enterobacteriaceae > Enterobacter > Enterobacter sp. MGH 4. The sequence continues at coordinate 2,041,407 of NZ_KI973289.1, read as the reverse complement.
GCCTGCATTATTGAAGCGGATCGCTACCATCTGGCGCAAATTCCTCTCGGTCAGCCAATTCATTTTGTGCAGTGTTCGCTGGAGGAGGCGCTGAAAGCCCGTCAGGATCAGCAGCGTTATCTCGAACAGCTGGCGTGGAGGCTCGATGGTAAAGATTGATTTAAACGCCGATCTGGGGGAGGGCAGCAGCGCCGATGCGGCGCTGATGACGCTGGTCTCCTCGGTGAATATCGCCTGTGGGTTTCATGCCGGCGATGCGCAGACCATGCTGGCGAGCGTGCGCAATGCCGTGAAAAACGGCGTGGCGATAGGCGCTCACCCCAGCTTTCCGGACCGGGAAAACTTTGGTCGCACGGCGATGGATCTGCCGCCTGAGACGGTTTACGCGCAAATGCTCTACCAGATCGGCGCCCTGGAGGCGATAGTGCGCGCTGAGAAGGGCGAGATGCGCCACGTCAAGCCGCACGGCATGCTCTATAACCAGGCGGCAAAAGATCCGGCGCTGGCAGACGCCATTGCCCGCGCGGTACGGGACTGCAATCCGCGTCTGATTCTGGTGGGCCTGGCGGGCAGCGAGCTTATCCGTGCCGGCGAACGGCTGGGGCTGACTACGCGGCAGGAAGTGTTTGCCGATCGGGGATACCTGCCGGACGGCAGCCTGGTTCCGCGTACGCAGGCCGGTGCGCTGATCACCGACGAAGGTAAAGCGCTGGCGCAGACGCTGGAGATGGTGCGCTTCGGGCGAGTAACCTCAACGGAGGGTACAACGGCAAACGTTCAGGCTGATACGGTGTGCTTACACGGTGACGGCGAGCATGCGCTCCAGTTTGCACGACGCCTGCGGGCGGCGTTCTCGGAAGAGGGCATTGTTGTCAGCGCAGAATAATCATGAAAGGACAATAACATGCCAGAAGGTCCGGAGATCCGCCGCGCGGCGGATAGCCTGGAGGCGGCGATAAAGGGCAAAACTCTGACACACGTCTGGTTTGCCTTTCCTCAACTAAAACCGTTTGAAACAGAGCTGGTGGGACAGACGGTGACCCACATTGAAACGCGCGGCAAAGCGTTGCTCACCCACTTTTCCCATAACCTTACGTTATATAGCCACAATCAGCTTTACGGCGTCTGGCGGGTGGTAAAGGCGGACGAGCAGCCGCAAACGACCCGCGTGCTGCGAGTGCGGCTACAAACGGCGGATAAGGCGATCCTGCTCTACAGCGCTTCTGATATCGAAATGTTAACGCCGGAGCAGTTGCTCACGCACCCGTTCTTACAGCGGGTTGGGCCGGACGTGCTGGATATGCGCCTGACGGCAAGCGATGTGAAAGCCCGGCTGTTATCGCCCACATTCCGCAACCGGCAGTTTTCCGGGCTGTTGCTCGATCAGGCATTTCTGGCGGGGCTGGGAAACTACCTGCGGGTGGAGATCCTCTGGGAAGTGGGGCTGGCGCCGCAGCACAAAGCGTCGCAGCTAAGCGATGAAAAGCTGGAGGCGCTGTCGCACGCGTTGCTGGATATTCCACGGCTGTCGTACAACACGCGCGGCATGGTGGATGAGAACAAGCATCACGGGGCGTTGTTTCGCTTCAAGGTGTTTCATCGGGCGGGTAAAAAGTGTGAGCGGTGTGGCGGGGTGATTGAGAAGGCGACGATCTCTTCCAGACCGTTTTACTGGTGTCCTGGGTGCCAGATGTAAAAAAGCCGGGTGGCGGCTACGCCTTACCCGGCCTACATCTCGCACTTGTAGGCCCGGCAAGCGAAGCGCCGCCGGGCGTGTTTTTTAGCGCTTAATATCAGACTTAAAGTCACGCTGCTCGTAGCCGGTATACAGCTGACGAGGACGGGCGATTTTCATGCCTTCGCTGTGCATTTCGTTCCAGTGCGCAATCCAGCCTACGGTACGCGCCATGGCAAAGATCACGGTGAACATGGAAGACGGAATGCCCATCGCTTTCAGGATGATACCGGAGTAGAAATCGACGTTCGGGTAGAGTTTCTTCTCGATGAAGTACGGATCGTTCAGCGCAATGTGTTCCAGCTCCATCGCCACTTCCAGCAGATCATCTTTGGTGCCCAGCTCTTTCAGCACTTCGTGGCAGGTCTCACGCATGACGGTCGCGCGCGGGTCGTAGTTTTTGTAAACACGGTGACCGAAGCCCATCAGACGGAAGGAGTCATTCTTGTCTTTCGCGCGGCGCACGAACTCAGGAATGTGCTCAACGGAGCTGATTTCTTCCAGCATCTTCAGTGCCGCTTCGTTCGCGCCGCCGTGCGCCGGTCCCCACAGGGAGGCGATACCCGCAGCGATACAGGCGAACGGGTTCGCGCCGGAAGAGCCTGCGGTACGGACGGTAGAGGTCGAGGCGTTCTGTTCGTGGTCAGCGTGCAGGATCAGAATACGGTCCATCGCGCGTTCCAGCACCGGGTTCACTTCGTACTCTTCACACGGCGTGGAGAACATCATGCGCAGGAAGTTACCTGCGTAGGAGAGGTCGTTGCGTGGATACACAAACGGCTGACCGATAGAGTATTTGTAACACATCGCCGCCATGGTAGGCATTTTGGACAGCAGACGGAACGCCGCGATATCACGGTGACGTGGGTTATTCACGTCCAGAGAATCGTGATAGAACGCCGCCAGCGCACCGGTAATACCGCACATGACCGCCATCGGATGAGAGTCACGACGGAACGCATGGAACAGACGGGTAATCTGCTCATGGATCATGGTGTGACGGGTCACGGTGGTTTTAAATTCATCGTACTGGGCCTGCGTCGGTTTTTCGCCGTTCAGCAGGATGTAGCACACTTCCAGATAGTTGGATTCGGTGGCTAACTGATCGATGGGGAAGCCGCGATGGAGCAGGATACCTTCGTCACCGTCAATGTAGGTGATTTTGGATTCGCAAGATGCGGTAGAGGTGAATCCAGGGTCAAAGGTGAATACCCCTTTGGAACCCAGCGTACGGATATCAATAACATCCTGACCGAGCGTGCCTTTTAGCACATCCAGTTCAATAGCATCATCACCATTTAGGGTGAGTTTTGCCTTTGTATCAGCCATTTACGGTCTCCTTAGCGCCTTATGCTTAAGACTGCGCTTTACCGGATTTGCTTTCAGCTGTTAATCATCGTTACCAGATTGTTATTTGGCTTACCGCTCAGCTCACGAGGAGAAACCAGGGTACAGAGCTATGGCGCCTTGCAGGTAAACGAATGAAATATCAGTGAAACAACAGCAAATCAGCGTTTTTGCAGTCCGAATTATTCAAACCTGTATATCACTAATAACTGTCCTGATAACTTCGGTCAATACCATCACACTGTTACATAACTATTTGTCAGGTGAAAGAGAGACCTCATAACTTTTGCGCATTATATGCCTTTTCTGATGACGTTTGTAACAATATTGTTTAACATTTGTCAAATCAGATGATTAAAAATTAAAAAGATGTTGTTATCGTGACCCCGATCACTGTTCCAGAGAAAACCCAACAAACTGTATGTAGGTTAATTGTAATGATTTTGTGAACGGCCTATACTGCCGCCAGGTCTCCGGAACACCCTGCAATCCCGAGCCACCCAGCGTTGTAACGTGTCGTTTTAGCATTTGGAAGCAATGTTTTGCATGACGCGCAGTTATAGAAAAGGAACGCTGTCTGACCCGCATCGCAGTCCGGAGGAAGGAAACAATAAGAACAGCATGTGGGCGTTATTCATGATAAGAAATGTGAAAAAACAAAGACCTGTCAATCTGGATCTCAAAACGATCCGATTCCCTGTAACAGCAATAGCGTCCATTCTGCACCGTGTTTCTGGTGTGATTACGTTTGTGGCGGTTGGTATCTTGCTGTGGTTACTGGGAACCAGCCTCTCATCTCCTGAAGGATTCCTCCAGGCCTCAGCCATCATGAACAGCTTCTTCGTGAAATTTATCATGTGGGGCATTCTGACCGCGCTGGCCTATCACGTGGTTGGCGGCGTTCGCCATATGCTGATGGACTTTGGCTACCTGGAAGAGACGTTCGAGGCCGGTAAACGTACCGCTAACATTTCATTTGTGATCACTGTCGTGCTTTCACTTCTCGCAGGAGTTCTCGTATGGTAAGCAACGCCTCCGCATTAGGACGCAACGGCGTACATGACTTCATCCTGGTCCGCGCTACCGCCATCGTCCTCACGCTCTACATCATCTATATGATCGGTTTCTTCGCCACTAGCGGCACACTGACGTGGGAAATCTGGAGTGGTTTCTTCGGATCGGCCTTCACCAAAGTGTTCACCCTGCTGGCCCTGTTCTCCATCCTTATTCATGCCTGGATTGGCATGTGGCAGGTGTTGACCGATTACGTTAAACCGCTGGCGATTCGCCTTCCGCTGCAACTGATTATTGTTGTTGCTCTGCTGGTTTACGTCATTTATGGATTTGTTGTGGTGTGGGGTGTGTAATGAAACTGCCAGTCAGAGAATTTGATGCTGTTGTGATTGGTGCGGGTGGCGCAGGTATGCGCGCCGCACTGCAAATTTCCCAGAGCGGCCAGACCTGTGCGCTGCTCTCTAAAGTATTCCCGACCCGTTCCCACACTGTGTCTGCGCAGGGCGGTATCACCGTTGCGCTGGGTAATTCCCATGAAGATAACTGGGAATGGCACATGTACGATACGGTAAAAGGTTCCGACTACATCGGCGACCAGGATGCCATCGAATATATGTGTAAAACCGGCCCGGAAGCGATTCTGGAGCTGGACCACATGGGTCTGCCGTTCTCCCGTCTGGAAAATGGCACCATCTATCAGCGTCCGTTTGGCGGCCAGTCGAAAAACTTCGGCGGCGAACAGGCGGCACGTACCGCAGCAGCGGCTGACCGTACCGGTCACGCTTTGCTGCATACCCTTTATCAGCAAAACCTGAAAAACCACACCACCATCTTCTCCGAGTGGTATGCGTTGGATCTGGTGAAAAACGCCGATGGCGCGGTGGTGGGTTGTACCGCACTGTGCATTGAAACCGGTGAAGTGGTCTATTTCAAAGCGCGCGCAACCGTGCTGGCCACCGGCGGCGCAGGCCGTATCTATCAGTCCACTACCAACGCCCACATCAACACCGGTGACGGCGTTGGGATGGCTATCCGCGCTGGCGTGCCGGTGCAGGACATGGAGATGTGGCAGTTCCACCCAACCGGTATCGCCGGTGCGGGCGTGCTGGTGACAGAAGGCTGCCGTGGTGAAGGTGGCTATCTGCTGAACAAACATGGCGAGCGCTTTATGGAGCGTTATGCCCCGAATGCGAAAGACCTGGCGGGCCGTGACGTGGTGGCGCGTTCCATCATGATCGAAATCCGTGAAGGCCGCGGCTGCGACGGCCCTTGGGGCCCGCACGCGAAGCTGAAACTCGACCATCTGGGTAAAGAAGTGCTGGAATCCCGTCTGCCGGGCATTCTGGAACTGTCCCGCACCTTCGCCCACGTCGACCCGGTGAAAGAGCCGATTCCGGTTATCCCAACCTGTCACTACATGATGGGCGGTATTCCGACCAAAGTGACCGGTCAGGCGCTGACCGTGAACGAGCAGGGTGAAGACGTTGTCATCCCTGGTCTGTTCGCGGTAGGCGAAATTGCCTGCGTATCCGTGCACGGCGCAAACCGTCTGGGCGGCAACTCCCTGCTGGACCTGGTGGTATTTGGCCGTGCGGTGGGGCTGCATCTCCAGGAATCTATTGCCGAGCAGGGCGCGTTGCGTGATGCGACCGACGACGAAATTGATGCCTCTCTTGAGCGCCTCAACCGCTGGAACGGCAACCGTAACGGCGAAGATCCGGTTGAAATCCGTAAAGCGCTGCAAGAGTGTATGCAGCACAACTTCTCGGTATTCCGTGAAGGTGACGCGATGGCCAAAGGGCTTGAGCAACTGAAAACGATCCGCGAGCGTCTGAAGAATGCCCGTCTGGACGATACCTCGAGCGAGTTCAACACCCAGCGCGTTGAGTGCCTGGAGCTGGATAACCTGATGGAAACCGCGTTCGCGACCGCGATGTCGGCAAACTTCCGTACCGAAAGCCGTGGCGCCCATAGCCGCTTCGACTTCCCGGATCGTGATGACGAAAACTGGCTGTGCCATTCCCTGTATCTGCCAGAGTCGGAAACCATGACGCGTCGTAGCGTTAACATGGAACCGAAACTGCGTCCGGCGTTCCCGCCGAAGATTCGTACTTACTAATGCGGAGACAGGATAATGAAACTCGAATTCTCAGTTTATCGTTATAACCCGGATGTAGACGATGCTCCGCGTATGCAGGATTACACCCTCGAAGCGGAAGAAGGTCGTGACATGATGCTGCTGGATGCTTTAATCCAGCTGAAAGAAAAAGATCCTACGCTGTCGTTCCGCCGCTCCTGCCGTGAAGGGGTATGTGGCTCTGACGGTGTAAACATGAACGGCAAAAACGGTCTGGCCTGTATCACGCCAATTTCAGCGCTACAGCGTGCAGGCCAGAAAATTGTCATCCGTCCTCTGCCTGGCCTGCCGGTCGTGCGTGATTTGGTGGTGGACATGGGGCAATTCTATGCACAATATGAGAAGATTAAGCCTTACTTATTGAATAATGGGCAAAATCCACCCGCTCGCGAGCACTTACAGTCGCCTGAGCAGCGTGAAAAACTCGATGGGTTGTACGAGTGTATTCTCTGTGCATGTTGTTCAACGTCATGCCCGTCATTCTGGTGGAACCCGGATAAATTTATCGGCCCTGCGGGTCTGCTGGCTGCCTATCGCTTCCTGATCGACAGCCGCGATACCGAAACCGAGAATCGTCTGGAAGGGTTAAGTGACGCTTTCAGCGTATTCCGCTGCCATAGCATCATGAACTGCGTCAGTGTGTGTCCTAAGGGGCTGAACCCGACGCGCGCCATCGGCCATATTAAGTCGATGTTGTTGCAGCGCAGTGCGTAAGTAACAACGCCGGATGGCGCTGCGCTTATCCGGCCTACGTAACAGTAGGCCCGGTAAGCGTAGCGCCACCGGGCAAATTGCAGAAACCTTTAAAAACTGCCCTGAAGTTTAGACAGTTTCTAAAGGTTCCTTCGCGGGCCAAATGAAAAGAGCTCGCAGGTGAACCCCGGCACGTACACGTGGTGTGCGTGGTAGTTTCTACGGCGAAAGTAAGCATAAAAATGCTTAAGGGATCACGATGCAGAACGGCGCAATGAAAGCCTGGCTGGACTCTTCTTACCTCTCTGGTTCAAACCAGAGCTGGATAGAACAGCTCTATGAAGACTTCTTAACCGATCCTGACTCAGTGGACGCAAACTGGCGTTCCATGTTCCAGCAGTTGCCTGGTACAGGGGTCAAACCGGATCAATTCCATTCAAAAACACGTGATTATTTCCGTCGTCTGGCGAAGGATGCCTCACGTTACTCTTCTGCGATTTCCGACCCTGACACCAATGCGAAGCAGGTAAAAGTCCTGCAGCTTATCAACGCTTATCGCTTCCGTGGTCACCAGCATGCGAATCTCGATCCGCTGGGACTGTGGCAGCAGGAACGTGTAGCGGATCTCGATCCGGCTTATCACGATCTGACCGAGGCCGATTTCCAGGAAAGCTTTAACGTAGGTTCCTTTGCCATCGGCAAAGACACGATGAAACTGGGCGATCTGATTGATGCGCTCAAGCAAACCTACTGCGGCTCCATCGGCGCGGAATATATGCACATTACCTCCACCGAAGAGAAACGCTGGATCCAGCAGCGTATCGAATCCGTGGCGGGTCACGCGAATTTCTCAGCAGACGAGAAAAAACGTTTCCTGAGCGAACTGACGGCAGCCGAAGGCCTTGAGCGCTATCTGGGCGCGAAATTCCCGGGCGCAAAACGCTTCTCACTGGAGGGCGGCGATGCGTTAGTCCCGATGCTGAAAGAGCTGATTCGTCATGCCGGTAAGAGCGGCACGCGCGAAGTGGTGCTGGGCATGGCGCACCGTGGCCGTCTGAACGTGCTGGTTAACGTGCTGGGTAAAAAACCGCAGGATCTGTTCGACGAATTTGCGGGTAAACATAAAGAGCACCTCGGCACCGGTGACGTGAAGTATCACATGGGCTTCTCGTCAGATATCGAAACCGAGGGCGGTCAGGTTCACCTGGCGCTGGCGTTTAACCCGTCGCACCTGGAAATCGTCAGCCCGGTGGTTATCGGTTCCGTGCGTGCGCGTCTGGATCGTCTGGACGAGCCGAGCAGCAATAAAGTGCTGCCAATCACCATTCACGGTGATGCGGCAGTCACAGGGCAGGGCGTGGTTCAGGAAACCCTGAACATGTCGAAAGCGCGTGGTTATGAAGTGGGCGGTACCGTTCGCATCGTAATCAACAATCAGGTGGGCTTCACCACCTCTAACCCGCTGGATGCGCGTTCTACCCCGTACTGCACCGACATCGGTAAAATGGTTCAGGCGCCAATCTTCCACGTAAACGCGGATGACCCGGAAGCCGTTGCTTTCGTTACCCGTCTGGCGCTGGACTTCCGTAACACCTTTAAGCGCGACGTGTTCATTGACCTCTTCTGCTACCGCCGTCACGGCCACAACGAAGCGGATGAGCCAAGTGCAACCCAGCCGCTGATGTACCAGAAAATCAAAAAACACCCGACGCCGCGTAAAATCTATGCTGACAAGCTGGAAAGCGAAAAAGTGGCGACGCTGGAAGATGCGACCGAAATGGTCAATCTTTATCGCGACGCGCTGGACGCGGGTGAATGCGTGGTCAAAGAGCTGCGCCCAATGAACATGCACTCCTTTACCTGGTCGCCGTACCTCAACCACGAGTGGGACGAGAGCTACCCGAACAAGGTTGAGATGAAGCGTTTGCAGGAGCTGGCTAAACGCATCAGCACCGTGCCGGAAGCGATCGAGATGCAATCCCGCGTGGCCAAGATCTATGGCGACCGCCAGGCCATGGCGGCGGGTGAAAAGCTGTTCGACTGGGGCGGCGCGGAAACGCTGGCCTATGCGACGCTGGTTGACGAAGGCATTCCGGTTCGTCTGTCCGGTGAAGATGCGGGTCGTGGCACCTTCTTCCACCGTCATGCGGTTGTACACAACCAGTCTAACGGTTCAACCTATACTCCGCTTCAGCACGTGCATAACGGTCAGGGCCAGTTCAAGGTCTGGGACTCCGTGCTGTCAGAAGAAGCGGTTCTGGCCTTCGAATACGGCTACGCCACCGCAGAACCCCGCACCCTGACTATCTGGGAAGCGCAGTTCGGTGACTTCGCCAACGGTGCGCAGGTCGTCATCGACCAGTTCATCTCCTCCGGTGAGCAGAAGTGGGGCCGTATGTGTGGTCTGGTGATGTTGCTGCCGCACGGCTATGAAGGACAAGGGCCGGAGCACTCCTCCGCGCGTCTGGAGCGTTATCTGCAACTCTGCGCCGAGCAGAACATGCAGGTCTGCGTGCCGTCCACCCCGGCTCAGGTGTACCACATGTTGCGTCGTCAGGCGCTGCGCGGTATGCGCCGTCCGCTGGTGGTCATGTCGCCAAAATCCCTGCTGCGTCATCCGCTGGCGGTTTCGAGCCTGGATGAACTGGCTAACGGCACCTTCCTGCCAGCCATCGGTGAAATTGACGAGCTGGATCCGCAGGCCGTTAAGCGTGTCGTAATGTGTTCTGGTAAGGTTTATTACGACCTGCTGGAACAGCGCCGTAAGAACGATCAGAAAGATGTCGCCATCGTGCGTATCGAGCAGCTTTATCCGTTCCCGCATCAGGCGATGCAGGAAGTACTGAAACAGTACGCTCACGTTCATGATTTTGTCTGGTGCCAGGAAGAGCCGCTCAACCAGGGCGCATGGTATTGCAGCCAGCATCATTTCCGTGAAGTGATTCCATTTGGGTCTGCCCTGCGTTATGCAGGTCGCCCGGCCTCCGCCTCTCCGGCGGTAGGGTATATGTCCGTTCACCAGAAGCAGCAACAAGATCTGGTCAATGACGCGCTGAACGTCGATTAATTAAAGGATACATAATGAGTAGCGTAGATATTCTTGTTCCCGACCTGCCTGAGTCCGTAGCAGATGCAACCGTCGCCACCTGGCACAAAAAACCAGGCGACGCGGTAACCCGTGACGAAGTGCTGGTAGAAATCGAAACTGACAAAGTGGTACTGGAAGTACCGGCTTCAGCGGATGGCATTCTGGATGCAGTCCTGGAAGACGAAGGTACGACCGTGACTTCTCGCCAGATCCTGGGTCGCCTGCGTGAAGGCAACAGCGCGGGCAAAGAGTCCAGCGCGAAATCTGAAGAGAAAGCGTCTACCCCAGCCCAGCGCCAGCAGGCGTCTCTGGAAGAGCAAACCAATGACGCGCTCAGCCCGGCGATCCGTCGCCTGCTGGCTGAGCACAGCCTCGATCCGGCAGCCATCAAAGGTACCGGCGTGGGTGGCCGTCTGACTCGCGAAGATATCGACAAGCATCTGGCAAAAGCGCCTTCAGAGGCGAAAGCGGAAGCGAAAGCCCCTGCGGCAGCACCAGCGGCACAGCCAGCTCTGGGCGCACGTAGCGAAAAACGCGTGCCGATGACCCGCCTGCGCAAGCGCGTGGCCGAGCGTCTGCTGGAAGCGAAAAACTCCACCGCGATGCTGACCACCTTCAACGAAGTCAACATGAAGCCAATCATGGACCTGCGCAAGCAGTACGGTGACGCGTTTGAAAAACGTCACGGTATCCGTCTGGGCTTCATGTCCTTCTACGTGAAAGCGGTAGTTGAAGCGCTGAAACGCTACCCGGAAGTGAACGCGTCTATCGATGGCGATGACGTGGTTTACCACAACTACTTCGACGTCAGCATGGCGGTTTCTACCCCACGCGGCCTGGTCACCCCGGTTCTGCGTGATGTGGACACCCTGGGTATGGCTGACATTGAGAAGAAAATCAAAGAGCTGGCCGTGAAAGGCCGCGACGGCAAGCTGACCGTTGAAGACCTGACCGGCGGTAACTTCACCATTACCAACGGTGGCGTGTTCGGCTCGCTGATGTCTACCCCGATCATCAACCCGCCGCAGAGCGCGATCCTGGGTATGCACGCCATTAAAGATCGTCCAATGGCGGTAGACGGTAAAGTTGAGATCCTGCCGATGATGTACCTGGCGCTCTCATACGATCACCGCCTGATCGACGGCCGCGAGTCCGTAGGCTTCCTGGTTGCCATTAAAGAGCTGCTGGAAGATCCAACGCGTCTGCTGCTGGACGTTTAGTAACTATTTAGCATCACCTGCCCTGTAGGCCGGATAAGCGTAGCGCCGGTCTACAGGTTTGAAGATAACGATTACCCTGAAGGATGGATAGAACACATGAACTTACATGAATATCAGGCCAAACAGCTGTTTGCCAGGTCAGGCTTACCGGCTCCGGTGGGTTATGCCTGTACTACCCCGCGTGAAGCAGAAGAAGCCGCATCTAAAATCGGTTCCGGCCCGTGGGTAGTTAAATGTCAGGTTCACGCTGGTGGCCGTGGTAAAGCGGGCGGTGTGAAGGTTGTTAAGAGCAAAGAAGAGATCCGTGCGTTTGCTGAACATTGGCTCGGCAAGCGTCTGGTAACCTACCAGACAGATGCGAATGGCCAGCCGGTCAACCAGATCCTGGTTGAAGCGGCAACCGACATCGCGAAAGAATTGTACCTCGGCGCAGTCGTAGACCGTAGCTCCCGTCGCGTGGTGTTCATGGCATCTACCGAAGGCGGCGTGGAAATCGAAAAAGTGGCGGAAGAGACCCCGCACCTGATCCACAAAGTGGCAATCGATCCGCTGGCGGGCCCAATGCCTTACCAGGGACGTGAGCTGGCGTTCAAACTGGGTCTGGAAGGCAAGCTGGTTCAGCAGTTCACCAAGATCTTCATGGGGCTGGCGACCATCTTCCTGGAGCGCGATCTGGCGCTGATCGAGATCAACCCGCTGGTGATCACCACCCAGGGCGACCTGATCTGCCTCGACGGCAAGCTGGGCGCTGACGGCAACGCGCTGTTCCGCCAGGCGGATCTGCGCGAAATGCGCGACCAGTCTCAGGAAGATCCGCGTGAAGCGCAGGCTGCCCAGTGGGAGCTGAACTACGTGGCGCTGGATGGCAACATCGGCTGCATGGTTAACGGTGCGGGCCTGGCAATGGGCACCATGGACATCGTTAAGCTGCACGGCGGTGAGCCAGCGAACTTCCTCGACGTGGGCGGTGGCGCAACCAAAGAGCGCGTAACCGAAGCGTTCAAAATCATTCTCTCTGACAGCAACGTAAAAGCGGTTCTGGTGAACATCTTCGGCGGTATCGTACGTTGCGACCTGATCGCCGACGGTATCATCGGCGCGGTAGGAGAAGTGGGCGTTAACGTTCCGGTTGTTGTACGTCTGGAAGGGAATAACGCTGAACTCGGCGCGAAAAAACTGGCTGACAGCGGCCTGAATATTATTGCAGCGAAAAGTCTGACGGATGCAGCTCAGCAGGTTGTTGCCGCAGTGGAGGGGAAATAATGTCCGTTTTAATTAATAAAGATACCAAGGTTATCTGCCAGGGCTTCACCGGTAGCCAGGGGACTTTCCACTCCGAACAGGCGATTGCCTACGGTACGCAGATGGTTGGCGGCGTAACGCCAGGTAAAGGCGGCACCACGCACCTGGGCCTGCCGGTGTTCAACACCGTGCGTGAAGCAGTAGAAGCGACGGGCGCAACCGCGACCGTGATCTACGTTCCAGCGCCGTTCTGTAAAGACTCTATTCTGGAAGCGATCGACGCAGGCATTAAGCTGATCATCACCATCACCGAAGGCATCCCGACGCTGGATATGCTGACCGTGAAGGTGAAGCTGGACGAAGCAGGCGTGCGCATGATCGGCCCGAACTGCCCAGGCGTTATCACCCCGGGCGAATGCAAAATCGGCATCATGCCGGGCCACATTCACAAACCGGGCAAAGTGGGCATCGTGTCCCGTTCCGGTACCCTGACCTATGAAGCAGTTAAGCAGACCACCGATTACGGCTTCGGCCAGTCCACCTGCGTGGGCATCGGCGGTGACCCGATCCCAGGCTCTAACTTCATCGACATCCTGAAGCTGTTCCAGGAAGATCCACAGACCGAAGCGATCGTGATGATCGGTGAGATCGGTGGTAGCGCGGAAGAAGAAGCGGCTGCTTACATCAAAGATCATGTGACCAAGCCGGTGGTGGGTTACATCGCGGGTGTGACCGCGCCGAAAGGCAAACGTATGGGTCACGCGGGTGCGATTATCGCTGGCGGTAAAGGTACGGCTGATGAGAAATTCGCAGCACTGGAAGCCGCAGGCGTGAAAACCGTTCGCAGCCTGGCGGATATCGGTGAAGCACTGAAATCCATCATTAAGTAAGTCCTCTCTGCTCCCCGAATGGGGCGCGTTGAAGTATAAAAAAATGTCCGTTTCGACATGGTTGGCCGCTGTAAAGCGGCCTTTTTTTATTGTCTGCGTTTAGCCACCAGAGTGAATTTATAGTCGTCGGTATTAAACACGTTGCGACTGTATTCAAATACCCGGCCGTCTTTCAGGAAGCCGCGGGAAACTTTTTCAAGAATTGGTTTTGCCGGATCGAGCGCCAGGGCGGCAATCGCCTCATCCGATGGCATGATGGGCACCAGCTCCTGCTCGCTGCGATCGATAACCAGCTTTTTGATCTGCTCAATGTAATGGTATTTCGACTGTTCCATTACTTCCCAGGTGAGGTCGGGGAACATCGCCAGCGGCATCCATGTCTCTTCCAGATTCACCGGCTTTTCCCTGATGAAGCGTACGCGCTTGACGTGCCAGACCTTATCATCCGGATTGAGCGCCAGTTTTGCCGCGAGCCGCTCATCGGCTTTCACCACTTCGAAGACGCTGACGTCGCTGTGCGTATCAACGTTGCGATCCGCCAGTTTTTCGTAAAAGCCGGTAAGCTGATAAATATCGTAATTCACCCGCTCCTCTTTTACATACGAGCCGCTGCCCTGAATGCTTTCGATGATCTGCTCGTCGGCGAGCAGCTTCAAAGCCTGCCGCACGGTGACACGGCTAACGTTAAATGCCTCCTGAAGGCTGGATTCCGTCGGCAGCGCGTCTCCGGGTTTTAATTCCCCGGCGTTAATCTTCTCGCGGAACGCATCGGCGATCTGCCGGTACATCGGTTTATTGCCCATTGTGTTACGCCTTTTTAATACCTTTTTAGGGGAATTATGCCTTCAGTGACTGATTTGTAAATAATACAAATTAAATACAAATATCATTGTTAGTGAAAATGATCACATAAATGTATTATCCAGTCTGCCACAATCCTCCCCAGACAATAACTTTGGATAGGTGAGGATCTTATGAACCTGACGACTCTGACCGACCCCCGTGCTGTCTGCGTGCAGGCGCAGTTTACCAGCCGTGATGAGGCAATCCGTCAGCTTGCGACGCGGCTGGTAGCGTTGGGCAAAATAGCCGACGCCGATACGTTTCTGGCAGAGGTTTTCCATCGCGAATCGCTTGGCCCGACGGCGCTGGGCGAGGGGCTGGCCGTACCCCATGGTAAATCAGCGGCAGTAAAGGAAGCGGCTTTTGCCGTGGCAACACTGCGCGAGCCGCTGGCCTGGGAAGGCGTGGACGGACCGGAGGAGGTCGAGCTGATTTTTTTGCTCGCCATTCCTCCCGCACAAGCGGGATCAACGCATATTCAGGTGCTGACGGAACTGACGTCCCGCCTGGCGGATGACGATCTCAGGGCGCACGTGATGACGGCGACCAGCGCGGAAGCGGTGCTTGCTGCGCTGGAAACGGCGCCTGAGGCGCAAGAAACCGCCGTCGCAGAGAATGCCCCGACGATCGTCTGCGTTACCGCCTGTCCGGCCGGGATCGCCCATACCTACATGGCAGCGGAATATCTCGAAAAAGCGGGACGTAAGCTCGGCGTCAATGTAGTGGTCGAAAAGCAGGGGGCAAACGGTATTGAGGGGCGCATCACCGCGCAGCATTTGCAGGAGGCAAAAGCGTGTATCTTCGCGGCGGAAGTGGCGATCAAAGAGCGTGAGCGTTTTCAGGGGATCCCCGCCATTTCCGTGCCCGTCGCGGAACCCTTGCGCCATGCGGAAGCGCTCATTGAGCGTGCGCTGGCGCTACAGCCTGTATCCGATGCGCGTCCTGCGCATGTCGACTCGGACGCGAAAAAGTCCGTTAAAACCGAACTCAAGCAAGCGCTGCTCAGCGGTATCTCCTTTGCGGTGCCGCTGATTGTCGCTGGCGGCACGGTGCTGGCCGTGTCGGTACTGCTGGCGCAAATCCTGGGCTTGCAGCACCTGTTCGATCAGGAAAACTCGTGGCTGTGGATGTACCGCAAACTGGGCGGTGGGATGCTCGGCATTCTGATGGTCCCTGTTCTGGCGGCCTATACCGCTTACTCGCTGGCGGATAAACCTGCGCTTACGCCGGGCTTTGCGGCGGGTCTTGCCGCCAATATGATCGGCTCCGGCTTTCTGGGGGCCATCGTCGGCGGGCTGATTGCGGGCTACCTGATGCGCTGGGTGAAAAACCACATCCGGCTGAGTAGCCGCTACAACGGCTTTCTGACTTTTTATCTCTATCCGGTGATTGGCGTACTGGGTGCAGGCAGCCTGATGCTGTTTGTGATCGGCGAACCGGTGGCCTGGATCAATAACGCCCTGACCGCCTGGCTTAATGGTCTCTCCGGCGCGAACGCGCTGCTGCTGGGGGCAATCCTGGGCTTTATGTGCTCGTTCGATCTGGGCGGTCCGGTCAATAAAGCCTCTTACGCGTTCTGTCTGGGCGCGATGGCCAACGGCGTATACGGGCCTTATGCGATCTTCGCCTCCGTCAAAATGGTTTCGGCCTTTACCGTGACGGCATCAACGATGCTGGCTCCGAATCTGTTTAAACAGTTCGAAATTGAGACCGGCAAATCCACCTGGCTGCTGGGGCTGGCGGGCATCACCGAAGGGGCAATTCCGATGGCTATCGAGGATCCGTTGCGAGTCATCGGCTCATTTGTTCTGGGGTCAATGGCGACCGGAGCGATTGTCGGAGCGATGGGTATTGGGCTCTCCACCCCGGGCGCGGGCATTTTCTCTCTCTTCTTACTGCATGATGCCGGGCTGGGCGGCGTGATAGCCGCTGCCGGCTGGTTTGGCGCCGCGCTGGTGGGCGCCGCAATCTCTACGCTCATTTTACTGCTCTGGCGACGCCTGGCCGTGAAGAGCGGTACCTACGTGACTGAAGACATACCATCCTAAACACGCACTGACAGGAAACGAAGATGAAAGCTGTATCTCGCGTTCATATCACGCCACATATGCACTGGGACCGGGAGTGGTACTTCACCACCGAAGCGTCACGTATTCTTCTGGTCAATAATATGGAAGAGATCCTCACCCGTCTTGAGCAGGACGCAGAGTATAAATACTACGTTCTCGACGGCCAGACGGCGGTGCTGGAAGATTATTTTGCCGTGAAACCGGAAAACAGGCCACGCGTGAAGGCGCTGGTGGCGGCCGGGAAGCTGATTATCGGGCCGTGGTATACCCAGACGGACACCACCCTTGTCTCCGGCGAGTCGATTGTGCGCAATCTGATGTACGGCATGCGCGACTGTCTGGCCTTTGGCGAGCCGATGAAAATTGGCTATCTGCCGGACTCCTTCGGCATGTCTTCCCAGCTGCCACACATTTACAACGGTTTTGGCATCACGCGCACCATGTTCTGGCGCGGCTGTTCCGAGCGGCACGGTACCGATAAAACCGAATTTCTCTGGCAAAGCCAGGACGGCAGCGAAGTGACGGCACAGGTGCTGCCGCTGGGCTACGCGATTGGTAAGTACTTACCGGAGGATGAAGCCGGACTGCGCAAACGGCTCGACAACTACTTCGAGGTGCTCGAAAAAGCCTCCGTGACGAAAGAAATTTTGCTGCCTAACGGCCATGATCAGATGCCGCTCCAGCAGAACATATTTGCGGTGATGGATAAGCTGCGCAAAATCTATCCGCAGCGTCAGTTTGTGATGAGCCGCTTCGAGGAGGTGTTTGACCATATCGATGCGCACCGCGATGAACTGGCGACGCTGAAAGGGGAATTTATTGACGGTAAATATATGCGGGTGCACCGGACGATCGGCTCCACGCGGATGGACATCAAAATCGCCCACGCCCGGATAGAGAATAAAATCGTCAACGTCCTCGAGCCGTTGGCTACGCTTGCCTGGACGCTGGGCTTTGACTATCACCACGGCTTGCTGGAAAAAATGTGGAAAGAGATCCTCAAGAATCACGCCCACGACAGTATCGGCTGCTGCTGCAGCGATAAAGTGCATCGCGAGGTGATGTCACGCTTTGAGCTGGCGGAAGACATGGCCGATAACCTGACGTGCTTCTATATGCGCAAGATTGTCGACAACATGCCGCAGAGCGAGGAAGACAAACTGGTGATGTTTAACCTCACGCCCTGGCCGCGTGAGGAAGTAATCAACACCACGATACGTCTGCGCGCCAGCCAGTTCCGCCTGTTGGACGAAAAGGGAAATGAAATCCCTTATTATCTCCGCAGCGCGCGTGAGATAGACCCCGGGCTGATTGACCGGCAGATAGTGCATTACGGCAACTACGATCCCTTCATGGAGTTTGACATCCAGCTCACCCAGATCCTGCCATCTATGGGTTACCGCACGCTCTATATCGAGCCGCACGTGGCCGGCAAACTGCAGACGCCAAATAAATCGCCGGAGGCGTTACTGGAAAATGCTTTCTGGGAAGTAACGTTAAACGAGGACGGTACTTTGCGTCTGCTCGATAAAGCGTCCGGGCTTATCTATGACCGCGCGCTGGAAATTGAAGAGAGCTCGGATGATGGCGATGAGTACGACTACTCGCCTTCACGGGAAGAGTGGAGACTCTCTTCCGCGCAGGGCGAACATGAGGTTGAGGTGATCCACGAGGCCTGGCAGAGCAGGGCGGTGATCCGCCATCGAATGGCGGTGCCAGCGGATCTCGCTGAACGTTCTGCGCGTCAGCAGACGGGAACGCTTGAGGCAGAACTCACGGTCACGCTCAGCCATAACAGCCGACGTATCGACGTCGAGGCACGTCTCGGAAATCACGCGGATGACCACCGTGTGCGGGTGCTGATCCCGACACCATTCACCACAGAGACGGTCTTAGCCGATACCCAGTTTGGTTCGCTGACGCGCCCTGTACAGGATGAAGCGATGGCAGACTGGCAGGAGGAGGGATGGAAGGAAGCGCCGCTGCCGGTGTGGAATCTGCTCAACTACGCGGTGCTCCAGGAACGGCGTAACGGGATGGCGCTATTTACCGAAGGGTTGCGCGAATTTGAAGTAACAGGTGAGCGTCAAAACACGTTTGCCCTGACGTTGCTTCGCGGCGTCGGGTTGCTTGGGAAGGAAGACTTACTTCTGCGCCCTGGCAGACCGTCCGGGATCAAAATGCCGGTGCCTGATTCGCAGATGCGGGGTCAGTTAACCTGTCGCTTTAGCCTGTTCAGTTTTAATGGTACGCCCGTCAGTGCTGGCGTTGCGCAGCAGGCGAAGTCGTGGTTAACGCCAGTGCACTGTTATAACAAAATTCCGTGGGATGCGATGAAGCTTAACCGTGCCTCTTTCACCACACCCTGTAGCTATAGCCTGCTAACGCTGGCGCCTAACGGATGTGTACTCAGTGCGCTGAAAAAAGCGGAGGATCGTGACGAGATGATTCTTCGTCTGTACAACCCTTCGGAGACCCGCTCCTGTGACGTGGCTTTGTCTGTGAACCGTGAGGTCCAGGCCTGTTGCGAAACGGACATGAATGAGGTGTGCAAAGCGCAAGGGGAGGAGGGCTCAGCCATTACGGGGCCTTTCAGGCCAGGCCAGTCACGCACCTTCAGCATAAAAATTGAAAGGTAATCTCAAGAACAATATCAAGGCCGCATCCCCTGCGGCCTTTATTTCATCAAATAGTCACTAAAGGGTGTTAATTTTAAGATTAGCGAAGGTGAATGAAATGTAATCTTTTAGGCGGGTAGTAAAACGAAAGAAAAATACTGTGAAGCGGATAACATTATATGTTTCTCTTCCTGCAAAAAGGTCTTTTTTCACACGCGTTAATAAAAATCACAACTGTTTATATTATCTTCTGGCTTTTATAACCATTAATGCCTTTAAATATACATGTTATTAACAAGGTTTTTACTATCCATGTCACAAAGAAACATCATTAACAGTGCCGGCTGTTTTTGATTTAAATCAATGTTTAATCCTTGGAAAAAGGCTCCAAAAGGCGTTAAATTGTTCCCGATCAAAATGGCCGAAAAGTGGTTATTTTGCTATAAATTGATCGCCGTCGAAAAACGTAAATCTGTTCGAATAAAAACCTGTTTATTGTAAGGGTTTTGCAGCGTATTATATTTACGGGATCAATTTGGTTTTTTCTTAACGTATTTGTAACCTTTCATCATTGCTTTTTCCTCCTGTAGAGAATAAGCAACGAAGAAGGGAAGCAGATAACTTTGTATTGGGGCATGCGTGTGGATCCTTATCTAACGGGGTTCACTCTCGGAGTCTTCATGCGATGAGCAAGGAGTCATAATGTTAGACGTAGTCGAACTGTCGCGCTTACAGTTTGCCTTGACCGCGATGTACCACTTCCTTTTTGTGCCGCTGACGCTCGGTATGGCGTTCCTGCTGGCCATCATGGAAACGGTTTACGTCCTCTCCGGCAAACAGATTTATAAAGATATGACCAAGTTCTGGGGCAAGTTGTTTGGTATCAACTTTGCGCTGGGCGTGGCAACCGGTCTGACCATGGAGTTCCAGTTCGGGACAAACTGGTCTTACTATTCCCACTATGTAGGGGATATTTTCGGTGCGCCGCTGGCCATTGAAGGTCTGATGGCCTTCTTCCTCGAATCCACCTTTGTAGGTCTGTTCTTCTTCGGTTGGGACCGTCTGGGTAAAGTCCAGCATATGGCGGTAACCTGGCTGGTGGCATTAGGCTCCAACTTGTCCGCACTGTGGATCCTGGTGGCGAACGGCTGGATGCAAAACCCAATCGCATCTGATTTCAACTTCGAAACCATGCGTATGGAGATGGTCAGCTTCGCTGAGCTAGTCCTGAACCCGGTTGCCCAGGTTAAATTCGTGCACACCGTGGCGTCTGGCTATGTGTGCGGCGCGATGTTCGTGCTGGGCATCAGCTCCTACTATATGCTGCGCGGCCGTGACTTCGCGTTCGCCAAGCGTTCTTTCGCTATCGCAGCAAGCTTCGGTATGGCCGCGATTCTGTCCGTTATTGTTCTGGGTGATGAATCCGGTTACGAAATGGGTGACGTGCAGAAAACCAAACTCGCCGCAATTGAAGCTGAATGGGAAACCCAGCCGGCACCGGCAGCGTTTACCCTGTTCGGCGTGCCTGACCAGGAAGCGCAGGAAAACCGCTTCGCCATTCAAATTCCTTACGCTCTGGGTATTATCGCCACGCGCTCCGTCGACAAACAGGTGACTGGCCTGAAAGATCTGATGGTGCAGCATGAAGAGCGTATCCGTAACGGGATGAAAGCCTACTCGCTGCTGGAACAGCTGCGCGCCGGCTCTACCGACCAGGCCGTTCGCGATCAATTTAACGACGTGAAGAAAGACCTCGGTTACGGTCTGCTGCTGAAACGCTATACCCCGAACGTCTCCGACGCGACGGAAGCGCAGATTCAGATGGCAACCAAAGACTCTATTCCACGCGTTGCGCCGCTGTACTTCGCGTTCCGCATCATGGTGGGTTGCGGCATTATCATGCTGCTGATCATCGCGGCCTCGTTCTGGTCAGTCATTCGTAACCGTATCGGTGAGAAAAAATGGCTGCTGCGCACCGCGCTGTACGGTATCCCACTGCCATGGATTGCTATCGAGTCCGGCTGGTTTGTTGCGGAATATGGCCGTCAGCCATGGGCGATCGGTGAGGTGCTGCCAACAGCGGTAGCGAACTCCTCCCTGACCGCAGGCGACCTGATCTTCTCCATGCTGCTGATTTGCGGTCTGTACACCCTGTTCCTGGTGGCTGAACTGTTCCTGATGTTCAAGTTCGCGCGCCTTGGCCCAAGCAGCCTGAAAACCGGTCGCTACCACTACGAGCAGTCTGTTACGACTACTCAGCCGGCACGCTAAGACAGGAGTCATCAAATGATCGATTATGAAGTATTGCGTTTTATCTGGTGGCTGTTGATCGGCGTTCTGCTGATTGGTTTTGCGGTCACCGATGGTTTCGATATGGGCGTGGGCATGCTCACCCGTTTCCTCGGTCGTAATGACACCGAGCGTCGAATCATGATCAACTCCATCGCCCCGCACTGGGACGGTAACCAGGTGTGGCTGATCACCGCAGGCGGCGCGCTGTTCGCTGCCTGGCCGATGGTTTACGCGGCTGCGTTCTCCGGCTTCTATGTGGCGATGATTCTGGTGCTGGCCTCTTTATTCTTCCGTCCGGTAGGTTTTGACTACCGCTCCAAGATTGAAGACACCCGCTGGCGTAACATGTGGGACTGGGGCATCTTCATTGGTAGCTTCGTTCCACCGCTGGTCATTGGTGTGGCGTTCGGTAACCTGTTACAGGGCGTACCGTTCCACGTCGACGAATATATGCGTCTGTTCTACACCGGTAACTTCTTCCAGCTGCTGAATCCGTTTGGTCTTCTGGCGGGCGTGGTGAGCGTGGCGATGATCATCACCCAGGGCGCAACCTATCTCCAGATGCGTACCGTAGGTGAACTGCACCTGCGTTCCCGTGCGACCGCTCAGGTGGCGGCGCTGGTGACGCTGGTCTGCTTCGCGCTGGCAGGCGTGTGGGTCGTGTACGGTATTGATGGCTACGTGGTGACCTCCGCCATTAACCATACCGCACCGTCTAACCCGTTGACCAAAGAGGTGGCGCGTCAGGCTGGCGCATGGCTGGTGAACTTCAACAATATGCCTGCGCTGTGGGCTATCCCTGCTCTGGGTGTGCTGCTGCCACTGCTGACAGTGTTAATGTCTCGTCTGGAGAAAGGCGCTATGGCGTTCGTGTTCTCTTCCCTGACGCTTGCGTGCATTATCCTGACGGCAGGTATTGCTATGTTCCCATTCGTGATGCCATCCAGCACCATGATGAATGCTAGCCTGACCATGTGGGATGCAACGTCCAGCCAGTTGACGTTGAACCTGATGACGTACGTTGCTTGCGTGTTCGTGCCGATTATCCTGCTCTACACCGCCTGGTGTTACTGGAAAATGTTCGGTCGCATCACTAAAGAACATATCGAAAGCAACACCCACTCTATGTATTAAGTAAGGAGCTGAATATGTGGTATTTCGCATGGATTTTAGGGACGCTTCTTGCCTGTGCATTTGGTGTCATCACTGCCCTGGCGCTTGAGCATGTAGAAGCGTCTAAAGCAGGTGAAGATAAGCACTAATGAATATTATCGCAACGTTATATGCGGTAATGGACAAGCGCCCCCTGCGGGCGCTTTCCCTCATTATGGCATTACTGCTGGCGGGCTGTATCTTCTGGGACCCGTCGCGCTTCGCGGCTAAAACCAGCGAGCTTGAGATCTGGCACGGCTTCCTGATTATGTGGGCGGTGTGTGCAGGTGTGATTCACGGTGTCGGCTTTCATCCGAAAGCGCTTCACTGGCAGGGTATCTTCTGCCCGCTGATTGCCGATCTGGTTCTTCTCGCCGGTTTGATTTTCTTCTTCTTCTGAATAAGAAATGTCCGTTAATGATATGGGCTTACCCGAGCCCATAAAAATTTACTCTCCGTTTACTTTCCCCCATTCCAAACCATCATTCCCGCGCGTATAGTAGCGAAGTTTGAAAGCTCCAACTTTTCTTGTATTACCGGGATGTAAAGTGAATACAACGCTGTTTCGATGGCCGGTACGTGTCTATTACGAAGATACCGATGCCGGTGGTGTGGTCTACCACGCCAGCTACGTTGCTTTTTATGAACGGGCACGCACAGAGATGCTGCGCCATCATCACTTTAGTCAACAGGTGCTGTTGGCTGAGCGAGTTGCCTTCGTGGTACGCAAGATGACGCTTGAGTATTTTGCGCCTGCCAGACTCGACGATATGCTCGAAGTCCAAACAGAAATTACATCAATGCGCGGAACTTCACTGGTTTTCACGCAGCGGATAGTCAATGCAGAGAACACGGTACTGAACTCAGCTGAAGTCCTGATTGTCTGTGTTGATCCAACCATAATGAAGCCTCGTGCGCTTCCTAAGTCTATTGTCGCGGAGTTTAAGCAGTGACTGACATGAATATCCTTGATTTGTTCCTGAAGGCAAGCCTTCTGGTTAAACTTATCATGTTGATTTTGATTGGTTTTTCAATCGCATCCTGGGCCATCATCATCCAGAGAACGCGTATCCTCAATGCCGCTGGCCGCGAAGCCGAAGCGTTTGAAGATAAGTTCTGGTCGGGTATAGAGCTTTCTCGTCTCTATCAGGAAAGCCAGGGACGCCGTGATAACCTTTCAGGCTCCGAACAAATTTTTTATAGTGGTTTCAAAGAGTTCGCTCGCTTACACCGTGCTAACAACCATGCGCCGGAAGCCGTGGTAGAAGGTGCGTCGCGTGCGATGCGCATCTCCATGAATCGTGAACTGGAAAATCTTGAAACGCATATTCCTTTCCTCGGTACCGTTGGCTCCATCAGCCCGTATATCGGCCTGTTTGGTACGGTGTGGGGGATCATGCACGCCTTTATTGCCCTGGGGGCGGTGAAGCAGGCAACCTTGCAGATGGTGGCACCCGGTATCGCAGAAGCACTGATCGCGACCGCAATCGGTCTGTTCGCGGCAATTCCGGCGGTAATGGCGTACAACCGTTTGAACCAGCGCGTGAATAAACTGGAACTGAACTACGACAACTTTATGGAAGAGTTCACCGCGATTCTGCATCGTCAGGCGTTTACCAGCACCGAGAGCAACAAGGGGTAAACCATGGCCAGATCGCGTGGACGAGGTCGTCGCGAGCTCAAGTCCGAAATCAATATCGTTCCGTTACTGGACGTGCTGCTGGTGCTGCTGCTGATCTTTATGGCGACAGCGCCCATCATCACCCAGAGCGTGGAAGTGGATCTGCCGGATGCGACAGAATCACAGGCGGTAAGCACCAATGACGATCCTCCGGTCATCATTGAGGTTTCCGGCGTAGGGCAGTACAGCGTGGTGGTAGAGAAAGATCGTATGGATCAGCTTCCGCCCGAGCAGGTTATTGCTGAAGCGCAACGACGCCTGGAGTCAAATCCGAAGACGGTCTTCTTAATCGGTGGTGCGAAAGACGTACCATATGATGAAATTATCAAAGCGCTGAACTTGCTACATAGCGCGGGCGTTAAGTCAGTTGGCTTAATGACTCAGCCTATTTGATCATCTGCGTAGTTTTTGGGAACCGATAGTGTCAAAGGCAACCGAACAGAACGACAAGCTTAAGCGAGCGATAATCGTCTCCGCAGTGCTGCACGTGATTCTTTTTGCAGCGCTGATCTGGAGTTCGTTCGATGAGCACCTTGATGCATCAGGCGGCGGTGGGGGCTCGTCCATCGACGCCGTCATGGTGGATCCCGGTGCGGTAGTGCAGAACTATAATCGCCAGCAACAGCAGCAGGCGAGTGCAAAACGTGCGGAAGAACAGCGTGAAAAACAGGCGCAACAGCAGGCGGAAGAGCTACTTGAAAAGCAGGCCGCCGAGCAGGAACGTTTGAAGCAGCTTGAGAAAGAGCGTTTGCAGGCGCAGGAAGCCGCGAAAGAGCAGGCGGAGCAGCAGAAACAGGCTGAAGCCGCAGCGAAGAAAGCGCAGGAACAGCAGAAGCAGGCGGAGGAGGCGGCAGCCAAAGCCGCAGCAGACGCTAAGGCGCAGGCAGATGCTCAGGCGAAAGTAGCCGCAGAAGCAGCGAAAAAAGCCGCTGCTGACGCGCAGAAGAAGGCCGAAGCAGAAGCCGCGAAGAAAGCCGCTGCTGATGCGAAGAAGAAAGCGGAAGCCGAAGCCGCGAAAAAAGCCGCTGCTGACGCACAGAAGAAAGCCGAAGCAGAAGCCGCGAAGAAAGCCGCTCAGGAAGCAGAGAAAAAAGCGGCCGCCGAAGCGGCGAAGAAAGCGGCTGCCGCTGAGAAAGCTGCGGCAGAAAAAGCCGCCGCTGCGGAAAAAGCCGCTGCTGATAAAAAAGCTGCAGCTGAGAAAGCCGCTGCCGATAAGAAAGCAGCAGCCGAAAAAGCCGCTGCTAAAAAGGCCGCTGCCGCTGAGAAAGCTGCCGCAGCCGCAGGAGTTGACGATCTGCTGGGCGACCTGAGTTCCGGTAAGAATGCACCGAAAACGGGCGGTGGGGCGAAAGGAAATGGACAGCCGTCAAAAGACAGCGGTACCTCCGGAGCCAACGGTGGGGCAACAGGTGCAGATATCAGTGCTTATGCCAAACAGATCCAGGTTGCGATTCAGAGCCGACTCTTTGATGCAGGCCTGTATCAGGGCAAGCAATGCGTACTGCACATCAATCTTGCGCCAGACGGCAGGTTGAAAAGCGTGACGTCTGAAGGGGGCGATCCTGCGCTCTGTCAGGCTGCGCTGGCCGCAGCCAGATCGGCGAACATTCCTAAACCGCCTAGCGAGGCTGTTTATGAAAGGATAAAAGATGCCAAACTGGACTTTAAGCTGTAATCAACTCTTCTAACGGAAGTATGAAAAACAGTCTATGGTCGTAAACAGGATAAGTAGTTTTGTCTATTTGGGTTTGTTAACATTCTGCTAAATTATCGTGGGTAAGGTTACCCAGATAAGGGAGATATGATGAAGCAGGCATTACGTGTAGCAGTTAGTTTTTTAATGCTGTGGGCAGCTGTACTGCACGCAGAAGTACGTATCGAGATCACCCAGGGGGTGGACTCGGCGCGTCCGATTGGTGTCGTTCCGTTCCAGTGGGCAGGCCCGGGCGCTGCGCCTGAAGATATTGGCGGCATTGTTGCAGCTGACCTGCGTAACAGCGGTAAATTTAACCCATTAGATCGTTCCCGCCTGCCTCAGCAGCCGGGTACTGCGCAGGACGTTCAGCCTGCTGCATGGTCTGCGCTGGGTATTGATGCGGTAGTTGTCGGTCAGGTTACGCCTGCACCAGACGGCGGCTATAACGTTGCGTATCAGCTGGTTGATACCGGCGGTGCGCCGGGTACCGTTCTGGCTCAGAACACGTATAAAGTGAACAAGCAGTGGCTGCGCTACGCTGGCCATACGGCGAGTGACGAAGTGTTTGAGAAGCTGACCGGTATTAAAGGTGCGTTCCGTACCCGTATCGCGTACGTGGTACAGACCAACGGCGGCCAGTTCCCTTATGAGCTGCGCGTCTCTGACTACGATGGTTACAACCAGTTCACCGTACACCGTTCACCGCAGCCGCTGATGTCTCCGGCATGGTCTCCGGACGGCTCTAAGCTGGCGTATGTCACCTTCGAAAGCGGCCGCTCCGCGCTGGTCATCCAGACGCTCTCTAACGGTGCTGTTCGTCAGGTTGCGTCATTCCCACGTCACAACGGTGCACCTGCGTTCTCTCCGGACGGTACCAAACTGGCCTTTGCCCTGTCTAAAACCGGTAGCCTGAACCTGTACGTAATGGATATTGGTTCTGGTCAGATCCGTCAGGTCACGGATGGTCGTAGCAATAACACTGAACCAACCTGGTTCCCGGACAGCCAGAATCTGGCCTTTACGTCCGACCAGGCAGGTCGTCCACAAGTTTATAAAGTGAATATCAACGGCGGAGCAGCGCAGCGTATTACCTGGGAAGGTTCTCAGAACCAGGATGCTGACGTCAGTGCCGATGGTAAAACAATGGTAATGGTCAGCACTGCGGGTGGTCAGCAGCACATTGCCAAACAAGATCTGGTAACGGGAGGCGTACAAATACTGTCGTCAACGTTCCTGGATGAAACGCCAAGTCTGGCACCTAACGGCACCATGGTAATCTACAGCTCTTCTCAGGGGATGGGATCCGTGCTGAATCTGGTTTCTACAGATGGGCGTTTCAAAGCGCGTCTTCCGGCAACTGATGGACAGGTAAAATCACCTGCCTGGTCGCCGTATCTGTAATAATAATTAATTGATTACTAAAGGAATCTTAGAAATGCAACTGAACAAAGTGCTGAAGGGGCTGATGATCGCTCTGCCTGTTATGGCAATCGCAGCGTGTTCTTCTAACAAGAACGCAAGCAATGACCAGAGCGGCGAAGGCATGATGGGTGCCGGCACCGGTATGGACGCTAACGGCAATGGCAATATGTCTTCTGAAGAGCAAGCGCGTCTTCAGATGCAGCAGTTACAGCAGAACAACATCGTTTACTTCGATCTGGATAAATACGACATCCGTTCTGACTTCGCTGCGATGCTGGATGCGCACGCAAACTTCCTGCGTAGCAACCCGTCTTACAAAGTCACCGTAGAAGGTCACGCGGACGAACGTGGTACTCCGGAGTACAACATCTCCCTGGGTGAACGTCGTGCAAACGCTGTTAAAATGTATTTGCAGGGTAAAGGCGTTTCTGCTGACCAGATCTCCATCGTTTCTTACGGTAAAGAAAAACCAGCAGTACTGGGTCACGACGAAGCGGCTTACTCCAAAAACCGTCGTGCCGTACTCGTTTACTAAGAGAATTGCATGAGCAGTAACTTCAGACATCATCTGATGAGTCTGTCGTTACTGGTTGGAATAGCGGCCCCCTGGGCCGCTTTTGCTCAGGCACCAATCAGTAGTGTCGGCTCAGGCTCGGTAGAAGACCGGGTCACTCAACTCGAGCGTATCTCTAACGCTCACAGCCAGCTTTTAACTCAACTCCAGCAGCAACTTTCTGACAACCAGAACGATATCGATTCCCTTCGTGGTCAGATCCAGGAGAGTCAGTATCAGCTTAATCAGGTTGTGGAACGCCAGAAGCAAATCTTGTCGCAGATGGATAGCCTGAGCAGCGGCGGTGCGGCTGCACAGCCCGCAGCAGGCGATCAAAGCGGTGCGGCGACGCCTGCACCTGCGGCAGATGCCTCCGCGTCGTCTGGAGCGCCTGTACAAAGCGGTGACGCGAATACGGACTATAACGCGGCCATTGCCCTGGTACAGGACAAATCGCGCCAGGACGATGCTATCGTTGCGTTTCAGAACTTCGTTAAGAAGTACCCTGATTCTACTTATCAGCCAAATGCGAACTACTGGCTGGGTCAGTTGAATTACAACAAGGGTAAAAAGGATGATGCGGCGTTTTATTTTGCCTCTGTGGTGAAAAATTACCCGAAATCACCGAAAGCGCCGGATGCGATGTATAAAGTCGGCGTGATCATGCAGGACAAAGGCGACACTGCAAAAGCCAAAGCGGTTTATCAGCAGGTGGTTGCGAAATTCCCGGGTACAGACGGCGCCAAACAAGCGCAAAAACGTTTGAGTTCGATGGGTTGATTATCGCATGACCAGAAATCGCGTTATTTCTGGTCGTGCAGCATGATTCCTAAGCAGTTAAGTGATCTTCATCGAAATTTTTGTTGCGCAGAATTCTTAAATCAGTAATATATGCCGCCGTTGCCACGGGATATCAAACAACGTGAAAGCAGCGCAAAAGTGGGTCGTTAGCTCAGTTGGTAGAGCAGTTGACTTTTAATCAATTGGTCGCAGGTTCGAATCCTGCACGACCCACCACTTAAAGCAGTTCCGGCAGTACAGAGTGGGTGATTAGCTCAGTTGGTAGAGCATCTCCTTTACACGGAGGGGGTCGGCGGTTCGAGCCCGTCATCACCCACCACTCGGGTCGTTAGCTCAGTTGGTAGAGCAGTTGACTTTTAATCAATTGGTCGCAGGTTCGAATCCTGCACGACCCACCAATTTTATTGGTTCCGAGTG